>JBGPBL010000070.1:0-13283 GCA_041481225.1 Sulfurifustaceae bacterium | reverse complement strand
CTAGGCAAATAGAAGCTGTTGCGGACAGTGTAGTAAAAATGCTTAGCAATAACTCTAAGTAAAAGCATGGGCAGGCATCACCCCAACCAAGTCGATCTGGTGTTCAAGACTTATGGTTCTTGGTGATTGTTTACCATGTGGAAAGGTTGGCGGGTTGAATAATTGTTCTCTTACTCTCGCTTGGAGGCGGTGATACGGCGCACCGTTTCCGGTTGTAGTCGTGCCTCGCGCCGCTCAACACGGCTAGAACATAGGTCGGTCAATAATTATGAATAAAGACAATTCAACTAGAACGTCGACTGTCAGCTTCCGGAACACACCGACCGGCCACTTATGGCTGAATTTTGCCCATTACCCATCCGGCGAACTCAGTGTCTTTTTGGAGTAGCAAACTTCCGCAGGCGAATTAATTCCCCGATACGGACGCCCACTCAGAAATAAATTGGGTCTAGGCACAGGTAATGCCGAGACCAAGGAGCTATACCGCCAAACAGCTACCTATGAGCTGTAATGGCGGCGTGCAGTGTGATGCCCGCACTGGGCCATGCGCATGTGGCGTTTGGCATTGAGACGCGCTCTGTGAAAAGACTAGATTAATTCGGACGGCGTGTTTGCAGGCGAGATCTGTACCTGGAACCGGACGTATGCCATACCCACAGTTTCCTGGATTGTATTCTCAATCAGACAGACATGGGACCAAACTGCGCCACCGGAAATACCAGCGCCTCGCCGGACGTGTCGGAAACACGACGCCAGTTGACCTCGGTTTTAGACAAAAAAAGCGTCCAAGTCTGTTGCGCCGTGGGAGCAGTCACGGCAAAGGCCTGCGGCGTCAGCAACGCCAGATTGGCGCCGCCGGCCTGGACATCGCGCACCGACTCGTAACGGATGGTTTCGACGCCGGCCTCCCGTGTCGCCGCCGCGAGCGCTTGGGTAGAGCTGTAGTCCTTATGGTCTGTCCAACGCTTGTGGTCGCGACGGAATGGCGGAACCATCAGATCGATACCGCGGGATGTGGCGTAACGTACGGAGAAGGCGGTCAAAAGTTCGCCGTTACGCGGGAACGGGGTTTGGGGCGAGGCGGCGAAGAAACGCAGACGGTAATAGGACACCTCGGACACAGCCGTGCGCGGTTCCTCTGAGGCGTAGAAGACCCCCTCATGGGAGTGTGTGCGCCGGAAACGCGACCCGTATGGGTTTGGCGGCTGGTAGCGGAGCGGTGTCTTCAGGAGATAATGCAGCTGCTCGCAACCGGGCGGATAGGGTGGCTTGCTCTCCTCCAGCAGCTGTTCGAGCAGGTCCTGTTCGGCCTGGGTGTCGACGATCCGGCGTGTCGAGACAGTGAACTGGTGCTCGACCACGCGCCAGACCGTGCCCGCGGCGGCGCGCGCCTCAGATGCGAGCGCGGAAGGCGTCCACATATTCGACGGTGGTGACCAGACCAGTGACGGTGGCGATCCGCTCCGATGGCACGCCGTTCAGATCGCGGTTCGGATTCTGCATCCAGGCAAGCAGCGCCGTCTCGTCACCGGCCATCATGGCGTCGAGCCCGCGGTACAGGCGCACCAGCAGGGTGGCCAGTTCCCATTCCTTGCTGTCTTGGGTGAACCGGTATTGACCGGAGTACAACCGCGAGACCGAGGCCGGACTTAACCCGAGCACCTTCCCCAGGAGTCCTCTATTAAGACCCAAGATCGCGGAGGCATTGAGCAGGGCCTTGGACAATACCGCGACGGGATCCAGGGCGGTGGTTTTGGCAGGGCGTTTCATGTGGCAGCTTCGTTGTGTTCATATGAAATAATATGAAAGTTTTCTTTCATATGCAACTATAGGGAAAATCCACCAAACCACACCGTTTCCGGCCCAACTTGAATGGTGTCCGCCAATAATGACAATAAATAAGGACAGTCGCTGGCTAATGCCGGACATCAATGAGTTAGCAACACCTTACTTGGGCAATTCCCCGCATTACTGGTCATAATCCTGTTTTTTACATTTGTTTACAGCTAGTTATCTATATTCATCAACAGCGATCTGTTATTTATCAATATCATCTTTTAGTGTCAAATTTATACATTTATTTGTATATTTTACTTATCTATCATATAGATATATTGCATTTACCCAAGACTGCGCTTGCGGGGTTTTGACCAATAAAGATCGGTGTCATTTTTATAGAAATGACGATATTGCCTTCATTGTGCAAATAATGTGATTAATATAATTAGAATCAATATGTTATATATACTTACCTAATAGGCAATAGAGCCATGATTGAGCATCTCGATCTACTCAGCGATTCCCATCGTTACTATCCGCATGGTTATGCCTATTTACGCGGGTAGTTATAGGCTTCCGGGTATTTGACCAATAAAGAATAATGCATAGCCATCGACTGAATATGACGTGCATGAGACGGGTAAATAACCATGGTTGCGGGGAATTAACAGCCTTTACGGGTATTTGACCAAAAATGAACGGGGTTTTGCCCAGAGAGTCTACGGGGTTTTGCCCAATTCAGATGCTGTGTATAAGTAAGTTATCTTGTTGTATTAAAAACCAACTTTGTCGTTTTGTTAATAAGGATAGTAAGTCTTATATAGTATAGTTTGTAGTAGCTGTATTAATTATAGAAGATAAATTTTTCAGAAAACAAACAGAAAGCAGAGAAGTGTCTGCAGGAAAAAAGGCTAGTAATCCGCCCCGAGAAAGTTCAGATAGGGCATTAGGGATTCTCGAAATTAAGGCATTTCATGAAGCCACACCCTATCCACTGTGATCAGCAGCGGTCAACGCTAACCCCTAGAATATCCTGATAATTTCTCAATTTTTTAGCACCGCTGTCCTTTTTTCTGGCGCGGCATCTCTATTGTTGATCACTAAACTCGGGATTTCGGATATTTCAATAAGTTGAGCATTGTGATCGGGTAATTTTAGACTAGACTAAATCTAAGCCTGATGGTGTCAAAAATTTGATGATATATGCGCTATTTGAAAAGCGCTGATCCGTACATGATGAGTGCTCAAACAAAGACCACCCAAGAAGACGACATAGTAGGCAGGTTTAGACGGTTCCAAACAGGAACCGGTCATAACATCTTTGTGCCACGTAATCCGAACCGGCTGTACCTGGACAATATACGTCGAGGAACAGCACCGGCATGAGAAAAAAAATAGCGCTGGCATTCGTTCTCGTCACGCTCAGTTGCATGGCCGTACTCGGCATGGCTACCTATCTGCGCAGCCAGGCCACGCTCAAGGAACGCATCCTGATCGAATCCGCGGCGTCCTTCGCGACCATCGAGCTCAAACTCAACCAGACCATGGAAACCGCCAAGGAAGATGCTTTGTTCCTGGCTGGCACGCCGCCCATACGCGGCATTATGCGTGCCCGCCGCCATGACGGGTACGACGCTGAAACACGATCCACTTACAACATGTGGGTCGAACGCCTTCAACAACTCATGATATCCCAGCTGCGCAACCGCTCCGATTACTGGCAGATGCGCTACATCGACGGGCGTGGTCAGGAGCTCGCGCGCGTGGACAGTCTCGACGGCGTAATCAAGGTCGTGCCGAGAAATGCGCTCCAGAACAAGGCCGAGCACGCCTATTTCACGGAAACCTCCAAGCTTCCCGCGGGCGCCATATACGTCTCGCCCCTCAACCTCAACCGCGAGCACGGGCGCATCGAGACGCCGCACCGACCGACCCTGCGTGTGGCGACGCCCGTGTATAGCGTCCTGGGAGAACAGCAAGGCGTCATCGTGATCAATCTATATGCCGCGAGGCTGCTCGATAAAATCCGGATGCAGGATGGTCATCAGGTTTATCTCGTGAACCAGGATGGTTTCTTTCTCGCGCATCCCGATCCGGCAAAAACCTTCGGGTTCGATCTCGGTTTCGACTACCGGCTGCAAAACATCCACCCGCGTCTGGCGGAAAAGCTGCGCGGCGACGTCAATGAATTCGTGGAATATGTCGACGAACCGGAGCTGGCCGGTGCCGAGGAACATGTACATGGCTTCCGGAAAATCCGTTACGATCCGAGCAACCCGAAAAACTTCTGGGCACTTGCCTTCGATCTGCCTGCGTCCGTGGCGTTCGCGCCCATTACCAAACTGCGCAATGACTTTCTGGTCTTCGGCTTGCTAATTGCCGCCCTCGGCGCCGTTACGGGGTTGGTGTGGGCCGGGCGATTCTCGCGCCAGGCTGTGGAACTTGCCACCACGGCTGGGGAGATCGCGCAGGGACGCACCGACCTGCGCGTGGATCTCGCGACCAAGACGGACGAGTTCCATGTGCTCGGCCAAGCCTTCAATCGCATGATGGAAGCGCTGGTCTCCTCGGAGTCCCGCTTCACCAACATCATCAATCTCGCGGCGGACGCGATCGTTACCGTGAGCGAAGACCAGCGCATCCTGTCCTTCAACCGCGGCGCCGAACGTGTCTTCAGCTATTCCGCTGAAGAGGTCGTCGGCCAGCCGCTCGATATCCTGATCCCGCAACGCTACACCAACGTCCACCGTCAACACATGCGCGGCTTTGCCCAGGACCCGCATCAAGCCCGCGTTATGAACAAGAACCGCCTCATCGCCGGCCTGCGCAAGGACGGAACCGAGTTCCCCGCCGAAGCTAATATATCGAAGCTCACGGAAGGCGGCCGGATGGTGTTCACGGTATTCGTGCGCGATGTGACCGAGCGCGAGCGCGCCGAGGAGGAAATCCGGCGACTCAACATGGGACTTGAGGGCCGTGTCGCCCAACGCACCGCCGAACTGGAAGTGGCCAACAAAGAGCTCGAGGCGTTCAGCTATTCGGTGTCGCATGACCTGCGCGCGCCATTGCGCTCGATCGACGGCTTCAGTCAGGCTTTGCTCGAAGACTGTGCCAACCACCTGGACGAACAGGGACGCCATTATCTGAACCGAGTGCGCAGTGCTACCCAGCGCATGGGACTGTTGATCGACGACCTGATCAAGCTCTCTCGCGCCGCACGCGTCGAGATCCGCCGCGAGCCGGTGGATCTGACCCAGACGGCGCAAACCGTGTTCGCCGAATTGCGCAGAGCGGAACCCGGCCGCCAAGTTGAGTTCCAGATACAGGACATCATGATCGCGAACGGCGACCTGCGCTTGCTGCGCATCGTGCTTGAGAATCTCCTCAGCAACGCGTGGAAATTCACCAACCGCGCCGCGCACGCGCGCATTGAGATGGCCTCGTTCCCGGACGGCACGGGAGAACGTGCTTACTACGTGCGCGACAACGGCGTGGGTTTCGACATGACCTACGCCGACAAGTTGTTCGGCGCTTTTCAGCGCTTGCACACCCCGGCCGACTTTCCCGGTACCGGAATCGGTCTCGCGACTGTGCAGCGCATCATCCACCGCCACGGCGGCCGCGCCTGGGCGGAGAGTGAGTTGGGCAAGGGGGCGAGCTTCTATTTCACCCTCGGTCCGTTCTCGCGGCCTTCACCACCGGAGAACCCGCCATGAACACGAACGCACTGACTATATTGCTGGTAGAAGACAACCCGGATGACGAGGAATTAACGCTGCGCGCCCTGCGACAAAACAATATCCTGAACCAGGTGAATGTCGCGCGCGATGGCGCGGAGGCGCTCGACTATCTGTTCTGCCAAGGGGCCTACAAGGCGCGCGACCCGCTGCAGAAACCGGCGATCGTCATGCTCGACCTCAAGCTGCCGAAGGTAGACGGTATGGAGGTTCTGCGACGCATCCGCGCGGACGAGCGCACGCGCCTGATGCCGGTCGTGATCCTGACCTCCTCCAAGGAGGAACAGGATCTGGTCAACGGCTACCGCCTCGGCGCCAACAGCTACATCCGCAAGCCGGTGGATTTCAACCAGTTCGTCACCACGGTCGGCCAGCTCGGCCTCTACTGGCTGGTGCTGAACGAAGCACCGCCGCGCTGAGGCGAAGGGATCCCGCATGGAAACGGCAATACCGCTTCGTGTTCTGGTGGTCGAGGACTCCGACGACGACTGCACGCTGCTGCTGCACGAGCTCAAACGCGGCGGCTATGCGCCGAGCCACCGGCGCGTGGACACGCCCGGGATGCTGAATGAGGCGCTCGACGGCCAAGAATGGGACATCGTCTTCGCCGACTACACGATGCCGCAGTTCAGCGGCACCCAGGCGCTATCCCTGGTACGCGGCCGCAGCCTCGATGTTCCCTTCATCTTCGTTTCCGGGACCATCGGCGAGGACACGGCGGTATCGGCCATGCGCGCCGGGGCCCAGGACTACATTATGAAGGGCAACTACAAGCGTCTGCTGCCGGCAGTGGAACGTGAGCTGCGCGAAGTTGTCCTGCGGCGCGAGGCGGCACACACCGTGACCGAACGGCGCAGCGCCGAAGAGCGCTTCCGCAACATCCTCACCATCGCCGCCGACGCCATCATCGCGGTCGATGGGGACCAGCGAATCACCCTGTTCAATCGGGGCGCCGAGCGTGCTTTCGGCTACCGCGCCGAAGAAGTCACGGGTCAGTTGCTCGACATTCTCTTGCCATCTCACTTCGTGAAGACACATCGTCAGCACATTCAGGACCTCGCGCGCGGCGCCGATGGTGCCCGCAGCATGAACGACCGCCGCGAGGTCTACGGCCGGCGCAAAAACGGCGAGGAATTCCCCGCCGAGGCCAGCATCTCCAAACTGACCGAGAACGGCAAGACAACCTTTACCGTGATTCTGCACGACATCACCGAACGCAAGCGCGCGGAGCAAGAGCTGCACCTGTTGCAAGATATCACCCAGAACGTGAACGAGGCCTGCGACGTGCACGCGGCGCTGGCGATCACCCTGAACAAGGTGTGCGAAACTACCGGCTGGACCCTGGCCCAGGCGTGGGTACCGGGTCCGGGCGGCACAACCATGGAGTGCAGCCCTGCCTGGCATTGCCGCGGCAGCGGCTTGGAGGAATTCCGCACGGCGAGCCTGAGCTTCGTATTCGGACCGGGCGAGGGCCTGCCGGGGCGGGTCTGGTCCTTGAAGCAGCCGGTGTGGATACCCGACGTCATGCGCGATGTGAATTTCATGCGTGCAAACACAGCGCGTGCGGCCGGCCTCAAGACCGGCATATGGGTCCCGGTACTCGTGGGCGAGGAAGTGCTCGCAGTGCTCGAGTTCTTCGCGCGCGAGCCGCGCGAGCAAGACGCGCGACTGATCCAGTTGGTCTCGGCGGTGGCGGCGCAGCTGGGGAACGTCATCCGGCGCAAACACACCGAAGAACGGTTGCATTACCTCGCCCACTACGATTCACTCACCGGCCTGCCCAACCGCGTGCTGTTCACGGACCGACTGCGGCAGGCGGTCATCGAAGCCGACCGCCACAAGCGCCTGGTGGGCGTGGTGTTTCTCGACCTCGACCGTTTCAAGACCATCAACGACAGCCTCGGCCACGGCATCGGAGATCTGTTCCTGAAGGTAGTGGCCGAGCGCCTGGCGCGTTGCGTGCGCGCGGGCGATACCGTGGCGCGGCAGTCCGGCGACGAGTTCACCCTGGTCCTGGCCGACATGGGGCACGTGGGCCACGCCGCGCGCGTGGCGCAGAAGATCCTGGATGGCCTCACTCACCCGTTCCACGTCGCGGGGCACGAGCTTTACGCCAGCGCTAGCCTCGGCATGACGCTCTA
Source organism: Sulfurifustaceae bacterium (assembly GCA_041481225.1). GTDB lineage: Bacteria > Pseudomonadota > Gammaproteobacteria > Acidiferrobacterales > Sulfurifustaceae > Sulfuricaulis. The sequence continues at coordinate 5,626 of JBGPBL010000070.1, read as the reverse complement.
TCCGCTGGACGAGCACAACATCGAGGGCCTGCTGCGCAACGCCGACATCGCCATGTACCGCGTCAAGGAACGTGGCGGTAACGGCTACGAGTTCTATGCCGCCGACATGACCTCCAAAGCGCAGGCACGCCTGGCGCTGGAGAACGCGCTGCGGCACGCGCTTGAGCGCGAGGAGTTCGAGCTGCACTACCAGCCGGTGGTCGATCTCGACAGCGGGCACATAAAAGGAGTCGAGGCGCTGATCCGCTGGCGCCACCCGGAGCGCGGTTTGGTGCCACCCGGCGAATTCATTTCGGTGGCCGAGGAAACCGGGCTGATTGCGCCGATCGGCGAGTGGGTGCTGCGCACCGCGTGCCGGTGGTGCCATGAATACAGCCTGGCCGGCGGGCCGCCGCTGCGCCTGGCGGTGAACGTTTCGCCACGCCAGTTCGAGCGCGGCGAAATCCTCAATGTCGTGACCATGATACTTGACGAGACCGGCTTCGATCCGCGCCAGCTCGATCTCGAGATCACCGAGACGCTGCTGATGCAACACGCCGAGGCCGTGCTCGAGGTCATGCACGAGTTGGGCGCGCTCGGCGTGCACTTTTCGATCGACGACTTCGGCACCGGCTACTCGAGCCTGAGTTACCTGAAGCACTTGCCGATCGGGCGGGTGAAGATCGACAAATCTTTCGTGGACGATATACCCGCGGACCCCAATGACGCGGCTATCGTGAGCGCCATCATCTCCATGGCGCACAGTCTGGGGCTCAAAGTCATTGCCGAGGGCGTGGAGACCGAAGCACAGCTCGAGTTCCTGCGCGCGCAGGGCTGCGATATGGCACAGGGTTACTACTTCAGCCGGCCGCTGCCGGCCGAGGAGATCATGCCGATTCTGAAACAAGGCTTTACGTTCACCGGGCAGGGAACCCGGTGACGCGCGTAATCGGAGCCCCGCCCATGGAAACGTCCCCGGGGCGCGACGCGCACCGTGTGTGCCGCGACGCTAAACCGAGGCCTCTACTGGCTGGTGCTGAACGAGCCTCCGCCGTCGAAATAGAGAAACGGGCGCCATGACCACGCCACTGCGAACACTGATCATCGAGGATTCGAACGACGACACCGAGCTGCTCCTGCGGGAGCTGCGAGGTGGAGACTACGACCCGGTTCACGCCCGGGTGGAGACGCCCAAAGGGATGAGCGCCGAACTGTCCACGCGCACATGGGATATCGTGTTTTCCGATTTCACCATGCCGCACTTCAATGCTTTCGACGCCCTCGCGCTGCTTCGCGGGAGCGGGCTCGATCTGCCGTTCATCATCGTTTCCGGCACCATCGGCGAGGATCGCGCGGTTACGGCGATGAAGGCGGGCGCGCACGACTACATCCTCAAAGGCAACCTGAAACGGTTGGTGCCCGCCGTCGAACGCGAACTGCGCGAGGCTCACATCCGGCACGAACGCAAACAGGCGAACGAAACCATCCACCGACTCGCCTACACCGACCCGGTCACCGGCCTGCCGAACCGGGTCCGTTTTCGTGAACTGGTTCAGGAAGCCATGGAAGCCGGGCAGCGCGAACACCGTCTCATCGCGCTGCTGCACATGGATCTCGATCGTTTCCGGAACGTCAATGACACGCTCGGCCACATCCTCGGTGACACTCTGTTGCAACAGGTGGGGTTGCGCCTGCGTAGCGCGTTGTTCACGCCCGATGTGGTCGCGCGGCTCGGCGCCGACGAGTTTGGCATCCTGCTGCCGCGACTGGCGGCAACCGATGACGTAAAGCACGTCATCAAAAAGCTCCAGGACTTTCTGGAGGCGCCGTTCATGATCGAGGGGATTCCAATCGCCGTCGAATCCAGCATCGGTGTGGCGACCATGCCCATACACGCCACCGATGTGGAAACGCTGATGCAACGCGCGGACATCGCGATGTACCGCGCCAAAAAGATGGCGAGCGGCTATGCCGTGTACGCGCCGGAATACGATCGCCACAGCCCCGAGCAGCTCGGGCTCATGGCGGAGTTGCGCAACGCGATCGAGCGCGGCCAGCTCCTCCTTCATTTCCAACCGAAGTTGGAGATCAAATCCGGCCGGATCGTCGGCACCGAGGCCCTGGTACGCTGGCAGCATCCACGCAAGGGATTGCTCCTGCCTGACACGTTCATCGTGACGGCGGAGCACACCGGTCTCATGGGCCCGCTGACCCGCTGGGCGCTGAAAGATGCGCTGGACCATTGTCAGGGCGCCCGCCATGAGGGAATTCATTTGCGCGTGAGCGTGAACCTGTCGGCGCGCACACTGCACGACCCGCGCTTGCCGGATATGGTTGCCAATGCACTCAGAACATCCGGCGCAGAGCCGCGGCATCTGACGCTGGAGATTACGGAAAGTGCCATCGTTCTCGACCCGAAACGCGCCGAGCAAAACCTCGCGACGCTGAATCGCATGGGAGTGTGGATATCCATTGATGACTTCGGCACTGGCTATACATCGCTCGCCAGTATCAAGCACCTGCCGGTCAATGAGATCAAGATCGACAAATCATTTGTCACCGGCATGCTCACCAACAGAAACGACGAGATGATCTTGCGTTCGATCATCGAGCTCGGCCACAACCTCGGCCTCACGGTTGTCGCGGAAGGGGTGGAGACGCAGGAGGTACTCGACGCTCTCGCCACCCTGGGCTGCGACGAGGCCCAGGGTTACTTCATCAGCCGCCCGCAGGCCTGCGAAGCGCTGAAGGGCTGGTTCCCGGCTTCTCCCTGGAAACTTGCGCCGGACAGCTAATCGAGCACATGCGGCGCCCGCACAACCGCGAGCTTGGCGGGTATTGCTTCATTCTGTACCCGGCCGGCCACCATCAAAGTCCTCAGGTTCGCTGCAATATTCACACATCTTCGGCGCAAAAATCGCGGTCAGCCAGGTTCAATATCTGACCTGTCCCTGGCGAATTGCTATTCCCTGTTCTTGGTAACGCACCTAACGCGGGGCATGTGTGAAAAGCTGCATAGGATAGGTATTTACGGCGGAATGATATCCTGCCGAGGTGTTGGGGGATCAGTTATTCTCTTTTGAATGCTCCGGTTTCTTTTTTCTCAGGTGCTTCCTTGCTTGGAAAACGCCGGTGCAGTGGTTGCTACCGCACCGGCCGCTTCGGTTTCTGCATCAGATATCTCAGGCTGTTGAATAATGCCCTCAATGATCTTGACTGCCTCCTTGGTCTCGTTGGAGGAATTATTAGCGTCATGGTATGCGTTACGTTTTTTGATGCGGTCCCAGACTTCTTGGGAGTGGAGGCGCAGCTGGCCCGAGAATTTAATCAACCGCCGCTGGCGCTCATAGGCACGGCTTTTGACGTTCGTGGCCTTAAGCCCCCCATAAGCGCGGACGGTGTGTATCATTTTCATGAAGGTATCGAGCAGTTCGATGAGCTCCAGGAACTGGACCGCGTAATGGGTGGAATATTCCACGGTATATTCCTTGGTGTAGGAAAAAGAAGCGTCTTCGGAGATGCCAAGTACGTCGTACAGAACTTTCGCCTGATCAAGGTGGATGTGCATCTCGTTGCGCAGTTCAACGAACTTATCGACAAGCATCTTGGCCTGTTCTTCTGCAAACTCCAGCGGCAACAGCTCGGCGCAGATGACGTCGAGCGCGTACAGATTCTTTGAAACGATATCAAAGCAGCGCAAATAAACGCGGTTGGCTTCGGTACTGGATAACGACAACTTGCGGCGCAGAATAGGGCGGCTGTGTTCAACCCGCCTAAGACGCCGTGTGGCCTGGCTCATTATTTCTCCTTAATCGCGGGGGAAATTATTCCGCGGTGTCCGCCAGCGTTCGTGGCATCCGCAACGACAGCCTGAAGATTGCCACATCAGAATCTCTGCCGTTTGTTGTTAATTGACCTCCTGCGTTCCGCTTACTGACAGCACCCAAGCGCCGGTAACGATCTGCTAAGACAGTCACGGAGCCGAGGCAGTCCAGTGGTGGAGGTAGGGGTGTGTTAATTTGTTAGAGCAACCAATACAGATAAGAAATGTACCGTTACTGATGTTTTCTTGTAGAAAAACCATTACACTAAGTAACCACTGAAAACAGTAACGGTACACTTTTAATCGAGAGGTTCCATTATGCCGCCTACGATACTTTTCTCTGCAGACCAGTTAGAACTTAAGGAAGTCGTGGCGACTTCTTATAAGCAGCTTTGTAAGGCGCGTGATGCTTTTCTCTCCAGTCTTAAACAAGACGCCAACCTGCCAGCATGGTCGCCGCTCGAAAATCCTGGCGCACGTTTGCAGGCGGCCTCCGTCTATGGTGATTTTTTCTTCCCCGGCGGAACCCGTGTCACGAGTGCATCCGAAACCACGGAAAGCAAAACGAAACTCGCACGGAATGTGGTTACCAAAGGATACGGGGTTATCGGTGCTTCCTCGCGCACGGTTGATCTTGCCCTGGGCTTCAATAAAGCCAAGGCGGATTTTGACGAGAAACTGGAACCGCTACGCAATCTATCGGTCGAGGTGGATAGGGGGCCTGGTAAAGCCAAAGAGCAAATGCACCTTTGCCGGGCGGTACTCAAAGAATGCCATATCCCGTTGCTTAGTCAAAAGCAGGCTTGCCGGCGCATCCTGATCTGGAAGGTGATACCAGAAAGTATCGCTTTCATGTGGGGCAAATCGGAATCGATCTGTCGGCTTACCGTGTCTGAAGCAAAAAAACTTCTTGCTGACATGAACACAACACCGGATGTTGCCGCCGATATTCGTTTTGCCAACAGCCTGCCAGACGATGAGCCGCTGGCCTATGTTGAGGATATCAGCCCGCATATGCGGGTCAGGATTGGAATACGTCAGACGCCCGATCCGAACCATCCTAATGAGCTGAAACGGCAGGCCAGGGCAACGGGGGAGCGAGCCATGAAAGATCGGATAATAATATACAAAATAAATAAAACCGCGATGCCGGTGTTATTACTAATGTCTCCGGGTGATGTGTTGCCTACTATCAAACCACCTAAAGTCGACCCGAATACAGAGGAAGACGTTTCCCCGATAAAGACAGTTTCTCGGCGGAAACCGAATTCGTCACCCAGAAGAAAGTTGGAATCGACGCCCTGTTTCAGAACATTGGATGTATACCGTTACCAGAGCGATCAGCGTGATGAAGTAAGCCGTGACGAGAAGTGGATTGCAAAATTAGCTAAAGCGCGCAAAGAGGATCAGGAGAGTATTTATTAAAGCAGTGGTAAATCTTTCAAACCACGGGGCTGGGGCAGCTTGTACCAGTAAGCAGGCCATCTGCGTTTCACCATTTCGTGCGGGAAACCCAGGCCTTCAGGCCGGGGAGGGATAGCGCCTACTCCCGCTCTCAGCACAAATGCTAACAGCAGCTCAAGCAAGGCACACATCGTCACCTGGTATGCGCCGGCAGTATCAAGATTCGTCCGCCGCGAAACAACGGTTTCTTCCGAAGTCGAATGGTGACTAGACTGTTGGAGTGCACCCAAATTTATTGAGGAGTCTGCCAGAATGGAAAACTGGATCAATTACTGGTGCCATTCAACCTCAGGAGGACTCGACCAAATTGGTCCGCCCGATTACCTATGCTTTCTGGATATTGCGACCGTCCTGGCCGAT
>JBGPBL010000069.1:0-13295 GCA_041481225.1 Sulfurifustaceae bacterium | reverse complement strand
CCGTTAACGTGGTCTTGCCGTGATCGACGTGACCGATCGTGCCGACGTTCAGGTGCGGTTTGGTACGTGCGAATTTTTCCTTGGACATCGGATGCCTCGTTTTCTTATCTGTCTAAAATAAAAAAATGTTGTGCCTTCAACCAATCTTCTTAAAACCATTCGTCACAAAAATACTGGAGCCCATAATCGGAATCGAACCGATGACCTCTTCCTTACCAAGGAAGTGCTCTACCGACTGAGCTATATGGGCGGATTTAATCAGCCCAATCTAAACTGGAGCGGGTAGTGGGAATCGAACCCACGTAGTCAGCTTGGAAAGCTGAAGTTCTACCATTGAACTACACCCGCCTTGGGTGTACTTTTTAATTCCAAAAAAATTAAGGATGAACCTGCTTTCGCACTTCGTCCGCCCTGTCTTGCTACCACTTCGCCTCCGACTGGTGGAGGGGGGTGGATTCGAACCACCGAAGGCAGAGCCGTCAGATTTACAGTCTGATCCCTTTGGCCGCTCGGGAACCCCTCCGGAAAAAAGGAAGCCGCGAATTTTGCTGGAGTAGCGCTTGATTGTCAACCGATATCGTTGATTATTGTGGGCAAACTCCCCGATTTATCGACCCCTTACTTACCCCGTTGCTGGCGGATCAGATTGAGTGCGGAGCCCGCCATAAACCAGGCAATTTGATCGCGCGTGAGGCTGTGCGTCACTGATAGGGTTTCCATGTTCCCATCCGCATGACGGATCTGAACCTCCACCTTCTGACCCGGGGAAAGTTTGTCGAGACCAACAAAGCTCAGGCGGTCATCCTGACGGACCCGGTCATAATCCGCCGGATCGGAAAAGGTAAGCGGCAAAACCCCCTGTTTTTTAAGGTTGGTTTCATGGATACGGGCAAAGCTCCGGGTCAGTACCACCCGGCAGCCCAGGAACCGGGGGCTCATGGCGGCATGTTCGCGGGAACTGCCCTCGCCATAATTCTTGTCCCCGACCGACACCCAACCCATGCCCTTGGCCTTGTAAGACCGGGCGATTTTCTGAAGTTCCTCGCCCGCCTGGCCAGTCAGGACATTAAAACCGGTGCCGGGCTTGTCGGTGAAGCTGTTCTCCGCCCCGGAGAACATATTGTCGCTGATGCGATCGAGGTGGCCGCGGAATTTGAGCCACGGGCCGGCCGGGGAATATGATCGGTGGTGCACTTGCCGCGCGCCTTTAACAGCACCGGCAGGCCCTGATAACCCGCTACCTTGTCCACCGGCTCAAACGGCTCCAGCAAAGCCAGGCGTTCACTCCTTGGATTAACGATTACGCTGACTGCCGCCGCACCCTCGGCCGGTGCCAGGTAGCCCTCGGCACCACGGTCAAATCCCTTGGCTGGCAGCTCTGCGGCGCTCGGGGCCTCAAGCCTGAATACGGCACCATCGAGCTTCAGTCCATCATGAATCGGATCCGTGTCGAGTTGACCCGCCAGCGCATAGGCGACCACCACTTCGGGACTGGCGATAAATGCATGGGTGCCCGGGTTGCCGTCGTTGCGCTTGGGAAAGTTGCGGTTGTAGGAAGTCAGAATTGAATTTTTCACACCCTTTTCGATGTCGGTACGTTCCCACTGCCCAATGCAAGGCCCACAGGCATTGGCCAACACCGTCGCGCCGATGGCTTCGAGATCGGCGAGCAAACCGTCGCGCTCGATGGTGGCGCGCACCTGCTCCGAGCCCGGCGTCACCATGAGTGGCACGCGCGCTCTGAGACCCTTGGCTTTGGCCTGGCGCGCAATGTGCGCAGCACGGCCGATGTCTTCATAGGAAGAATTGGTGCAGCTGCCGATCAGCGCAGCCGTGAGTTTTACGGGGTAATCGTGCGACTTCACGTCGGCCGCCAGCTGCGACACCGGGCGCGCGAGATCGGGGGTATGCGGACCGACGATGTGCGGCTCAAGTTTGGAGAGATCGATTTCCACGATCTCGTCGTAGTATTTAGTGGGGCTGGCAGGCACTTCGGCGTCAGCGGTCAGGTGCTCGGCCAGGCCTTCCGCGAGCTGCGCCACCTCGGCACGATTGGTCGCGCGCAGGTAATCGCTCATGCGTCTGTCGAAGGGGAACACCGAGGTCGTGGCGCCGAGTTCCGCGCCCATGTTGGTCACGGTCGCTTTCGCCGTGCAGGAAAGCGATTCCGTGCCAGGGCCGAAGTACTCGATGATCTTGTTGGTGCCACCGGCCACCGTCAGCATGCCGGCGAGTTTGAGGATGACGTCCTTGCCGCTGGTCCAACCCGAAAGCTTGCCGGTCAGGCGCACACCCACCAGCTTCGGCCAAAGCAATTCCCAGGGAAGGCCCACCATCACATCCACGGCATCCGCGCCACCGACCCCGATCGCGAGTATGCCGAGACCGCCCGCATTCGGCGTGTGCGAATCGGTGCCGATAATCAAACCGCCCGGGAAGGCGTAATTCTCGAGAATCACCTGATGGATAATGCCCGAACCCGGCTTCCAGAAACCCATGCCATATTTATTCGAGGCAGAGGCCAGAAATTCATACACCTCTTTGTTGGTGCTCTCGGCCACGGCGAGATCCTTGATCGCGCCGACCTTGGCACGAATCAAATGATCGCAATGCACCGTGGAGGGGACGGCGGCCTCGGCACGGCCCGCGGTCATGAACTGCAAAATCGCCATCTGCGCGGTCGCATCCTGCATCGCCACGCGATCGGGATTCAGACCCACCGTCGTCTTGCCACGTTCGGGCAAGTCCGTGTTCAGATCGGCCTTATGGGCAAAAAGAATTTTTTCCGCGAGCGTCAGCGGCCGGTTGACGCGTTGGCGCACCGCGGCCATGCGCGCAGGCAGCGATTTGTAATAATGGCGCACCGTAACGATGGCGTCGGTGGGAGTCTTTTCCATTGTGGTACCTGAAAAGCGGCAAAAGGCTTTGCGCGAGGGCAGGATTGTAAATCAAGGCGGGTCATCTAGGCTATGTTGCCCTCAGCTTTTCTAAAAGGGTGATGAAAAGTAAAGCGTCCCCTTTTACAGGATCAGGGTTGTCCTACAGCCCCATTTCCAGCTTGTACCGTTGCCGCGCCGCTTCTTCCTTGAACGCGGCATCGACTTCCCGCATGACGCTGTCCACATCCGCCGGTTTCTCGCTGCGCTCGAAGCGCCCGGTCAGCTCGATCTCCGGGTGTAGCTTGCCGCCCTGGTAGAGCGACCATATCTCCATGCCATAGTCGGTGGACAGGAGCTCGGGAGCAAAACGGCCGAAGTAGCCGGTCAGGTTGTCGATGTCCCGCTCGAACATACTGCGGGCGTTGTTGTTGCCCGCGGCGTCAATAGCTTGGGGCAAATCGATGATGACGGGCCCTTCGCTGCCGACGAGCACGTTATATTCGGACAAATCGCCGTGGATGACCCCGGCGCAGAGCATGCGAACGACCTGCGTAATCAGTGTGCGGTGGTACTCGCGGGACTGTTCTGCCGTTAGCACCAGATCGTTGAGCCGCGGGGCGGCGTTGCCATTGGCGTCGGTCACCAACTCCATCAGCAGCACACCATCAGCGAAGTTATAGGGCCGCGGGACGCGCACGCCCGCGGCGGTGAGACGGTACAAGGCGGCCACCTCAGCGCTTTGCCATGAATCTTCCTGCGCTTTGCGTCCATACCGGCCGCCCTTCTCCATGGCGCGGGCACGCCGGCTGTTTTTCACCTTGCGGCCTTCCGTGTAACCAGCGCTCTGGCGGAAGCTGCGTTGGTTGGCCTCTTTGTAAACCTTCGCGCAGCGGATATCTTCCCCACAGCGGACCACGTAGACCATGGCCTCTTTGCCACTCATGAGCTGACGCATGACCGCATCGACGAGACCGTCCTCGACCAGCGGTTCAAGTCTTTTGGGGATCTTCATAGGCGCCCTTCTACACTGCTTCGGCGCACAATGACAGCATGGGTGGATTTTTTCGGCACAAGGATCTATGCGGGAGCACGAAATCTACTGCAAACTGTTCGCCCATCTATCTGTTCCTGTTTCATTCAATCCTTGCTTTTTTAAATCGAATAATCTGACGTCGCGCTCTTTTAGTCGGGCGCCCTTTTTCGTGGGAACCATAAATTCTTTCGGCGGAAAGCCGGGTAGCCAGTTCTTTCCGCGCTGCCTTGCTCTGGACGCTTTCTGTATAAAGTAAGGCGGCTTCCGGCGCCGGACCACGCCGGCCGGACAAAGCCAGCACCCGCACTACGTATTCATAGGGACCGACATGGATGCTCAATTCATCGTCAGGCCGAATAGCCTTGGCTGCCTTCACGCGCTCGCCATTCACTTTGACCTTGCCGCCCGCTACCGCCGCCGCGGCCAGTGAGCGAGTTTTGAAAAACCTCGCCGCCCAAAGCCATTTGTCGATGCGGATATGGCCGCCCTCTGTTTCTGCCACGACAATTCCTCAACAGGCTGCTGAAAAGTCTTTTCCCTTCTTTCTCCGAGAGAAGGCCAGAGTCTGCCCCGCGTTGGCTAACGCCAATTATCTGTGGTGGCGGTTATGCAATCGGATAATCCAACTCATGTTGATGTCGTATGGCGAGGATACGGACCTGATCCCGCACGGGCAGAAAGCGATATAAGGCTATGTACCCCGTCTTGCCGTAAGAAATCACCAGTTCGCGCAATTCGCCGGCAACGGTTCGGCCAATCAGCGGGTGGTTTGACAAGGTATCGACGGCCTCACAAATGGCGCTCGCGGCACCCACCGCCACCTGCGGGTCGTGCTCGGCAAGAAAATCAAATGCGCGCTCAAGATTCGCGAGCGCGTTCTCCGAATAGACTACTTGCGCCACGGCTTGGGCCGGGCGGCTCGACGGTTCTTGGCCAGCCGTCCCAGCCAAGGGTGGACGTCCTCCGCCCGGTATACCGCCGCGCCCTCCTCGACCGCGGCGTCCGAGGCAAGCGCCTCGCGCACAAACTCTCGCATCCGCTCCTTGCGCGTCACTTCACGCTCCAGCGCCTCTATCATGAGGCTGTGCGCGGAACGCCCTGTTTCCTTGGCTAGGCGAGCGATGCGAGTCTTAAGCTTTTCCGGCAATTTGAGCGTGGTCGTGGCAGCCATGGCAAGACACAAAATTGTTTAGGTAACACTATAGTAGCACCGCGAAACCATTCAGACAATTAGCCCCTCGGGCTATCGAGCACCGGCGGAAATGCTTGGCCCCTTATAACCTCCACCCTCTATTTCTAACATGAAATGATACTGAACACTGCCCGGCTCCTGTTTATGATGCGGGATGAAACTCATCATGAACGACACACAAATCAAGACCCTGGAGCAGGTACGCCAATTTCTCGAAGGGACCGGGGTGGTGGATCTGACCATCGACGTCAAGGAAGACCGCTATGTCTGGATCCAGCATGCCCTGATGCGTTTCCGTTACTGGCAGCTCGGCAAGTCCGATAAGGGGCGGTTGTCGGCTTCTTGCAGGGCGTATGTGGTAGCAAATTGCGACCACAAAGCAGATGCTGCAATTTATTTCTTTAAGGTCAGGAAAGGAATGGAGCCCGCGGAGGGATTTGAACCCCCGACCGCCTGATTACAAATCAGGTGCTCTACCAACTGAGCTACGCGGGCATAACGGAAGACGCGGAATTGTAAGTATACCCCTGCCTCCGGGCAACCGCTTCAATGGAGCGGATTACCCGGCTTGGTGGCGGGTGGGGTCTCCTTGGCCACTGCCGGATTGACGCCGGGGCAGACGAATTCACTCAATTGAACATCCTTGGCATCCCAGTCCACGTCCTTCAACCGGCTCAGGGTTTCCGTCAGAAACGGGCCGGTGATTTCCAGCCAGTGCAGCAGGCGGGTCTGGGTAAGCGACTGTATTTTTGCGGTGACGCCCTTGGCGACCAGTTCACGCACACGATGCTCTGCGTTGGCCGGGATGGAAAAGAGGCCGAGCGAAATGGCGTTATGCCAGCCTTCTTCTAGAATCACGGCGTGATCCGTGAAACCAAGCCGGGTTAATTCCTGGCGCTGTTTCTCAACGGCCTCCTTGGAGACAAGTGGCGGTAGGTAAACGCGGTAGGAAACGACCTTCTGTTCCTCGTCGCGCTGGGTAAAACCAAGCCGTTGTTCATTCAGAATGGCGGCTGCCTTCGCTGCCTGGTCGGAATCCACAAAGGGGCCGATTCGATAACACCCAACCAGGGTCTTGCGCCGAACAAGATTCACACCGGGCTCGGAGAGAAGGCGCATCTTGTACGGCGATAGCAAGGGAAGCGCAGTTAATGTTTCATCCTCTTCCTCAGACATATCCTTGTACCACGTGGCCCACATCCACAAACCGATATTGGCCAGCACTAAAAACGCCAGCGACCATTTCAGTATCTTCATAGGCTGTCCGCCACCCGGGCCAGCCCCTTCAGCACGAGGTCCGGCATCCGTGTCACCGACGGTTTTAGCCGCGGCGCGAGCCGTGGCGCATCCCCGCCGGTCAGAAATACCTGCATGCCTTCACCCAGGGTCTTTCGGTATTCCTGGATTAAATGTTCCATCGCGCCAACCAAACCAAACAGCGTGCCCGCCGCCACCCCATCGGCGGTAGAGCGGGCAAGACATTCAGCATCATTTCCATCCGCCACTTTTTTGATGCCTTGGGTCCCGCGCGTAAGGCTGCTGCGCAGCAGATGCAGCCCCGGAAAAATCACACCGCCCAGGAATTCGCCATCGGCCGACAGGGCATCCACAGTCACGGCCGTGCCGCAATCGACGATACATGCCGGCAATGCCGTGAGGCCGCGCACCGCGATTAATGCCGCCCAGCGATCGGCGCCCAGCGTGGCGGGGTCGGTGTAACCGTTTTTCACACCGAGCTGTTCCGCCTGGGCGCGGATGACATGCGGCGGGATGGACCAATTTCGTTCAATCCAGTGTGTCACGGCCTGAAGTGTCTCGGGAGACGAAACACTGGAGATCACGATCTTCTCTGGCGCCGGTATAGCGTGCCATACCTTATCCAACAGCGGGACGACATCGTGCCGCGCCAGCGCGGCGACATCCGCTCGCCAGTCGCCGGTCGTTTGCTGCGCCCACTTGAGACGCGTGTTGCCAAGGTCAATGAGCAACCTCAACCCGCTGCCCTCACGCTGATCTCACCGGAATGAAAGATAAGGATCTTTCCCTTTTCGTCACGCAGGCGCAGAGCGCCGTTTTCTTCAATGCCCTCGACCTTTCCGTTAAACCGCTTCTCTCCCTGAAGCACGCGCACGCGCCGGTCGTGATAAAGATGATGACGCTCCCACTCCTCACGGAAAACAGAGAACCCCTTGTCGGCGAAAAGAGAAAACATTCTGGAAAGGTGCTTGATCAACAGCGCCGCCAGACGATTACGATCCGGCGATGCGCCGGTAATCGCGCGCAGATCTATCCACGGTTGATCGATACGCTCGGCATCGCCCTCGCTGACATGTCCGTTCACCCCCACACCCAGAATCACTCGCGTCGGTCCTGCGGCCTCGCCCTGCACATCCGCGAGCAGACCGGCAAGCTTACGGTCTTCCCACAGCAGGTCGTTGGGCCACTTAAGGCCAACACCCTTCACGCCGTATTCCTCCAACGCACGCAATACCGCGAGTCCCGCCGCCAGGCTTAACCCGGAAACCAGACCGGGACCGCTTTGAAAAGACCAGGCCATGGACAACATCAAATTGCGATACGGAGTGGAAACCCAGGCGCGTCCACGGCGGCCACGTCCCGCTTGTTGGGTTTCGGCCAGACACACGAAGCCGTTCGATGCCTTTTCTTCCGCTGCTTGTTCCGACAGAAAACGGTTGGTGGAATCGACCTCCTCCACGATCTGCAGCCGGTCCCGGATTTCGGTCGCTTGCGTACCGAGATGTTTCAGGATGCGGCGCTTATCGAGCAATTGCAGCGGGGCCTCGAGCTTGTAGCCGCGTCCGGAAATGCGGTGTACTTCAAGACCCGATTGTGTGAGTTGCCGGATATTCTTGCAGACGGCGGCGCGGCTGACACCGAGCGAGCGTCCCAGGTCGGTGCCGGAATGAAAACTGCCATCGGCAAGCAACTTGAGAAGTTCGAAACGCGTGGTCATGCAAAGATTGTATCCCGATTATTTCATAAATAATCGTCTCACCTCTCGACAACCCGGCATACCATCGATGGGCGGCCCTGGAAAGGCGTGGACCGGGTTACTACACCAACGTTACCGGAACGTCCGTCAGGTGCAGCACCTTGGAGGCCACGGAACCCACCAACAGGTTCGAAATGGGCTCAAACCCCGGCCTCTTATGATGGTCTGGGCGCAACCCTGCTCACGGACATATGTCTCCGATCCGGGTTATGCCTGCCGCGTCATACCAGCGGCGGTCATTCGCTACTTGCCTTCCATGCCGGACATCTTCTCCACGATTTTCACGACTGCCGCGGAATCGAGTTCCGCATCACCGCTGCCCATGAGCGCGTTCAGGTGCTGCGCCACCAGTGCCGTACCGGGAAGGGCGAGCCCCAGCTGATGCGCGTTATCGAGCACGATGCGCAAATCCTTCTGATGCAGCTTGACCTTGAAACCAGGTTTGAAATCGTGATCGAGCATGCGCTTGCCGTGGACTTCCAGAATCTTGCTGCCAGCGAAGCCGCCCATCAGCGCCTCGCGCACCTTGGCGGGATCAACACCGCTCTTGCGCGCAAAGGTCAGCGCCTCGCTCACCGCCTCGATGGTCACGGCCACCACAATCTGGTTGCAGGCCTTGGCCACCTGACCCGCGCCGTTATTGCCCACGTGCACGATATTCTTGCCAAGGCACTGGAACAACGGTTTGACGCGTTCAAAGGTCTTTTGCTTGCCGCCCACCATGATGGACAGCGTTGCATTGATGGCGCCGACCTCGCCGCCCGATACCGGCGCATCCAGCATGTCAACGCCGCGGTTCTCGAGTTCAGCGGCAAAATGGCGTGTCGCCGCCGGCGAGATGGTGCTCATGTCCACAATCACCTGTCCGGGGCGGGCACGGTGTATAAGACCCTTCTCACCCAGGATCAACGCCTCGACATCCGGCGTATCCGACACCATCAGAAAGATGATCTCGGCGTTCGCGGCCACATCCCAAGACGTGGCACAGGCAGTGGCGCCCGCCTCGACCAACACGTCCATCGTCACCGGTCGGCGCCCGTGCACCCACAAGGAATGGCCGGCCTTGCGCAAATTGATTGCCATGGGCCGGCCCATGATACCCAATCCGATAAAACCGATTTTCATTGTCATCGTCGTCTCCTTTACACAAGCGTGGCCAACCACAACGGCAGTGTGAGCCAAAACAGCAGCGCGCTCTAGCCAATCATGAGCGCCGCCGCTTCGGTGTCAAGATGAAACCGGTCGGCAACCAGTACTGCCATCAACAGCGCGCCGGCACCGACCCATACCGCGAGCGGCAGCATGACTACGATGATCAGATTGAAAAACATTTACACAGAACGCCGTGCGTGAACCGGATTTTCCCGGCACACCACTGCGCCACCGTCAGCAGGCGGGTGTCTTCATGAAATGCACCCACGGCCTGCTTCCTTTTTTAATGGGATGACCCAAGATAAGCAGCTTTAACCGCGGGATCGTCCCTCATTTTCTCAGCGGAACCGCACACGGCAATTTTGCCGTTTTCGAGTACGTAGCCGTAATCGGCCACATTTAGCGCGGCGGAGGCAAATTGCTCCACCAGCAACATAGTGATGCCGCGTTCCTTCAAATGGCGAATAGTACGAAAAACTTCCTCCACCAGTAGCGGGGCAAGCCCCATGGACGGTTCATCTAGAAGCAGCACATCGGGGTTGAGCATCAGTGCCCGTCCCATGGCCAACATCTGTTGTTCCCCGCCAGACAACGTGCCGGCTAGCGCCTGGCGACGCTCGCGCAAACGCGGAAACAGCTCAAATACGCGCCCAAGATCGCCGTCCACATCACCGCGGGGGCGACCGAAGGTCAACCGGGGAAACGCACCCAACAGCAGATTGTCAGCAACCGAAAGTTGCGGGAAAACATGCCTGCCCTCGGGGGAATGCGCAAGTCCGGAACGGGTAATCTTGAACGATGGAAGTCCTGTGATATCCCGGCCACCTAACTCCACTTTCCCGCTGATGGGTTTAATCATGCCGGAGATGGCTCGCATGGTAGTGGTTTTTCCGGCACCGTTGGAACCAATCAGGGTTACCACTTTGCCGCGCGGGACCTCAAGCGAAATTCCATGCAGCACCTGCACTTTTCCATAGGCGGCAACCAGATCTTTGACTACGAGCATTTGTGCATTCCTTTCACGATGCACCGCCGCTTCCCAGATAAGCCTCGATAACTTTGGGGTTAGCCTGAATTTCGGCGGGCTTGCCCTCGGCGATCATCTGTCCAAAATCAAGCACTGACACTACATCACAGATAGACATGACCACGTCCATATGGTGCTCGATCAGTATCACGGTGATTCCGTGATCGCGAATCTTCTGAATAATGCCTATGAGTTCCTTGATGTCTGATGCGGTCAGGCCAGCCGCCGGCTCGTCCAGCAGCAACAGGCTGGGATTGAGCGCAAGTGCGCGGGCGATTTCGAGCAGTCTTTGCTTGCCATAGGGCAGATTGCGCGCTTCCTCATTGGCAAGGTTAGCCAGACCGACAAACTGTAACAAGCTGGCAGCACGTATTCGTGTTTCATGCTCCTGACGGCGATAGCGTTGGGTATGTAACATCACGTCAAACAGATGGCATTGGAATGCGTGATGCAACCCCACCAGCACGTTTTCGATTGCCGTCATTTCACCAAACAGTTGCACATTCTGGAACGTCCGTGCCACGCCTGTGCTAGCGATCGCGGAAGACGTCATCCCGGAAATCGCCTGTCCATTGAATATGATCTCGCCGGCTGTCGGAGTGTAAATGGCGGTAAGCACGTTCAGCATCGTGCTCTTGCCGGAACCGTTTGGCCCGATCAGACCATGTATCGTGCCCTTCGCGATTCGCAGGTTAACGTTGTCCAAGGCTTTGAGGCCACCAAATTGCATGGTGATATGGCGGGCCTCCAGCTGGTTTGCTTGTGGTGTCGGCGTTTGTTCCGGCATCACCCACATGTGTTTCGTATCACCGTGTTCGCGAATAATTTCATGACGATGTATCCATTGTGGACGATACTGCTGCACGATCGTGCGCAGGAAGCCCATAATGCCATCCGGTAGGTAGTAAACGACGAACAGAATCATCAATCCAAAAATGGTCAGCCGGTACTCGATGATATCGTTGATCTGGTAACCCATGATCAGCAATGAGCCAACCAATAGCACCGGCACCACGAATTGACGCCACGTGTGCGTCTTGTGTATAAGTGCCGTGATCACGTACACCAAAGTTACCGCCATGATAATCAACATGATCCAGCGGAACAGCTCAATGTCGCTCAGCATGTTGGGCAGCATCACAATGATGATGGATCCGAGAACAGCGCCGGTGCGGGTCTTGCGTCCGCCCAGGATGACCGCCAGCAGGAAAAGAATCGTCAACTCGAAGGAGTAGGTATTGGGCGATATGTACTCTTCTGAGTATGTAAATAACGATCCTGCCAGACCTGCCAGCGCGGCGCTGATAGTGAAGGCGAAAACTTTGTAGCGATAGACACTGACCGCCATACAATCCGATGCGACGGGGCTGTCACGCAATGCTTCGAAGGCCCTGCCCAGGTGCGACTTCAGAATACGGTGCACCACCACAATAGTCAGCACCAGGGCCGTGAGGACGATGTAATAGTAATCGAGCGCAGTAATGTGGTGGCCGAAAAATACCGGCTTGCGCAGCGAGATCCCCATGGGGCCGTTGGTAAGGAAGGTCATTTCATTGATAAAAATCTGCACGATGGTACCAAAGGCAAGCGTCACCATCGCCAGATACGGCCCGTTTACCCGTAACGCCGGTAACGCCAGAATCAGACCAAACAGCGCCGTCACCGCAATGCTCGCTGGAACGGCAAGCATGAAGGGCACCCCAAGCTTCAGAGTCAGGACGCCGGCTGTGTAGGCGCCGACACCAAACAACGCCGCATGGCCCAGCGATACCTCGCCTACGTAACCAACGACAATATCCAGGCCGAGCAACAGGATGGCATAAATGCCAATGATTACCAGTAAGTGGATGTAATACGGACTGCTCCAGATCTGTGGTATTGCCGTCAGTATCGCCAGAGCGATTGTCATGAGTACTTTTTTTACAGCGCTCATGGCTATACTTTCTTGATCGACGTTTTGCCGAACAGGCCGGCCGGCTTAACGGCCAAGACCAGCAATAACAACACGAGTCCGGGAACATCCTTGTAGCCGGTCGATATGTAATATCCCGTTGTCGTCTCGGCCACGCCAAGAATCACGCCTCCCACCAAGGCGCCGATACCACTGCTCAGCCCGCCGATGATGGCGACGGAAAATGCCTTGAGACCAAGCACGACGCCCATGGTGGCCCCCGTCAGCGTGAGCGGCGCTACCAGCACGCCGGCAAACGCCGCTGTCATGGAGCTCATGGCGTAGGAGAAGGTGATGACCAATCCGGTGTTGATGCCCATGAGTCCGGCCACATCGCGGTCATTCGATGTGGCTACCACCGCTTTGCCATAGATAGATTTTCGGTTAAACGTTTCAACCGCCAGCATCATGATCACGGCGCCGATGACCACCAGAAATTCCATCGGCAATACGTTGACGCCCATGAATGTCATCGGCGCCTCGGGCAACGGTGAAGGAAACTTGAGATCGTCCTTGCCCCAGATGTTCTCGGCCGTGTTCTTGAAAATGATGCCGAGCGAGATGGTCGTCATGATCCAGCCGAATTCCGACTTCGTTTTCAGCGCCGGCAACACCCCGATGCGTTCCACCACGATCCCTTGGAGAAAACCGAACACCAGCACCAAGGGCAGCATGACCCAATAACTCATATGCCCGACCAGGGTGAGGCCGAACAGGGCGCCTAGCATCAGCGCTTCGCCTTGCCCGAAGTTCAGCGTGCGTGACGTGGCAAACGTTAATTGATAGCCAAACGCAATGACGGCGTAGATCATGCCCAGCGCCACGCCGCTCACTACCAATTGCAACAGAATTTGCACCGGGATATCTCCGCAAGAACGTATACCGGGTTGGCCCCGGTATACGCATAACACCTAATCGGTTCTTGCGCTGGTTCTTATTTCTTGCCTCCGGTTTCAGGGGCCTTGGCTTTTACGGCAACGCCTCTCATTTTGTCTTCCTCGTGCGCGTAGACGACATGACCACCGCGAACTTCGCCCATCACCGGCAT
>JBGPBL010000068.1:0-13378 GCA_041481225.1 Sulfurifustaceae bacterium | reverse complement strand
TCGTGGCCAAAATTCTTTATTTCGCTGCCCTGGTGGATAAACTCGGGTGCGCTGCCGAAGACGTGGCCTTACCAGCCACGGTCAATAATGTTCGTGCATTGCTTGCCTGGCTGCGCACACGCGGCGGAAACTGGGAGCAGGCGCTGGCCGAAAATGCGGTGCGGATCACGGTAAACAAGCAATTTGTCACGTTGGAAACAGAAATCGATAACGCGTGCGAAATCGCGCTCGTCTCTGCGCGCCCCTGGTAAGCAACATTACGCACGCCTCGATCTCGGGGTCACAAAAAGAAACACCCTCAAGCCTCTGAATCACCATGCGTTTCGCAGTACGTCGACAAGGCCGGAAGGTTCTGATGCGTCTGCTATCCTTACGTCTAATGCCAAGCCATGCGCATTTCAACGGCAGCCAGGGAGTCCATGGAATCATTCAGTCACGAACGTCTGGAAAAAATCATTCACAGCTCCGAGCAGGAACTGAATCTCGCTGAAGCCGCCCTTCTGGTCGCGAAGGACGAATACCCCGGGCTGGACGTGGATGCGTACCTGCGCCGTCTGGATGAATTGGCTACCGAGGTCCAGATGCGGCTCCCGGAACGCGCGGGCCTCGAAGACGTGCTCCTCACCCTTAACCAATTTCTGTTCGTCGAACAAGGTTTCTCCGGCGACATGGAAAACTACCATGATCCGCGCAACAGTTTTCTGAACGAGGTGCTGGACCGCAAGATCGGCATCCCCATTACCCTGAGTATTCTCTATATCGAAATCGGCCGGCGCCTTGGATTGCCGCTCAAGGGTGTCTCCTTCCCCGGGCATTTCCTGGTGAAATTTTCCACCAATCAGGGCGAGGTCGTGCTGGACCCGTTTTCCGGCGGCAGCCTGTTAAGCAAGGAAGACCTGATTGAATTGCTCGAGGAAGCCTATGGTCATGAAGACGCCTCGCGCACACCGCTCGAACGCCTGCTTACCACGACAGGGAAGAAAGATATCCTGGTGCGCATGCTGCGCAACCTGAAAGCCATTTACCTGCATCAGAAAGAGTTCGATAAAGCCCTGACCGCCGTCGATCGCATCCTGCTGATCATGCCGGAACTGGCGGAAGAAGTCCGCGACCGCGGCCGCATTTATGAGCACCTGGAATGTTCCCGTGCCGCTTTGGAAGACTATCGATCCTACCTGGTTCTGCGCCCCGATGCGGGGGACGCCCCTGACGTGCACCGGCGTATTGCTGAACTCAAGTCGATCGTTGCGCACCTCAATTGACATACATGTCCAAAAACGACCGTATGGCAGACGGCCAGGACAAGCCGTGGTTTCTCTACATCGTGGAATGCAGCGACGGCTCGTTCTACACCGGCATCACCAACGATATCGAGCGCCGGAAGCAACAGCATAACGAGGGAATCGCTTCGCGTTACACCCGCAGCCGCCGGCCCGTGGAAATACGCTACCAGGAAAATTGCGGCTCTCGTTCGCAGGCCCTGATCCGGGAATGCTCGGTAAAACTGCTATCGCGCAAGGAAAAAGTGGAGCTGGTGAAGGGTCGAAAATAGGTCCACGTTGTAGAATATCAACCCCGACGCGAGAAACCGATCCTGCGGGCAAGATAATGAAATGTGGTGGCGGCCAGCCCGATAAACAGGTAACAGGCCGGAAGAGGGTCGGTCCAGCTCCACACCATGTGACAATCTCCCTGTAACCACGTCACGACCATTTGTTGCAGCCAATCCAGGGCTTGTTGAAAAGTTAAGTCATCGTCATCCAGCGCCCGCAGCCAGCCATTCATGTCACCCAACAGCCATATCCCGTGTTTATTCACCGGATAAACTGAAAAGTTTTCTGGTGGAGCAGAAATAGCTCCACGTCGGTACTCGGTGTACTGCACGGCCATGCGTGGAAAATCGTAACCGCAGTAATAGGGAAGCGCACAGGTGGCGTCCAGCCGCGGATTGATTTCAAGAAAGCTCACTGAGCCCGTTCGGTCGTCCACCAGAAACTGTACGCAACCAGCGCCTGAGTAACTCAGCCTTGCCAAAAGCGCCGTGCAATATTCCTTCAGCTTCCCTGTGGGAAGAAACGAGACCCCATCCACACCATAACCGGTACCGTCGGGACGGTCGGTATGCAGAACGCGTTGTTCAAAATAGGACAGCAGCCGTCCATTGTCGGCGACAACGTGGCAATTGTGGCGATAACCGGGCGCAAACTTCTGCAAGACCAGAAACTCGTTTCCCTCCGGCCAGGCGGGTAACATCCGCTTCAAATCCTCCACCTCCCTGAGAATCAAGGCCTTCTTGCCAAAAAGTCCAATGAGCGCGTTATTCGGCTTCACGACGCAGGGATGACCCACATGCCCGATCTCCGCCATCAGTTCGGAATAACCGGTCACCTTCCGGTATTCCGCCTGGGGGATCCCCAACTGCGACACAATCTCATAAATCCGGAATTTATCGAGACAGATTTTGAAGGTACCCGGATCCGCCATCACGACTCCGGTCGTCGACGGGATGGCCTCGAGATGTTGTATCAGGCAGGCGATGTCTCCCTCACCCACGGGAAAGACATAGGCGATATCCGGGCGCATCGTCAGAAACTTCACCAAGGCCGCTATAAAATCCTTCGCAGATTTCTCAATCTCCGGGTACCGCCAAACTTCCGTGGTAAACCGTGAGAATTGCGTGAAGACGCGGTGATCATCGTGCCCGACAATCACGGGATAACCCGCTCTGGCCAAAGAACGGATCACCGTGATGGTCTGGCGATAATTGCCGATGACCAACACCTTCTTGGGAGACATCCTTTGTTCTGAAAGGAATACCGGCTTCACACGATGTTCTTCGATTTGTCTTCTTATATTGAAGTATAGACTTCTAAAAACTAGGGTAGTTTTAGCGCCAATTTGTCCTGTCGTATCAGGAGCTTTGTCCGTTGGGACGCTCAAAAACCAAGTCTTGTACCCCATGCCCCAAGCGCCGCCCGCGCATCTCGAATTTTGTCGATGACCGCCCATGGGACAATGAGGAGAAGCGTTCCTGTCCTGTTACCTCAACAAGCCCCGGTGTCTGCGACAGCACCGTTCGCATGTGCACGGCATATTCCTCCCAGTCCGTGGCCAAATGAAAATAACCCCCCGGTTTTAATTTGCGCCGCACCAGTTCCGCAAACTCTGGTTGCACCAGACGCCGCTTGTGGTGACGCTTCTTGGGCCAGGGATCGGGAAAAAACAGGCGCACGGCGGCCAACGAGCCATCAGGAATAGTTGTCTTCAATACTTCCACCGCGTCCGCGTGCATGACGCGCACGTTTTCAATACCGCTCGCTTCAAGGCGGCGCAGCAGTGTACCGATACCGGGTCGATGGACTTCAACGCCGAGGTAATTGTTTTGTGGGTTCGCCATAGCGCTGGCCTGCAGCGCATCACCATTGCCAAAACCAATTTCAAGAATTACCGGCGCCTGACGTCCAAAAACGGCATCGCAATCCAGTGGCCTCGCTTCGATGCCAACACCATAACGCGGCCACAGTTGCTTCAGCGCGCGCTCCTGCGACGCCGTCATGCGGCTTTCGCGGCGCACGAAACTACGGATGGGGCGAAGTGGCCTGGTGGCGTAAACCATGATATGAATTTTTGACGCGAAGGCGCAAAGAAAATCGAAATTGGATTTTTCCGCGTAAAGCGCGGCTTTTGTCACTCTGCGTCAAACGATCTTAAAAAAACGTCCCACCAAGGGGTGAGGACGGCGAGCCGTACTGCTTGCGCGGCATGCGCCCGGCGAGAAAGGCCTCGCGCCCGGCCTCGACGGCTTTCTTCATCGCCGAGGCCATGAGCACCGGATTCTGCGCCGCGGCAATTGCGGTATTCATGAGCACGCCATCGCATCCGAGCTCCATCGCGATCGCCGCGTCCGAGGCCGTACCGACACCGGCGTCCACGAGTACAGGCACCGTGGCCTCTTCGATAATGAAACGGATGTTGTAGGGGTTGCGGATACCGAGGCCGGAACCGATGGGCGCAGCCAGCGGCATCACCGCGACACAACCCATGTCGGCGAGGCGCTTGGCCACCACCGGATCGTCGGTGGTATAGACCATCACCTTGAAACCATCCTTGATGAGAATCTCGGCGGCCTTAAGTGTCTGGGCGACATCCGGGAACAGGGTTTTTTCACTGCCCAACACCTCGAGCTTCACGAGATCATGTCCATCGAGCAGCTCGCGTGCCAGCCGGCAGGTGCGCACGGCGTCTTCGACGTTATAACAACCGGCGGTATTCGGCAGGTAGGTGTATTTGCTCGGCGGCAACACATCGAGCAGGCTCGGTTCGTTCGCGTTCTGGCCGATGTTGGTGCGGCGGATCGCCACCGTGACGATCTGCGCCCCGCTCGCCTCCACCGCGCGCCGGGTCTCGTCCATGTCCTTGTACTTGCCGGTGCCGACCAGCAGGCGCGACCCATAGGTCTTGCCGGCAAGGACAAGTTCATCGCCTCTCCCGGTCGTCTGCTTCACTGTCGATACGGTTGCTACCAAGCCCCACCCCCGATCGCGCGCACAATTTCCACGCGATCATTATCCTGTAACATCTGCTCACCGTGCCGGCCGCGCGGCACGATCTCCTGATTGACCTCCACGGCCACCCGCCGGTCGGCCAACCCCATCTCCTGTAACAACGCAGAAATGGTGGTGGAGGCCTCGATGCGCTTTTCCTGACCGTTGAGTATGATCTTCATGAACCGGGGAGAACCGACACACAACGCCATTAGCGGCGTGGATTATTGTAATCTTTGCCTTGGAATAACGCACGCCGGGGCGTGCGTTCACTCAGAACAGCTCGATGTCGCCCGCGGCCACCGTCAACGGGGCCAGCGTTCCCTCGGCCACCAGCGTCTCGTAGCAGCATACCCGGTTACGGCCATGCTGTTTGGCGTAGTACATCGCCTTGTCGGCCCGGTTGATAATCGTGTCCACGCTCTCGCCGGAAGGGATGCCCGCCACGCCGATACTGACCGTCTTGCGGCCAATCTGTGGAAATTCGTAAGACCCGACGGTCTGCCGGAAAACTTCCAGCATCTGCGTGGCCACATCGGGGGTGACACCGATCAGCACCACAGCAAACTCCTCGCCACCATAACGGAACAGCAGATCTTCCGACCGGAACGAGCGGCTCATCAGCCGTGCCACCTGTACCAGCACCTCATCACCATACAAATGCCCGTATCGGTCATTCACATCTTTGAAATGATCGATATCAAAGATGGCCAGGCAGTTTTGCATCGCCCCTCCCGGCAGGCGCCGGCGGCGGTTGGGTTGTCCGGCATTCAGTATCTGGTGCTTGATGCGGGTGTCGAATGACTGCCGATTATGCAAGCCCGTCAGTCCGTCTATTTCGCTGCGGGAAAGCAAATACGCCTGATTACTGAAAATTCTCAGCAGCCGGCTGAGCACCTCGTCTTCGCCGCTCAACTTGCGTAATCCCTCGATTACGAGCAGCGCCGTCACATAAGTCGCCCCAAAAATCGGCAGCACCAACCGTCGGGTATTCGCGCCCGGCTGTAGGCGGCTAACCTGGTTCTGGGTACGCACACAGGCAGCCAGGTCCGGATCCTCGACAATAGGAATGGGTGCAGCGGAAGGATCGAGCCAGTCGCGCACCACCGCATTCTCCACATTGCGCTCGCTGAAACCACTGTCCCGGTTGGCGTTGGAAATCGCAAGCAGACGGAACCGTTCCGCCTGCACGTGTTGGCACAACAAATCGATCAGGGAGGTGGACAATCCCTGCTCGTCGCGCTGGCAGGTCAACAGCACCACCACGTCAAGAAAGCTGATCAACAGCGGGTCGGCATTTTCCTGCATATATAACCGCTTGATGTCTGGGGCTGCCAAGGTAGAATCCTCTGTTGCAGGCCGTTCTTGGCCTGTGTTGTTTTCTATGCAAAAGTAGGGCCAATCGCGGGTGTAGTTCAATGGTAGAACGAAAGCTTCCCAAGCTTTAGACGTGGGTTCGATTCCCATCACCCGCTCCATCCCCGGAGCCGAGCCATGAAAAAAACCTTCAAGATCATAGCTTTTTTGTTGGCTGGTCTGATCACCCTGCTTGTCGTCCTGGCCGTAAGCCTGACCCTTCTTTTTGACCCGAATCAATATAAGGGGAAACTTATCGAAATGGTCAAGAACAAGACCGGCCGGGAACTGACAATCGACGGCAAGATCGGCTGGTCTTTCTTCCCTTGGATCGGCATCGAAACCGGCCGGATGGAATTCGGCAACGCCCCCGGATTCGGACCCGAGCCCTTCGCCCGCATCGATGGCGCGGGCGCCAAGGTGGAACTGCTGCCGCTGCTTCGCAAAGAGGTTATCGTCGACACGGTTTTTCTCAACGGGCTCAAACTCAATCTGGCCAAGAATGCTGCCGGCAAAACCAATTGGGACGACCTGACTGCACCATCGAAGGTAAATGTGGCATCAGAAAAAGTGCCGGCCGGTGCCTCTCCTGGCATTGGCGGCTTCGGCGTGAACAAAATCGATGTGCGCAAGGCCGACATCACCTGGAACGATCAGACCAGCGGCGCGCGCTACGCGGTGCACAACCTGGAGCTGCAAACCGGAAAGATCGTTGTCGGTCAACCGGTGGATGCGCATTTGAGCTTCGATCTCGAAAGTGGCCAGCCGCCCCTGCGCACGCGCGTCGACCTGAAAACGCGCGCGAGCCTCGATCTCAAGGCCCAAACGCTGGACGTCACGAACCTGTCGCTCGCACTCGCCGATCTGAGTCTGCAGGCCAGCATCAAGGGCAGCAAAATTTTTGATGCGCCTGCTTTCAACGGCACCATCGAAACCGCAAGCTTCAGCCCGCGTGCGCTCATGGGCAAACTCGGCATCAAATACGAAACCACCGACAAGGGCGCGTTGGAAAAACTTTCGCTCAAGACCAAATTCGCCGCGACCAGCAACAGCGTTGAGCTGAAGGATTTTAGCGTGGCCTTGGATGAATCACGTTTGGGCGGTTCATTCAGCCTGCGGGATTTCGCCAAGCCGGCGTACCGCTTCGATCTCGCGCTAGATCAGATCGACGTGGATCGCTACCTGCCGCCGGCAGCGCCGGCCGCCGCAGGCGCAAAGGCGCCGGACGGTACCGCCCCGGCAAAACCGGTGGAAATTTCGCTCTCGGCCCTACGCGCGCTCGCCATCCAGGGCAAGCTGCGCATCGGCAAACTCAAGGCCATGAATATCCACTCCACCGACGTTCTGGTGCAGGTCACCGCGGACAACGGCCTCATCACGCTCGGCCCGAACGAAGCCAAACTCTACAGTGGCAAATACAACGGCCTTACCACGCTCGATGTCCGCGGCAAAACCCCGGCACTGGCCATCAACGAAGGCGTGAACGCTGTGCAGCTCGCACCCATGCTGAAAGACGCCATGCAATTTGATAAATTTGTCGGCACGGCAAACCTGAGCGCCAAGGTCACGGCACAGGGGCTCGATGCCACCCAGATCAAGGAAACGCTGAACGGTACCGCCAATTTCTCCATTCAGAATGGCGCCATCAAAGGCATTGATCTGAAGAAAATGGAAGACACCATCTCGGCGGCGGTAAAAAACAAAAGCCTTCAGAATCTGAAGGAACTCCCGCCGAAACCGGGCGATGAAACCAAGTTCACCCAGCTGGGTGGCAGCGCCAAAATCAAAAATGGCGTGGTCACCACCGATGACACGAAATTACAAAGTCCGAATCTGCTCAAGGTCGCCGCCCAAGGCAGCGCCGACCTGCCCCGGGAAATGCTCGACTTCAAGGTTAGTCTGGGCTCGTATTCGATGTTCATCAGCGGCCCCTTCTCCAGCCCGAAATTCCGGCCGGACGCGAGTTCTCTGGTAAAAGCCGCGACCGAAGAAAAGAAAACAGAAATCAAAGAGAAACTGCAACAGAAACTGAAAGACAAGTTCAAGCTGCGCCGATAACACGATGCGGAAGGAATGGCGGCATGCGGCGCTTGCCCTGGCGATCAGTTTGCTGACGTCCTATGGCGCCACAGCCGCCACCCTCGTGCACACCGAAGCCACACACGACAACGGTCGCTACACGCTCTCCTTCGAAGTGGTGCTCGATGCCAAGCGCAGCGAGGTCTGGCGCTTGATGACGGATTATGAGCAGTTGCCGCGGCTGTCGGACGTGGTGACGAAAAGCCACATCGTGAAATCCGAAGGCAAGGACAAACACCGGTTAGACATTACCTTCCATGCCTGCGTTCTCATTTTCTGTAAAACCATGAAGAAGGTCGTCGACATCCAAGCCTGGCCGCAAAGCGATATCATCATCATCGGAGATCCGCAGTTGAGCGACTTCAGTTATTCCGTCGAGCGCTGGCGTGTCTCTGCCGAGAACTCGCAGACGCGGCTGCGCTACTCCGCGGAAATGACGCCAGATTTTTTCATCCCGCCAGTGATCGGCCCCTGGCTCATGAAGTCCTTCCTCCAGAAAGAAATCATGGCGACCGCCGTCAAGGTCGAGGAGTTTGCCGGCCGTGAGTGAACGTGGAATCAGCCGGCGACTGCTCGCCTGGTACGACCGCCACGGCCGCAAGACACTGCCGTGGAAACGCAAGCGCGACCCGTATCGCATCTGGGTCTCGGAAATCATGTTGCAACAGACACAGGTAGCGACCGTCATCCCCTACTTCGAGCGCTTCATGGCACGCTTTCCGGACGTGCGCGCCCTGGCAAGAGCGAAGCTCGATGGCGTGCTGCATCTGTGGACCGGGCTTGGCTACTACGCCCGGGCGCGCCACCTGCATCGTGCAGCGGAGATCATCATGGACAACCTCGCTGGCCGCTTTCCGCGCGAGTTCGAGGCAATCACCGCGCTACCCGGCATTGGCCGTTCGACCGCGGGTGCCATTCTGGCGCTCGCCTTCGGCCAACGGCACGCGATTCTCGACGGCAACGTCAAACGCGTGCTGGCACGCTACCACGCCATCGATACACCGCTTAACAAACGCGAGACCGAGGAACACCTGTGGCGGCTGGCGGAAAAACACACGCCCCACGCGCGCGTCGCCGCCTACACCCAGGCGATCATGGACCTGGGCGCGACCCTGTGCACCCGCACCAAACCCGATTGCCCGCACTGCCCGCTGCGTACCGGCTGCCGCGCGCGAAAACTCGGCGCGCCGCAAGATTACCCGGTGCGCGGGTTGCGCTCACCCACGCCGGTTAAGGCCACGCACATGCTCATGATCCATGACAAACGCGGATGCGTGCTGCTCACGCAGCGCCCGCCCGTTGGGTTGTGGGGCGGCCTGTGGGGATTTCCCGAATGCGCCGACGACGACGTACAAGCCTGGTGTCGCAAAATCCTCGGTCTCAAAATCAAAACGGAGAAACCCTGGCCGGTACTGCGCCATGCGTTCAGCCATTTCCGGCTCGACATCACACCCATACCCGCGCGGCTGGTGGGGGGAACAATGCAGGCGATGGAGAATGCAGAAACAGTCTGGTATAAACTCGGCCAGCCGGCGGCACGGGGATTCTCCGCGCCGGTGAAACATCTGCTCGAACAATTATTATTGAGGAAAAGTTAATGGCTCGTATGGTGAAGTGCGTCAAACTCGGCAAAGAAGCCGAGGGTCTCGATTACCCCA
Organism: Sulfurifustaceae bacterium; assembly: GCA_041481225.1. Taxonomy (GTDB): domain Bacteria; phylum Pseudomonadota; class Gammaproteobacteria; order Acidiferrobacterales; family Sulfurifustaceae; genus Sulfuricaulis. Next base: position 3,741 of record JBGPBL010000068.1, on the reverse strand, counting down.
CCTACCCCGGTGAGCTCGGCAAGCGCATCTGGGAGAACGTCTCAAAGGAGGCGTGGAAGATGTGGCTCGGCCACCAGACCATGCTCATGAACGAGTACCGCCTCAGTCCCCTTGACCCCAAAGCTCGCAAGATGATCGAGGGCGAGATGGAAAAATATTTCTTCGGCGAAGGCTCGCAGATGCCGGCCGGTTATGTGCCGCCGTCCAGTAAGTAACATCCCCTGTCTTCGTTTAGAAACAAACGCGCCGGGTCAATAGCAGTTTGATCTCGGTGCTCGACGTTCTGTTTTAAAAACTCTGCAACTGCTCGTCAGTCGGTTCGGCACAGCAATACCAGGGTTCGGACAGGCGTGGGATCGGCGTGTCCACGCCGCTATCCGCCAGAGCCGGCGCCTCCACGCCCAGCGCCGCATGCGCCAACCCCCAGATGCGCGCGAAAATCTCGCGCCGGCTCAAGCCTTGGGCCTCGGCCTGCGCCACCAGTTGCTGCACCGTGCGTTGCAAGCGATCGGCGCGCGGGTCGGGATTTTTCCATGGGTAGCCCAGAAGTTTGGGGTCGAACTCGCCGATGTGCGCCTGAAAACCCGGCAGCGTTAGCAGCAGCGAACCCTGCGGGATGAGCAGGCGGATCGCCAGTTGAATCGGCGGAACGCTTTCGACCAAACCGAGTTCGCGCAGGCGGTCGAGCAGCGCGATATAACCCTCCAGCGTGGTCCAGGGCGTGAACGCCACGAACGTTGGCGCGAGCGCGATGCCAGCCGCGCGGCACAGCGCTACGGCGCGCGCAAAATCCTCGTTCGTATGGTTCTTGGCGAGCAGATCGAGCACGCGATCATCGACCGATTCCACCGCGGCGGTGATAAACAAACAGCCGGTGGCTTTCAGCACCGGCAGCATCTCGGCGTGATTAATAAGGTGCTGTATCTTGATGGTGGCGTCGTAGGTGATATCCGGAAATTCAGCGTGCAGGGCGTGCACGAGCTTGAGCGCATGGGTCGGGCCGTTCAGGAAATCCGGATCACCGAAGGAAATATGTTGCGCGCCAGCCGCCACTTGCTGGCGCACGTCGGCCATTGCGACATCCACCGGAATGACGCGGAACACGCCGTGATACACCGGCACCACTGGGCAATGGCGGCACAGATGCTTGCAGCCGCGGCTGCCCTCGACGAAGCCGACGGTCTTGCGGCCGCCGCCTGGCAGTTGCAAATGCGCATAGCGCGCCAGCGGCGGCAGCGCGCCGCGATCAGGCGTGAGAAATTCTATTTTGGAAAGATTCACCACCGGCTCGGTTTGCGCCTGGCTGGAGCCTTCGCGCAGCCGCCCCACCAGCGACACCAGGGCCGGCTCGACTTCACCGCCCAACACGGTATGAACCCCCAACTCGCGCAGCCGCGTTTCATTCATCGGCGCGTACAGGCCATACACGCACAGATGCGCCTGGGGTGCGAGCGCCTGGATGCGCGGGATAGCTTCCACCGCAATGCGTGTAGCGGTGTGCATGGCGACATAGATCGCCACCACGCGCGCGTCGCGCAACACCTCGGGCTCCAGACGTTGCAGCGTGAGATCGAGGCAATGCACCTCGCAACCGGCGCGCTTGAGCCAGGCGGCCGGTTCGGCCAGGCCGAACGGCTGGCGACCGATTTCGTAGGGATTGATCAGAACGACTTTCATGCGAGCGGGCGCGGGTGACGGCGAGGGCTGACCTTAAGACCTGGCCACGAATAGTTCAACCCGCTAAAAATTATGGCTGTTGACAAACACCGCCGGTGGTTTTTTGGCGGGCCAAGCTCGTAAATTCGGCCGTTTGTACAACTTCTATCAAGTTCACTATAATGCGGCGCTCTTTTGAGGCCCAAGGCCGGGTAGCTCAGTTGGTAGAGCAGCGGACTGAAAATCCGCGTGTCGTTGGTTCGATTCCGACCCCGGCCACCATTTCCTCTGTTGGCTCCGTTTAGTATCCGCGTTCATTTCAGGGTTGGTGCTGCTCCTGCACGAACCTGCAAAGGCGTTGTTCAGGCGAACGAGGCCTTTTGTTTTCGTACACGCATTGCACCGCCGCATTGGATTGGGAGGTCTGTGCGAGGCCACGGCACAGCCCTTCCACCGATTCGCCCGGCACGACCAGCAGCATGTAATGGTCGGGTATCTCGGTAAAGGTGCGCATGCCGGCGCAGCCGAACGACAACACCGCCTCGGCGTGATGGTAGGCGAGCGCCAGCGCGCCGCAGGCTGGCCGTCCGGTGGTGCGCAAACCCTTGCCGGATTTCCAATGCGCGCTGCCCATGGCTTCCTGAATCAGCATCACCTGGCGGCCATCGATCCACAAGAGCACCAGCTCCGGCGCCGCAGACGCCGCGCATAGTGGTGTGTAGTGCCAGGCCTTGTGCTCGGGCAAGCGCGGGAGCGCCGGCACTTCCTCGGGCATGATGTAAGAAACGCCGGTCATGGTTTGCACCAGCGCGCCCAGCGCCTGCATATCCTCGCCCTCCAATGAAAACCCCATCACGTGCGCGCCCACCTTGCAATTAGTATGAGACTTCGTATCAGCGGTAAAACTCGCTGTCTCCGCGCGCCGCCAGAAGCTGCATGCCGATGGCGCGGGGCCCGCGGTGATCGGGTCGGAATCGCCTGCGCCCGAGACACCCACGGGATCGTAAGCGAGCCCCAATAGAGTTTTGAGTTGGTGGTGTTGTTCTGCCGAGGTCGTGGTCTGCTCCTTGTGTGGGCCAGTTGCGATGCGGTCATTGACGATACCACAGTTCGGGGTTTAGTTTGTGCAGGGGCTCATGCGGACTATCCCGGCAAAAATGATATACCTTACAAACCGACAGGCCATTTAGTTTTAATCGCTGCTCTCAGCGATTTATATTGTCGATCGGCCACACAAGCGGGATGCGTTGTGGTGGCGGGAAGAGAATTACAGCCAACATGAAACTGAATCCCCAAGACCTGAAAAAAATTGCTGAACTCACGCTGGAGAATTACAACCAGCGGGCCGATGATTTCTGGGAAGGCACGCACGATCACGACGTCAGCCAGAACGTCGCGGCGCTGTTGCAACACATCGAGGGTGAGCCGCCTTCCACGATACTTGATTTCGGCTGTGGGCCGGGGCGCGACCTCAAGGTGTTTGCCGGACTCGGTCACATCGCGATAGGTCTGGAAGGCGCCGCCCGCTTTGCCGACATGGCGCGCGCCCATAGTGGCGGCGAAGTGTGGCAGCAGGATTTCCTCAAGCTCGACCTGCCGGATAACCATTTCGATGGCGTGTTCGCCAACGCCGCGCTGTTTCATGTCCCGAGCCAGGAGTTGCCGCGTGTGTTACGGGAATTGCACGCGACACTGAAACCGGGTGGTGTGCTGTTCAGTTCGAACCCGCACGGCCATAACGAGGAAGGCTGGAACCGTGGGCGCTACGGGGCATTTTATGACCTAGAAACCTGGCGCCGCTATCTGTCAACCGCGGGTTTTGTTGAGCTGACTCACTATTACCGCCCCGCTGGCCGGCCGCGTTTTATGCAGCCGTGGCTGGCGAGCGTGTGGCGCCGCATGGGCGAATCGTGAATGACCGGTCGGGAAGAATAGATAAACAAAAAAGCCCGAGGACATGGGTTACACGTTAGGGAAACTCTGAACAAGTCCCCCTGTCCAACGCGTTGACATCACGACAGCCCGCGCGGGCACGAGGAGAAAGAGAATGATGAAACAGACGACCTTTGCATCGCTGGCGTTCGA
>JBGPBL010000067.1:0-13585 GCA_041481225.1 Sulfurifustaceae bacterium | reverse complement strand
GGCGGCATAGACGCCGCCGACAATGCAAGCATGTACGAGGGCTACGATTGGGACACCAACCGCTGGGCTGGCTGGGATAATCTGGCCCGAGAGATCCTGGAATCCCTGCGCCATCAGCACGTCAGAAAGATTGGCATCCACGCGCGGCACACTGGACCCTACCCACGACAGGAATTCGATCAGACGTTTGCACAGATCGCGGAATTCCGGCGCCTGCATTTCGCGGCGCATGAACTTCTGCCACTCCTCATGGAGCGAACCGGAGCGTTTGGTCAGCTCGCCGCAGATGGGCTTGGATTCCTCGACCGCATTCAGGGTGCGCGTTGCCGCCTGTTCGGTCATCGAGATCACATAATTCAGCCGTTCCTTGGCATCAGGGATGTCGACACTGGCGAGATTGGTCAGGCGTGAGTCAAGACGAAAGGCGTTCAGCGCTTCATGCAGTTCACGTGTCAGCCTGCCCAGCTCCTGAAACAACTGGGACTCACGCAACTTGGTCAACTCATCCAGAATCTGACCGCAGCGGTCTTCATCGCCGACCGCCAGTGTCTGAATCAGCTCTTGCGCCAACACAAGGCGCTGGTCCTCAGCGACGGGGCTGACATTTGTCATATCCATTGGCATGTCGGCTCCTATCCCTTTGTCGCGCCGAGGCGCTCGAATATTTTGCTGATCTTTTCCTTGAGTGTTTCAGGCGTGAAGGGTTTGACGATATAACCGTTCACACCGACCTCGGCCGCCAGGACGATCTGCTCACGCTTGGCCTCTGCGGTCACCAGCAGAACCGGCAGTTTTGCCGTCTTCTCATTGGCGCGCACGGCCCTCAAAAGATCGATACCCTGCATCCCCGGCATGTTCCAGTCGGTGATGAGGAAATCGTAGCCCCCGCCCTGCAACATGGGCAGCGCCGTCTTGCCGTCATCGGCCTCATCGGTATTATCGAAACCGATTTCATGCAGGACGTTCTTGATGATGCGCCGCATGGTGGAGTAATCGTCCACGATCAGAATCTTCATGTTTTTATCCATTGCCATATCTACTACCTTCCTTCTCGTCGGAAATCTTTCATAGGATCAGCCCTCAATCTGTGTCCGGCTCTCCTGCCTTACGACCGGGGAAGCGCGCACGCAACCGCAACAGCGCCTGACTGTGTATCTGGCACACCCGCGACTCGGAGACCTCGAGAATATGTCCGATTTCGCGCAAATTCAGTTCCTCGTGATAATAAAGCGACAACACCAGACGCTCACGTTCTGGTAATTCGGTAATAGCCTTGGCCAGCTCCCGCCGGACTTCCTCGTTCTGCATCGCCAGGGAAGGATCGTCCTGCTTGTCGATCAGGCTGTCCGCCAGACGATCTTCATCCAGCGCGACGTCTTCGAAACTCAGCACGCGATGACCGCTCACGTCCTGTAAGGCCTGGTGGTATTCATCGAGCGTCATGCCCATCGCCTCGGCAATCTCATGATCCTTGGCACTGCCGCCCTTGGTGTTTTCCACCTTGGAGATGGCGCGCGCCATGTCGCGCGACTTGCGATAAACCGAGCGTGGCGCCCAATCGCTCTTGCGCACCTCATCCAGCATGGCGCCGCGGATACGAATACCGGCATAGGTCTCAAAGCTCGCTCCCTGCTGCGCGTCGTAATGGCGCGCTGCCTCGATCAATCCGATCATGCCTGCTTGGATCAGGTCTCCCGGCTGAATACTGGCCGGCAGACGCCCGCTTAAATGATAGGCGATGCGTTTCACCAGCGGCGCATAGCGGGTCACCAGGGCGTTGAGATCACCTTCCTGGGTTTTGGCATATTGCGCCAAAGCGTTCACGCAAGCGCCTCGGCCGGACCCGGATGGATGAGCCGCTCAAAAAAGAACTGCACATTCCCGGATGCCGCCTCGGCTATAGGCCATTTATCGGCCAGAACCGCTAATTTCTTGAATGCCGCCGCCGCTTTGCTGGAGGGATAGGCATCGACCACGGCGCGCTGCTTCTGCACCGCCCGCCGCAGGTATTCGTCATAGGGAATTGCCCCCACATAATCCAGGGAGACATCCAGAAACCGGTCGGCCGCGCGGGACAGCTTGAAGAATAAATCCCTGCCCTCGTCCTGGTTTCGTACCATGTTGGCCAGCACGCGGAACCGCTGCTGCCCGTAATCTCGGTTCAACACCTTGATCAATGCGTAGGCGTCGGTGATGGACGCCGGTTCATCGCACACCACCACGATCACTTCCTGGGAGGCACGCGCAAAACTCATGACGCTGTCCGATATACCGGCGGCCGTATCGACAATTAGCACATCGAGACCGTGACCGAGTTCGCTGAAGGCGCGGATCAGTCCCGTGTGTTCCTCCGGACTCAACTCGGCCATGCGCTTGATACCGGAAGCGGCCGGGATAACCTTGAGTCCGCCAGGACCCTTCACGATGATATCCTCGAGCGAACAATCGCCGTTGATGACGTGTGACAGGTTGTACGTGGCATGCAGCCCAAGCATGACATCGACGTTGGCCAGCCCCAGGTCGGCGTCAAGCAGCATGACGTACTTCCCGGCGGCGGTAAACGCCATGGCGAGATTAACCGACACGTTGGTTTTGCCCACACCGCCTTTGCCGCTCGCCACGGCGATAACCCGAACCGGTTGTTTCGCTGCCAGGCGCCGTAACCCGGCGGCCTGATCTTTAAGCACGTTGTCGGAATTAGAATGCATGAACCGGCGCTCCCCCTCCCAAAGCCATGGTCATCGGACCGAGCTCGTACATCATCGCGTTTCCGCGCCGCATCATGGTTACGCTACGGCTGACCAGGCTGTGGGCACGCGCCGTGTAAAGATCCTCGGGCACACGCTGGCCGTCGCTTACGTAAGCCACCGCCATCTTGTGGCGCACGATGGCGCTCAGCACACCGCCCAGACCGACCGCCTCGTCCACCTTCGTCAGGATGCAACCGCTCGGCTTGATGCGCTGATAGGTCTGCATGATCTCTTCCAGGGCCGCTTCGCGCGTAGTCGCCGACAGCACCACGTAGCTGCGTACCGCCTCCGAGCCGCCCCGGATCATGGAAAATTGTTCCGCCAAGCGCAGATCGCGCTGGCTCATGCCTGTGGTATCGATCAACACCAGTTTGCGTTCGGAAAGGTTCTTGAGTGTCTCGCGCAGTTCATTCGCGCTGTAGGCCACGTGCAGCGGGGTATCGAGGATTTTTGCGTAGGCGCGCAATTGTTCCTGGGCGCCAATGCGGTAATTGTCGGTGGTCACCAGCGCGACATGCCGCGAACCATGGCGCACGGCAAAGCGTGCCGCCAGCTTGGCGATCGTGGTGGTCTTGCCGACGCCAGTGGGCCCCAACAGCGCGACTACTCCACCCTGCTGGAGAATGTCGTCGTCGGTCACCGGCAGCTTGTGCGCCAGCAGGCCCAAGGCATTACGCCAGGCATGCTGCGCATCCCTGGTCTCGGACAGTTCTTCCACGATTTGCTGACACAGCTTCGGACTCAGTTCGAGTTGCAGCAACAGTTGCAGCAAATTGGCGTGCCGCGGATTGCGCCGCGCCACATCGCCCCACACGAGGCTCGAAATCTGTTGCTCCAGCATCCCGCGCAGGCTGCTCAGTTCGCGCCGCATCTCGGTCAGCGCCGGCTGCTCGGCCGTGGGAGCACGCGCCGCTGCCACGGGCGTGGCGGAGCGCGCTATCGCGGGAGCGGCCGTTGCCGGGCGCGATGATCTTGCCACAGGCGCGGCCGCGGGTTTCAGCGCACCGGCCACACGCGGTGGCATGTACGGTTCCACCCGACGTGGTGTTGCGGGTGTCTGATTAGCCGGGGCATCGATGTCCATCAGGATTTCGTCGAAATTGACGGCGGCGACAATCTCGATCCCGCCATCTACCTTGCGGTTGGAAAGTATCACAGCATCCGGTCCCTGCTCTTCGCGGACCTTCTGGATGGCCTCGCGTATGTTCTTGCCAAAATAGCGTTTGATTCTCATGGCTTCATCCCCATCTGCCTATTGGATTCGCCGGCGGCGGAATTCCTGAAAGCACTCATCTCATTCGTGTCCATACCCGGCCTCCTGTTCACCTGCCTATCGTCGCCACCACCTGGATGCGCTTGTTGTCCGGCACCTCGTTGTATGCCAGCACGCGCAAGGTCGAGATCGTGTGCCGCACAAACCGGGCGAACCACGGGCGCAACGTGGGTGACACCAGCAACGCCGCGGACCGCCCCAGGGATTCCTGGCGCCGGGCAGTCTCGGACAGCATGCTGTGCAACTTGTCCGCCAAACCCGGCTCAATTCCGCCTGTTTGCGTGGTATCTCCTTGAAGCGTCTGTAGCAATAACTGTTCCAAGGCAGGATCCAGGGTAATAACAGGTAACTCCTGTGCTAACCCATTGATATGTTGAACTATTGATCGTCCAAGGGCGACACGTACCGCCGCCGTCAGGGCGCCGGGGTCTTGACTCCGCGACCCGTACTCCGCCAAGGTCTCGGCGATGGTACGGATATCGCGAATGGGGATGTTTTCCGCCAGCATATTCTGCAAAACCTTGTGTACCACCCCGAGCGACAGGGTCTTGGGGGTAAGATCTTCGACCAGCTTGGGTGCGGTTTTGGCGAGCTTATCCATAAGCGCCCGTGCATCCTCGTAGCTGAAGAGCTCCTGGGCGTGGGTCTGGATCAGCTGGCTCAGGTGGGTGGCCACCACCGTGTAGGCATCCACCACGGTGTAGCCCTGGGTCTGGGCGTGTTCGCGGCTGATCGGCTCGATCCAGAGGGCAGGCAAGCCAAAAGCAGGGTCTTTCGTCTCGATGCCCGGCACTGTTCCGAATACCTGTCCCGGATTAATAGCCATTTCCTTGTCCGGGTAAATAGTCGACTCGCCCACCACCGTGCCCATCAGCAGAATGCGATAACCATTAGGCGACAGCGACAGGTTGTCACGGATATGGACCGCTGGAACCAAAAACCCGAGATCCTGCGATAATTTCTTGCGTACTCCCTTAATGCGCGTCATGAGTTGCCCGCCCTGACCCTTATCCACCAACGGGATCAGGCGATAACCAACCTCAAGACCGACGGCATCCACGGGGCTGACGTCATCCCAGCTCAATTCCTTGGATTCCGCCGATGCTGCGGGCGCCATGGCCGGTACCGCCGGGGAAATGATGGCCGGAGCGGCTTCCGCCGCTCTCAGACGCTGAACGATCACATAGGAGACAACTCCGAGAAGCATGGCCATACTCAGAAAGGCGAAGTGCGGCATGCCGGGCACCAATCCCATCGCTCCGAGAATGCCGGCCGCGACGATCAAGGCGCGCGGGCTGCCAAACAATTGCGTCATAATCTCATTACCCATGTCCTGGGCCGAGGATACGCGCGTCACCATGATCGCCGCCGCGGTCGACAACACCAGCGCCGGAATCTGCGCCACGAGTCCGTCGCCGATCGTCAGCAAGGTGTAATTATGCAGGGCATCGGCGAATCGCAGATTATGCTGCAGCATGCCCACGGCAAATCCACCCAGGATGTTAATGAATACGATCAGGATGCCGGCGACAGCATCACCACGCACGAACTTGCTCGCGCCATCCATGGCGCCATAAAAATCCGCCTCCTGACCGATTTCGGTGCGGCGACGGCGCGCCTCGTTCTGATCGATCAGTCCGGCATTGAGATCGGCGTCGATCGCCATCTGCTTGCCCGGCATGGCATCCAAGGTGAAACGTGCGCTGACTTCCGAGACGCGGCCGGCGCCTTTTGTCACCACCACGAAGTTGATGATCACTAACACGGAAAACACCACGATACCCACAGCGTAGTTGCCGCCGACGACGAATTCACCAAAGGCGCGGATGACCTGACCGGCAGCATCGGACCCGGTGTGACCTTGCAGCAGCACCACGCGCGTCGAGGCCACGTTCAGCGACAGCCGAAGCAGCGTCGCCAGCAGCAGCACCGTGGGAAATACCGCAAATTCGAGCGGCCGGCGCACGTATACGACCGCCAGCAACACCACCAATGCCAGTGAAATGCTGAAACTGAAAAGAATGTCCAACACCAGCGGCGGCAATGGCACCACCATCATTGCCAACATGGCGAGCAGCACAAACGGCGTGCCCAGTCCCCTGCCCATGGCAGCGCCGGTGGTTCCTGGCGTCAAGGCTTCTGCCATGGTCAGTCTCTCCTCCATTCAGGCGGAATCGGGAGATCCTCCGGTTTCGGCGGCGGTGGCGGCGTGTATGCACCCTGCTTGAAGGTCTGTCGCAGCTGATACACGTAGGCCAGCACCTTGGCCACGGCCAGATAAAGACCGGCCGGGACCTCGTGATTCAGTTTCGTGCTATAGAACAAGGCACGGGCCAGCGGCGGCATGGAAAGCGTCGGCACCTTCAACTCTGCACCAAGCCGGCGGATCTGTGCGCAGACCAGGTCCGCGCCCTTGGCCACCACGATAGGGGCACGCATCTTTGTCTGGTCGTAGCGCAAGGCCACGGCATAATGTGTTGGGTTGGTGATGATGACATCGGCCTTGGGCACCTCAGTCATCATGCGCCGCTGTGCAATCTCCTGCTGGATGCGGCGGATACGGCTCTTCACTTCCGGCCGGCCATCGGTTTCTTTCATCTCCTCGCGCACTTCCTGGCGCGACATGCGCAGATTCTTTCCGTAATCCCATACCTGGAACGGCACGTCCGCCACCGCGATCAGGATCGTCGCCGCGCTCATGCCCAGAAACGACCACCCGAGTATCTGCGCGGAATGTATCAGCCCCTGTTCCAGCGGTTCGGTTGCGAGCCCGAGAAAGCGTGGCGCCAGGCGCCACAACAGCCAACCGACACAGGCGGCCACCAGGGAAAACTTGGCCAGCGCTTTCAGCATCTCGACGAGGCCGCGCCAGGCAAACACGCGGCCCAGTCCAGTAATTGGATTCAACCGACTCCAGTTGAACATGAACGCCTCGCTGCTGAACACCCAACCACCGACGCCCAGCGGCGCCAGCAGCGCGAAGACCGCCGTGAGAAGCAGGAACGGTGCGATCACCATCATGCCTTCGAAAGTAGTTCCTGCCAGCGCTTCGATCAGCGCGGACTCCTGAAAAATTTTCGCACGCTCGATATTCAGGCCATGACGAAATACGCCTTCCAGGCCCCGAATCATCTGACCACCAAGCACCAGCATGCCGGTGGCACTCGCCAACAACATCAGTGCGGTCGTCAGTTCGCGCGAGCGCGGGACCTGTCCTTTTGTGCGCGCCTCTTGCAGGCGCCGGGGCGAGGCGCGTTCTGTGCGTTCCTGGGCGCTTTCCTGTTCCGCCATGTCAGTTTCCTCCCCCAGAGACATGCCGCATCAGCCCGAAACCGTCGTTGAGCAGTTCCGAGGCATGCGGAATGAGGCTGGGGATCGTCAACAGCAGCGCGACAAATCCAAGAATCAGGGTCAGAGGGAAACCGATGGAAAAAATATTGAGTTGTGGCGCGGCGCGCGCCATCACACCAAAAGCGATGTTGGCCAGGAGCAAGGCCGTCAGGGCCGGCAGGGCAATCTGCAGCGCCCCGGCAAACATCCGGCTGGCCGCGCTCACCAAATCCCAGATTCCCGCAGTCGCCAGTCCCGTGGTCGAAACAGGCATGGTACGAAAACTTTCCACCAGCACTTCGATCACCACCAGGTGGCCATCAAGCGCGAGAAACATGAGACTCGCCACCACCACGTAGAACTGGCTCAACACCGGTACCTGCACGCCGTTTTGCGGATCCACGAGCGAAGCGAAACCAAGACCCATCTGCATGCCCACGAGCTGACCGGCATGCACGAAGGCGCTGAAAATAAGATGGAGCGAGAACCCCATGGCACCTCCGATCAGCACCTGCTGCATCGTCACCAGGACGCCATTGGGACTGAGCGGATCGACCGTCGGCACCGACGGTATCACCGGTGCAATAACGAGCGTGAGCGAAAGCGCAAACAGTAAGCGTATCCGCACAGGAACGGATTTCGCTCCGATCACCGGGATCGCGGCCAACACCGCGCCAATGCGGCAAAACGGCCACAGGTAGGCGCCGATCCAGGCGGTGAGTTGTGCGCTCGTAAAAGTCATGGTCAGCCGATCAGGTACGGTATATTTTCAAACAGGTTCTGCGTGTAATCCGCCAGCGTGCGGATAATCCATGGGCCGGCCAGCAGCAATGTCGCCAGCGTGACCGCCAGCTTGGGTATGAAGCTCAACGTCACTTCGTTGATCTGGGTGGCTGCCTGGAACATGCTGATCAACAAACCCATCAACAACGCCGGCAACAGCACCACCAGCACCATCACGAGGATGAGTTCCAGCGCCTGTTGCGTGATGAGCAGAATCGAATCCGGTGTCATGAATGCCGCCTCAGGTATGGAAACTCGCCGCCAGGGTGCCGATAACCAGCGCCCTGCCGTCGACGAGAACATACAGCATGATCTTGAATGGCAGTGATATGACCATCGGCGAAAGCATCATCATGCCCATGGACATCAACACGCTCGCGACCACGAGGTCGATGATCAGAAATGGGATGAACAGCAGGAAACCGATCTGGAAGGCGGTTTTGAGCTCGCTCGTAATGAACGCCGGAACTACCAGTTGAAACGGGGACTGCTCGGGCTCCTCGATATTCTCATGGCCGGAGATGCGCGCAAACAGGGCAAGGTCACTCTCGCGCGTCTGCTCCAGCATGAAACTCTTGATAGGCTTGGCCGCAATGGCCACGGCATCTTCCGCCTTCAGCTTGTCCTGAAGATACGGCTGCAGCGCTGTCTCGTTCACCTGGTCAAAAACTGGCGCCATGATGAAAAAGGTCAGAAACAGCGCCAGGCCGACGAGAATCTGGTTGGTCGGCGTCTGAGCCGTGCCCAGTGCCTGACGCAGGATGGCCAGCACAATGATTATGCGCGTGAACGAAGTCATCATGATGAGCGCCGCGGGCAAGAATGTCAGCGCCGTCATCAGGAACAGTACTTGCAAACTCAGGCTGTAGGTCTGACCCCCACCCACGGTGGGCGTGACCGTCAGCGCCTTGAGGGATGGCTCAGCCAACGCAGGCGCCATCGGGGAAAAAACCAGCAGCACGCCAATGAGCACAAACCAGACGGTGGCCGATGCCGACACGCTGTGCCAGAACGATTTCATGACAGACCACGCTGTTTCAACAATTCGGCCAAGCGGCTGGCGAAACTGGCGCCATCTACTTTGCCAACCGCGGGAGGCGGCAGCGGCCGCTCCAAGACATGCAGCATTTGCACACGTCCCGGTGCCACACCCAGAAGCAATTGCGTGTCACCGACTTGCAACACCACGGCACGCTCACGTTGCCCGAGACTGATGCCACCGAGTATGCGGATGGCGCCTTGGCCACCGGACGGGGCCTGCCCAAAACGGCGCAAAAACCAAGCGCCGGCCAGAATGACCAGCACCACCACCAGCAGTCCGAGGATCATGTGCAAAAGATTGCTGGCGAGATTGGGCTCAGCGCTGGCCACGCCATTTTTTGCAGCAGCCAGCAGCGCCAGCGGGAACCAGAACAAAAGTCCGCCCAGGAAGGCAGTGAGCCTAGGAAAGGTGATTTTCGGGAAGTTGCGCACGTGCCGCCTGATATCGTGATTTCATTTTAATTTTTTTACACGCTCAGCCGGACTCACGACATCCGTCAAGCGGATGCCGAACTTTTCATTGACCACGACCACTTCGCCATGCGCCACCAGCGTTCCGTTTACCAGTACGTCCAGCGGTTCACCGGCAAGGCGGTCAAGCTCGACCACCGAGCCCTGGTTGAGTTGCAACAGATTACGGATGCTGATGGTGGTACGTCCGATCTCCATCGAGAGCGAGACCGGAACATCAAGGATAATGTCCAGATTGGAGTCGGCAGAAACGGAAGCGCCTCCCTCGGGATGCAGGGGGTTGAATTGGGCGCGTTCAACCTGGGTGTCCTCGGCATTGTCACCCGTAGTATTTTGCGTGGTGGCGGCAGTAGTCATGTTTCAATTCTCCTGAGACGCGGTACAACCCTTGAAATAAATTCCGACAAGATCCAGAGTGCGGTCAGCGCGACGGCACCAGCGCATGCTTGAGCGGTTCGATAACCTTGATGGCGTTACTGCCGCGCGAGACACCATACTGGCATTTCAATACGGGAACGCCTTCCACCTTAGCCACGACATAGTTGGCCAGTTCAATCGGTATCACATCGCCGACATTCAGCCGGGACAGCTCACGCAAGGTAAGTTCGGCCTCCGCCAGTGCGCAGGACATCCTGACCTTGGCTTCCTTCATCTCCTCGCGCAGCGTCAGCCCCCAGCGCTCGTCGGCTTCAACGCGGTCGCTCTGTACCCCCGCCGTGAGCAGTTCACGGATCGGTTCGAGCATCGCGTAGGGCATCGTGACATGCAGGTCGCCGCCGCCCTTTTCGAATTCGATATGAAAACGCGAGACCACGACAACTTCGGACGGGCTCACGATATTGGCAAACTGCGGATTGACCTCGGAGCTGATGAACTCAAATACCAGATCCGTGACGGGCTTCCAGGCCTCTTGAAGATCCCGGTAGGCATGCTGCAACAACATCTGCACCACGCGCATTTCGGCGGTCGTAAACTCGCGGCCCTCGATCTTGGCATGGTATCGGCCATCGCCGCCGAAAAAATTATCCACTACGGTAAACACGAGCTTGGGATCGATCGCAATGATCGCTGTGCCGCGTAGCGGCTTGACCTTCATGAGGTTCAGGTTCGCCGGCACGAACAGGCTGTTGACGTATTCCGAGAACTTCTGGGTCTCCACCTGGCTCACCGAGATCTCCGCCGTGCGGCGCAGCATATTGAACAGGCTGTTACGCAGGTAGCGCACAAAACGTTCGTTCAGCATCTCGAGCGTGGGCATGCGCCCGCGCACGATGCGATCCTGATTGGCCAGGTCGTAGGATCTGGTCTCACCCTCCGCGGGCGGCTTGTCTCCGCCTGTCGGCACGTCGCCGGCGTCTACGCCATGCAACAGCGCATCGATTTCGTCCTGATTCAGAATTTCTGCGGTGGCCATGGGTGTCTACTGCATGACAAAGCCGGTGAAATAAACCGCTTCCACGCCCGGCTTGCCGGTTTGTTCCTGGAGAATCTTCTGGATCGCGGCCAAGGCCTCGGCGCGGACCTTCTCCTTGCCTTCGAGCGTGATCAGCGTTTTCTGATTCTGGCTGCTCAGCAACAGCACCAGGCTATTGCGGATTGCCGGCATGTGTTTTTTGGCGTCCTCAATCGCCTGTGGATCGTGCGCCATCACTTCCATGGATACCTGCAGGAAACGGGTCTCCTGGGTCGACTCGAAATTGACCACGAACGGCGGGTCGAGTGGAAGATAGGTCGTGAGCACTGGCTCGTCTTTCTTGCCCTTTTCCTTGTCCTTCTTCCCTTTTTTTTCCTTCTTTCCCTTCTTATCTGTTTTTTTGGTGTCGGTATCCGCTGACTCATCGGCCGTGGCTTCTTCGGTATCGCCATGTGAGCCGCCACCGCTTAGGAGCATGGTCGTGCCCACACTCACCCCGATCAGCAGCGCCGCCCCTGCCCCGAGGAGCAGCATGTTTTTCATTTTGGAACTACCAGCTGCCTTAGCCTCGCCTTCGGCTCTCTCTTCCTTGTCGCTACCCTTGTCTTTGTCAGCCATATCCGTTGCTCACCATTTGAAATAATTCTGTGAGGCAATCAGCAAGACCCATGCCAGTATGACTAGGCTATTTATTCATGGATTAACAAGTAGTTAGAAATGGTTTAGCCGGGGTCGCCAAATTCTTGACGTAAGACCACGTATTTCACCGCCGTAAATCTGGCTGATATTCTGAATACCCGAAAACTGCGGGGGACAAATGAAAACGGGGTACGACGGGAATAGGAGAAAAGCGGTGTTAAATGTAATAATCGACCAGTCCCAGAGCCGGAACGGCCGTGGTGCTGGCGCTCAGGATCGTATCATCCTCGCCGTTCGTTCCGGGGGACCACATCGCCGGGCCACGATGTGCGGCCCCAAAATCTGTTTGGAAATGAGATTGCCGCTCAGCCGAATGCTGCCCCACATCCACATTCATCAGCTGAACGCCGCCATCCCCCATCATTTCCCGCAAGCGCGGTAAAGCCGCCTCAATGGCATCACGTACGGAGGCGTGCGGTGAAAAAAACTGAATCTGCGCCTGATCGTGGTCCATCGAAAGACGCACTTCCACGGGCCCAAGTTCAGGGGGGTTGAGATGAATCTCTGCCGTCTGGAATCGCTGTGTCACCAGCCAATGCACCCGCTCACCCAAGGCCTGATCCCATCCAGGCTGGTTAACGGGAACAGCCACAGAGGTGCTGTGTGATGGCACATCACGCGAGCTCGCCATCAGATCGGTATACGGTTGCGTCAAAGCCTGTTGTTGAGCCGGACTGACATTATCACGCACCACGGCCGAGGTAGTCGACGAGGAGGCTCCTTGCCCACTGGCCGCAGAGGTAGTCTCACGAACCAGCATAATCTTGTCCAGCATCGTCGATAAGGTATCGTCAGAACCCGTTGCCATGCCTGTCGAGTTATTGGTCGTCTCGCTCTTGGACGCGTCAGCATTGGATGTCACGTTTGCCCCGCTGCGGGAGTTTGACGACAGCATGAAAGCAGACTGATTTCCCCCCTGCATGGCGGCCTTGAAAATGTCTGTCGCCGAAAAGGCTTTACTCTCTTGTCCCGATGAGGTAACCGATGTTGCGGTACCGTCTGCATTCGGGGGAATCACCCCGTTAACCGCCACGGGTGGTATAGCTGCATTCATAGAGATAGCGATATTTGCCCCGGCGCCCACCAAGGGGGCAGGTCCCGATGAGGTAACCGATGTTGCTGTACCGTCTGCATTCGGGGGAATCACCCCGTTAACCGCCACGGGTGGTATAGGGACAATAACAGTGGATGACGCATCCGTAGTCAGGACAAGCGGCAAATCCTTGCCGTCATCAGGTGAATTCTGACCGGTTTTTCCGCCTTTTCCTGCCGTCGACAGTACTGTCTGCCCTGCTGTTGGCGTCGCAGCGGCACCATTTAATAGCTGGTCCTGCAGGGCGGATGAGAAGGAATTTTCCTTTGTCGTTCCGTTAGTTACAGAAGAAATGGGCTTTCCATCCGCCGCTGGAGCGGCTTGGGATGGCGAAATGGATGAGGCAGATACAGCCATAAATAAGCTTAAAATTCCATAAGTTATCTGTCAGTGCAGATATACAAAGCAAGTTGCATGCCTGAAACCCTCGCGGATCTCATGACATGGCTTTCCGGGCCCTGGAAATATCACTTACGTTGCCACCTTTGCCAGGTTCACTTTCACCGCCGTCCCTATCGCTCAGCCTGAAGAAACTTATCTGCTCTGCCAACTGCACCGCCTGCTCCTCCATGGACTTGGAGGCCGCCGCCGCCTCCTCCACGAGGGCGGCGTTCTGCTGGGTCATCTCGTCCATCTGCATCACGGCCTTGTTGACCTGTTCGATGCCGGTGGCCTGTTCCTGGGAGGCGGCGGCGATCTCGGCGACGATGTCGGAGATCTTTTTGACGCTG
>JBGPBL010000066.1:0-13854 GCA_041481225.1 Sulfurifustaceae bacterium | reverse complement strand
TCAGCATGGATGAGGCCAGCGAAGACGGTAAGGTGCGAGAAATCATGCAGTCTTACAGCTACGCCGCTGGCGTTGGCCGTCTGAGTAATCTCAAAGGGTTTGGTCGCATTTGGCGCTTGCCCATGACCTTCGTTATCGACCGCAACGGCATCCTGCGCAGGGATGGCAGCGAGGGAGACCCGAAAATTGATCTCGCCTCGCTGGAAAGAGTTGTCACCCCGCTCTTGAAGGCCGGCGAAGCTCAACACCAACCCTAAAGATCAGAAGGAGAAACGGGCTCCGAAAGAAGCCGTGTACCGTGGGGCGAGTTGCACACCACGAACATCTTGATAGACCGGCAATTGCACAAACCCGTAAACCGAGGCTTGCTTGGTGACGGGCGCGGCCAGTCCGGGACTGAGATACATCAAGGTGCCGCCTGTGCTGGTTTGATCTGCATTGGCGCCGGTGTCGTGTTTTACGTAGCGGGTGTTCAACTGGATTTGTGGAATCACCTCGGCAAAACGCATGTAGCGCACACCTAGATTGATGTTATATCCCGTGCCGGGCTTGTAGTCGTCTTCCGTGTTCAACGCCGTTTGGGCAGTGGCCTGGGCAAAATAATCCCAGTCCTTGTTCAGCGAGTCGAAATAGTAGGCTCCGAGGATGGCATCGGTTGTGCCGGTGCCAGGCTGCAATCCACGATCAATGGGTGCGACATCACTAGGGTTGGCGGGGTCGGTGGAGGTGCCCGTTTTTGTGTGACTACCGGTGGGGAGTTTCAAACCGAACATGACACCGATGTTGTGCTGCGGCGTAAGACCTTGATAGCGTCCAATGACCTTAACGTCGCCGAGTCCGGATGTCTTGGAGTCGTAAGCGCCATCCGCAGGATCGCTGCCGTTGGAATTTACACCTAGGGTGCTATGACGGCGATTGATATAGGGCAGTTGAACATTGATCGCCCAGTCGGCATTGAAGGTGTAGTCCATACCCAAGGTCAGATAGTTATTGCGGGTGTATTTCTCGACTTCTTGCGGAACTCCTGTGCTTGTCACCATCTGGCTCGCGTTGACAGCGGAAATCTTTCCAGTGCTATGGCGCAGTTGATTCTGGTTCAAGTAGTCATAGCGAACATCCACCTTCAGCCCGGGCTGCGTCGTGAAACCCTGGCTTTCCCAGTCTGAACTGAGTGTGCAACCACAACTGGCACATGCTAGAGCCGATGTCGATACGGAGGTTATGGCAATCGCCAGAATAATCCTGCAGAAAACCATGGCACGGAACGGAATCATCAGGCATACCTTGTATTTTAGATGAGAGGGTCAGTATTCTAGCCTCCGGCTGTTCCTTGGTCTTGCGGCATTGTGTCGCAGGGTGCCTTACGTGCCCATTTCTCATCCCTTTACGGTAAGCAGAGGATCACCTAACGAATCTTGGTGTTCGCTTTTTCTGCGGGCACATTCGCCGTGCCTGCCTCGGTCTTGCGTTTGATGTAGGACTCAAGATCAGCGGCCGTCACGGCGCCCACCTGGCGCGCCACGAGTTCGCCGTTGGGAGAAATAATAAAGGTGGAGGGCAATCCGATCACGGCGCCAAAGGGGGTGACCTGCGACGGGTTTGACGGCAACACCGGATAACTCATGGACATGCTGTCCATAAAATCTTTCAACCAGGCCGGGGAGATATTCTCAAAGTCCACGCCTAGGACGACGGCGTCATGGCCCTTGTGCTTTTCATGAAATGCCATGAGCTGCGGGATTTCTTTAATGCACGGCGGGCATGAGGTCGCCCAGTAGTTGATCACTACCCACTTTCCGGCGTATTGCCCCAGCGTGTGGACCTTGCCGTTCGTGTCCGGCAACGAAAAGATGATCTTTCCGTCCCCCATCGCCGTCATTGCGGGCGCCACAAAAAGCAGCCACAGTATAACGAGTCGTTTCATTTCGGCTCTGCCTCAATCACACGTCGTCCAGATTACTCCGCCTCGCTATCGCAGCCTGTGTTGGAGCACGACAGCTTTATCATAGCTATCCCAGGTTGGCCCCTTCTTGCCGATCAGTTCCTGGTATCGGGAGGGCACGCCATACTTGTTGACCCAATGGCAGGCCGCACACTTCACCGGCCCATGGGAGCCATCGGGATTCAGCAACGCCGCCTGCTCATAACTGGAAATATCCACCTCCGGGTTTACGGGATAAAGGCCGTGCGTCGATTCGTGGCATCCCTGACAGGTGATTCCCGCGTGCCCCTTGGAGTGGCGCATGAGCGCATACTTCCCGGGCTGGTCGAGGGGAAAGGCGCCGCCGCCCATGCTCTCGACAAAGGGAGGTTGGTGGCAATCGGCACAGTGGGGCTCACCGGGGGCAAGCCAGTAATCCTTTCCATGGGTGGCGACGTCATAGGGCGCGGCCACACCTTCGGTGCCGTTTGGATCTTTGTCCACAAGAATGACGGAGCGGTCACCATCTTCGTCGGGCTGAGTCAACACCGGCTTTCCGTGTGCATCCGCCTTGATCCTGCCGATGGCGGCGATGGTCTGTCCGGTGCGATCCCAGGTTCGGTAGACGCCGCTGGAAACATCTTCGCTCTGCATCGGGCTTTGGGGATTGAGATAATCTCTTTTCAGTGTCTCCATGGAGACGCCGAGCGCCGCGGCCATCGACTCCAGAGGCTGGTTACGGAGTGTCTGGCCGGTCTGTGTCACCGCGTCGGTAAGATGATCCGCTTTGTACAATTCGCGCGACAGCATGTTATGGCAGTTGGTGCAGTACAAGCCCTTGTCGTTTCCATTGGTGTTCATCACCCCGGAAAGCAGCGCGGCTCCGATGGCGTTGAGATAACTGGGCGTCTCGGCCCCGTCCTGGTGTCGATGGGGATTGCCATGCACGTCGCGACGGGTGAAACACCCTTTGGCATCCCGGACGTCTCCGGAGGCGAAATGATTTTTCCCATCCAGCGTCAGGGGGAAGTCATCCAGGGTGCGGTCGCTGCGATGCGCCGGATGACAGAGTTGGCAACCGCCGGCAAAACCCAGGCTATCGGGGAGCGGATTGTGACGCTGGTGGCTCTTGTGAATGGCTTCCGTTAACGGAGAGATCAGGTGTTCGGGATCGGGAAGCCGAGGATGATTCGACTGAATGTCCTTTTTCTCCATGGCCCCTGCCTTCCGGGAAGACAGCCGGCCGATAATATTGTCCGCATGGCAATCCTGGCACAGGACGGAATCCCTCCCGAGCCGCGTGTAGTTGATCGGACTCGCGGGCCATTTCCCCACAAAGTTGGTGCCGTGGTGGTCGTCGTGGATCTCCAGCATGGAGATCGCCGCCGCCTTGAGCTGGGCATACCACTCACCGGTGCCCCGGATCCCCTTCCAAAAATCGTGTTCTTCCTTGTATTTAAGATATTTGGTGCCATTCGCCCGCTCGTTCGAATGGCAGCGCGTGCAGTTGGGCACATCGATGGGATTCACGCCGAAAAACCGGACGACTTGACCCGAGGAGTCGATCACGGGCTCCCCTGTCTGAGCATCGACCAGGGTCACGACCGATTTCTGGAACGGCTGAACCATGGTTTCGTCCAAAGTTGTCAGCGCCGTGAATTGATCGTTAAATGGCGTTAACGGGAGTCCAAGGGCCTCCCAGATCCCTGGATTCGTCAGGGTGATCGGCACATTTTCCATGACGGGTGAATCCGCGAAGACCACGGTCCCTGTCTCGCCGGAATAACGAAGAAAACCATTTCCGACATGCTGGCCCGTCGGCCCCTGATTGATTTTGATAGGAGTATCGATCCCGACGTGAAGTTTTTTGGCGTTGGCGGTCGTTTTCTCCGGATTGGATCCCTTGAGGTCCTTGTAGATATAAAGACTGCTGAACTCGTAATCGGGAAGTTTTCTGTCCTTGTATCCGACCCCCCAGTAGACGAGTTTCTTGGCATACGAATAGGTGTTGGGAATTCCCTCCGGATCCTCATGGGTGTAGGCCAGTTTGAAGCGCTTCTCACCATCGATCAACACCTCCGGGTCGTTGGGGTCGGAGCCGAGCAACGCCGGTTGCTTCCCTTTTCTTTCCGTTTTTACGACCTGGGCGAGGATGGAATTGTAAGGGGGGAGGATGCAGCAGTATGAAAAGTCAAAGCCTGTACAGTGCATCCCTAACTCGTAATTGATGAGGATCACGTAGTCTCTGGGAGGAGCCGTGTCGCGGCGGAACCAATCCATCAGGCCGGCATGGGCCTCGCCGGCAAAAAGGAGAAAGAACATCACAAACGAACCGCCACGGACCAGACGGCAATTCATCATCCTCTCCCCGTGAGGATATTACATTTACAGTTTTGCGCCACTCTTGGCGGTACTTTCCTGGGCAGGCGACGAAGTCTTCTCTGACTTTTTGCGTTTGGCTTCTATTTTTTCCTGTTCTTTCTGGACGATTCGCTGAAAAACATCAGCGTAGACCTCAACCGGAAAGACATTCTTTCTCAGGTTGACTATATACTCATTTACTTTTTCGCCCAAAAGCATATCCCTGGCTCTCTGCCGCGTATCCTTATCCTCGATGTCCTGATACTTGGTCTCCCGAACCTCCAACACCTTGACCAAGTGCCAACCCGCCGGGGTTTCGACCGGACCTCCCAGATCGTCAGGCTTCAGAGAAAAAGCCAATCGATCAAGTTCCGGGAAACCAGTTCCCTTGGCGACCCAACCTAACTCTCCTAAAGTCGTCTTGGCATTCGGGTCAATGGAATACTGCGAGGCGGCCTGAAAAATCGTGAGTTCGCCGGATTTGATCTTTTTCTTGACGTCATCGGCCTCCACCTTAGTCTTCAGAACCACCATCTGAATCTTTCGGGATTCCGGAGTCTGGATCTTTTCCTTGTTCTCCTCAAAATACTCCCTGATTTCCCGGTCAGTCGGTTCCATTTCTCCAAAAAGCTTCGTCTTGTAAAGACTTACCAAGTGGACCTTCTTAAATTCATTAATCCGGG
This sequence comes from Sulfurifustaceae bacterium, assembly GCA_041481225.1. Classification (GTDB taxonomy): domain Bacteria; phylum Pseudomonadota; class Gammaproteobacteria; order Acidiferrobacterales; family Sulfurifustaceae; genus Sulfuricaulis. Next base: position 8,889 of record JBGPBL010000066.1, on the reverse strand, counting down.
ACAGAAAGATTGGATTTCGATCCAGCCGGGCCGCCTTGGCTTTGTCCACGATGATATGCTCGTCGATCATCACGTTCAGGACCTCGGTTCTCGCCTCGACGGAACTGCTCTTCTGGGGATCCGTCAATTCGTTCCGGAGTTCGCCCCAGGTGATCGTCTCCTGATTGATCCGGGCCACGACTTCGCCGCTGGTGCGCGCGGCGTCTCCGTCCGGTTCCAGCTTGGTTGAATCGACGACGATCTCGTTCCCCTTGCGCAATGCCTTTTGGAAAGCAGCCTTCCTGGTCTTGAACCGTTCTTTTCGAATCGTGGCCTCGATGCCCATCCGGACCTCCGGAGTGAGGGGAGTTCCCTTAACGATGTTCTTCTTGTAGTAATTCCGGACCTCGTCGTCGGTCACCGTGATATCGCCCAGCCCGTGCTTCTCCCTATAGAGAGAAGCCAGAATAGCCCTCGAATAACGTTGCACATCGCGTTGGTAGACCGGATTACTCTCCGCCCCCTTCTTCAGGGCATCCAAGTGCAGCAGATCGGCGCTGATCATCTTATCGAGCAGGATGAGCCTCACCTGATTCCGCGCCGGGTTTCCCGGTGGGGGGGAGCCCATACCGATCATATCACTGCTATTGATCATCAACTCGATCTGGCTGAAGGTGATGCTCTGGTCGCCAACGCGGGCGATGACATCGTTGGGTGGAGCGAGGGCAACCGCTCCCAGAGGGAAAGCGACACCCAGAAGCAACCCACTGATCAAAATCGTGGCAAAGGAACTTTTCGTGGCGTTTGTCATTTGTATAATGCCTCTCGTGTCTCGATTAAAACACATCGCGGCCTGATTTGAAAATACGCTGCCGCCTGATATTCCCTGACGCCAAGCTGTGCTCGCGTCTGAGATTGAACTTCAAAAAAGGGAGGGGAGTTATCCTCCCCTCCCCTCCCTTTCCAACTGCTCCGCCTTACCGCACAGCTGACGGAGGCTTAGAACCCGCAGGTCGTACCCGTTTTTTTCTGCGACACATATTGCCACACACTTTGGGCAACGGCGCCGAACGGGACGTGCTGCTTCCATATCACGTCGCTGCAGGAGACCTTGGCGCTCAGGTCTGAATGGCAAGCCGTGCAGACCGTGGTGAGCGGGTTCTGCGCCGCAGGATCGCCAGAGACGTGGCCGAGCAGGCTGGTCTCAACCTCGTCCATGACTTTCCGCGAGACCAGCGCCAGGCTGGTATGCGACAGCCAACCCGCATCTTTCGCGGACACTTTCGCCGACAAATCGACGTGGCAGCTCACGCAGACATCCTTCTTCGGATCGGCCTCATTCGTGAAACTATGCGCCCAGCCCACCGCCGCGTCAAAGTTGTTTGCGATCGACACCCCTTTGTACTTGATGCCGGTAGCATTGAGGGCCACTCCAGAGCTGTTGGTCACGTGACAGGCACCGCACTTCAGCGGCCCATGCGTGCCGTCCGTGTTCATGTTGGCCGCCTGGGCATAGGTGGTGGTATCGATTTTCGCAGTGACCGGATAGAGCCCGTGGATCGACTCGTGACACCCCTGGCAGGTGATGTCCCGGTGGCCGCGGGAGTAGCGGAACAGCGAGGCCTTCCGCGGGTAGTTGAATGGCGGGAAGGCGTTGATGTTGCCGCTCTGCTCCACGTACGGTGCCGTGTGGCAGTCCGCACAGTGGGGCTCACCCGGCGCCAGCCAGTGATCGCGACCGTCTGTGGCCGCCGAGAACGGAACGGCTACCGCTGTGCTGCCGTGGCCCTCGGCATTTAACACGGCCTGGGCCGCGGCCACACAATCTGGTGTGGTGCAGAAGTCGAGCGGACGCACGCTGGGGTCGCCATCTCCGTCGAAAGTGACTTTGGGCGAACCGCCAGCGAGAATCTCAATCGTGGCCACGTTAGCATCCGGATAATTGTGGACACCCGGGTCATTCCACACGGCAAACGCATCAGCGTCCGTCTTGGGGTCCAGCCAGGCGATGGCCTGCGATAGGGAGACGCCCGCCGCCGAGGCCACATCGGCCAACGTCGCATTGGCTTTCGGTTCCCGGACGTTGCCCGGATCTCCGGGCTTCGAATGGACGAGATCCTTGACGTTCTCAGCCCTCCAGAGCTCCTGGCTGAACTGGGTGTGGCAATTGGTGCACCAGATCCCCTTGTCGGTGCCCGTATCCTTGGCAACATTGCTCACCAGCCATGAGCCCACGGCGTTCAGGTGGCTGCCTCCAGCCAAATCCGCGGCCCGGTTCCGGTTGGAGTGTACGTCCCGACCCACATAGCAGCCGCCTGCGGCATCGCGGTTGTCGCCGAGGGCAAAAGCGTTTGTTCCGGTTTTAGTGATCGGATAACTGCTGTCGACAACACCATCGGAGCGGTGCGCCGGATGGCAGCCCTGGCAGGAGCCGTTGCGGCCCAACGCGTCGTTGAACGGTCGCATACTATGATTGTTGTGAATGGCCTCGGTCAGCGGCGGGATCAGGGTTCCGACCGCATCGTTATCGGCCGTGGCGGTACCGACGCTGGCCGACTTAACCTTCGCAATCACGTTGTCCGCATGGCATTTTTGGCACATCACGCTGTCATGCCCGAGGCGGGTTACCTGGGGCTGACCCGAGCCCACCGTCACGGGGTAGTTGGCCGTGAACGAGGTGCCGTGCTTCAGGTCGTGGATCGAAAGAATACTGATCGCCGCTCCCTTCAGCCGCGAGTACCAGTCGGAATCGCCGCCGGCGACGTTGATGCTATAGTACGTGTTCCAGAAATCGATCTCCCCCTGGACCGCCGCCGCAATAGCAGGACGACCGTTCTGCGGACTATTGACCGAGGCGCCATCGCCGAGCGCGTGGCAACGTTCACAGTTGGGAATATCAATGGGGGCGGTCCCGAAACCGATGATCGGTTTGCCGTTCTGCAGCACCGCGGCCCCGATGCCGCCCGCATGGGTCGGGTCGTAATTGTGCAGCTGGGCATTCATCCTGACATATGGCCGAACAGTTTCCTCACTGACCTTTCCCGGAGCACCAAAGAAATTGATGCTGTCCTCAAAGGGCGTCAACGGCAGACCCAGGGCTTCCCAGATTCGGGGCGAGGTCAGCATGACCGGCAGATTTTCCAGGACTTTCATCTGGGTGAAGACCACGGTGCCGGCATCGCCGGAGAAGGTCAGCACATTGTTCAGGCCGTTGGCTCCGGGCCCCATGGGATGGAAAGCGGGACCGCTGTTCTGCGGCAGAATCGTCGAAAATCCCACAAGCGGATTCGGCATACCCAGGCGGATCTTGTTTTTCTCAAGGCTGGTGTTGGCCGGATTGCCACCGCTCAGGTCGCTGTAAATGTAGAGATGGTTCAACCACGCGTTGGCGTAGTTATCCTGGTCCTGGCCCCCGCCGTCACCCAGCACGACATTGTTCTGGCCATCGTACGTGCCGTACTGAATTATATTGGTGGCCGAGTCCACTTTCGCGGCTTGGAGCACGGTGTTCCACATCAACAGGGAGTTCCCTTCAACGCTGCTGATGAGCGTGCTGCTCTGCGGAGCCCCGCGACCGTCGTTCCGAGGCTGAGCGTCGTGCCAATACCTTAACACGTACTTCTTGAAGTTCCCGCTGGCATCCAGTTCCGTATCCCGCAGCACCGTGGGCCGGCCGAGAAAGTCGAGCCCGCTGACGGGATCGGCGTCCAGCAGCCGGGGAAATGCGGTCCCGTTAAATGGGTTTTGCTGGGTCTTGACCACTTGGGCCAGGATCGAATTGTATGGCGGCAGGACACAACAATAGGAAAACTCGAATCCGGTGCAGTGCATGCCCAGTTCGTAGTTCATCATGATATTGAAGGTATTTTTTGGAGGCGTTACGTTAAAAAGCGATGTAGAACTCGTACTACTAGCAGTGGGGAATCCGGTCGAAGCGGATGTCGTCGCAGCCCATCCCGCACGACTGAACCCCAAGAGCGTAATGAGCACAATTCCGAGTGTCACCGACCACATCCGATTGCAGCGTGCCGCCATCATTTCTTGATTCATTTTTTCCTCCTTAAAACTATACCCAAGCCGTGGTGCTGGCCAATTTTTAATACCGAAAATAGATTAGCAATCCGTGTGCCAACTTTTTGCATGGGAAAAGGCCCAAAGAACATGACTTGTGCTTGAGTACTGACAGATGTGTCAGTGCTGGTAAAGACACTTATGTCAAACCTTGGACAAATGTGTCACCATTCAAATGACTAGAAAGCTGGTTGACCGAGTTACCGCGACATCACGATTCGTACACCATCAACGAAACCATTTCGATGGCGAAATGAAAGTGGGCATCGAGTTAAGACAACGCGCAGAGAAATGAAAGAATCGTCGTCCTGACAATTAGCAAGTCCGAAAAACCCGCCAGGAGAGGAGATTGATATGAAACGGGACACCGTGATCGAGTCACTCATCAACGCCCAAGAATCACCCGCGGTTATTATCGATGAACATTATCAGATCATCGCGGCGAATCAGGCCTACTGTACCTCCTACGGCGTGGAAGCGGATACCATCGTCGGAAAGCGATGTCATGAAATATCGCACCATTCGCCCATACCCTGTTATCAGAACGGCGAAGAGTGTCCTTTGCGGACGGTTCTGGACCATAACAGTCCGTTCGAGGTGCTGCACACCCACTACGATTATGCGAACCGGCCCGACCGTGTGCGCATCAAAGCATACCCCATCAAGACCGCCAGCGGCGACCGGTTTGTGCTGGAGACAATTAATCGTCTAGCTCCCGCCGTGTACCTTACCTGCGAAGAAATGCGCATGGTCGGGCGTTCACCCGTCTTCCTGCAATGCATTGAAACTCTTTCACTGGCCGCCAAATCCAACGTGCCCATACTGATTTACGGAGAAACCGGTGTTGGCAAAGAAATGGCCGCGCAGTTTATCCATGAACAGTCTGCCCGTAGCACCAAGCCCTATGTCGAGCTGAACTGTGCTGCAATCCCGGAAGCGCTGTTCGAGAGCGAGCTGTTCGGCCATGAACGCGGCGCCTTCACCGGTTGCGCGGGACTCAAGCCGGGGTTGTTCGAAACGGCGGACAAGGGCACGCTGCTTCTCGATGAAATCGGGGAACTGCCGTTGTCCATGCAGGCCAAGCTATTGCGCGTGTTCGATTCCGGCGAGTTCCGGCGGCTTGGCGGCACATCGCTGATCAAGGTTGACGTGCGTATCATTACCGCGACCAACCAGAATCTGATGGCCATGGTGGCGGATGGAAAATTTCGCGAGGACCTCTATTTCCGCATCGCAGGCATCAAGGTTCATATTCCCCCGTTACGGGAACGGCGCATGGATATTCCCGCTCTGGCGAAAGTGCTAACCGAACGCATGTGCGGCCGGGACAAGGTGAATCGCTGCCATATCACCAAAGAGGCGATGGAATGTTTGTTGGGCTATGATTTCCCCGGCAACGTGCGTGAATTATTGAATATCCTGCAACAGGCCATGGCGTTAAGTCCGGATGGCATTATTACCGCCGAACATATCCGCCTCGACGACCGTCGTGCATACGACCATGCAAACCGTTCCGTACGCACCACCGTGCCGGCTGATGCGGTTCCCCTGGCACGAACAGCGACCGAGACCGACACGGATGCGCCTCGGTCGCTGGCGGACGCCGAAGCCCGTTATATTACCGATCTGCTGCAACGCCACGACCACAACCGACACGCCGTGGCAGCGGCACTGGGCGTCAGCGAACGCACGCTTTATCGCAAAATCAAACGCCTCCAGATTTATTCGTCAGCAGCTGTCATGGAGTAGTGAAACGCCGTTGCTTGACGGCGATTTCATCGCGGATATACACCGGTAGCGCTTTCTCAGGGGAAACGATCTCACCGCGCGCGAATCCCGCCGCGCCCAGGCGCGCCACATCTCCGGCATGGGGATAACATTGCTTGTGCCATTCCTTGACCCGGCAGCCGAGGCGCGCGAGAAGCAAGGTGGAATACTGGTCCCATCCACTGCCTGCGCCAACCCATCCCTCGCCTTCTGCCAGCGGAACCGCCTGCGGGGCAATGACGATCTCCTCTCCCGCCAGTTCCATCAGGCCCTCCGCATTCCGGGCATAAGCACCCCAGTACACCTGATGCATGCGCGCATCCGTGGCGGCCAACACCATGGGCACACCGACTCCTTGCGCCAGTACCGCGAGCGACGGTACCGGAACGACCGGAAGATTCACACCGAACGCCAAACCCTGCACCACCCCCGCCGCGATACGCAGGCCAGTAAAGGACCCTGGTCCGCGCCCGAAGGCGATGGCGTCAAGCTGCGTCAGCGCCAGTCCCGCGTCTGCCAATACTTCCTGCACCATCGGCAAAATGTGTTCGGAATGCCGCTCAAGCTTGAAGCGCTCATTGATCGCGCCATCCACCCAGACCGCGACGGAGCAGGCTTCCGTGGAAGTATCGAGGGCGAGAAGTTTCAATTTGGAGGCGACAGAAACCACACAGGCGAGTTCACAATTGCGTAAACAGATTTTCCGCGCACGTCATGCATACATCGGCTTTCCATCGTTCAGATTTAACCAGCCTTTCACGATTCGGTAAATAAACCAGAGGCCGGTTGCGCACCAGATAAAATACCCAATGACGATGAGAAAGGTCAAACCACCCAGCACCAGCCCGAGCAGACCGAACCAAAAGGTCCGTACCTGCCAGCGGAAATGCGATTCCAGCCAGGTTCCACGCACATCATCCCGCTTGACGTAATTCATGATAACCGCCACAAAGCAGGTGATGCCCATAAAAATACTCAACGCCTGCAGCGCATAAACGACCGTCGTGATATTTTTCAGCGACTGGATATCCGCCGGGCGCTGATTTTCTTTTGACCCCACAGGTGTGTTCATGGCCTCTCCGACGTTACACGTGGTTACGCAGACTTGCCTTCCGGTGGCTGACAGGCGCGACAGTCAGGCTGGAAAACGAATAATAACGGAAGAAGACGAACACCCATACCGGCAATAACACGATCCACAGCCATACCCAGAGACCGGCGTGCAATTCACCTTTACCAGCCGACGGTGAGCGTAATGGGTTGCAGCGTGCGGAAGGCAAATACCATCCACACCACGCTGTCAGGAGCCGGAATCCCATCACCACTCAGTTTCAGCTGGGAGGGCCAAATTGATGGCGCAGTCGCTGTTGCAACTGCTCAACCAATGCCGTCCTGTCTCTGGCGGCAGGCCCGGTCTCCCGTCGGCGAGCGGCCCAGACAGGGTCGGGAAAATTCGCATCGTCGGTAAACCGTGGGATCACATGCCAGTGCAGATGTGGCACCTGATTGCCCAACGAGGCAAGATTTATTTTTTCCGGATGCATTAGTTCACGCAGGTGTCGCTCCACGGCGAATACCACCACCATGAAATGCGCACAGTCAGACTCCGACAGGTCTGTCATTTCCTTTACATGCTGTTGCCAGATCACGCGGCAAAAGCCAGTGTAATCCGGGTCATCCACCAGAATGACGCGACAGCGCGCATCACGCCAAAGAACATTCTCGTTCGCGGGCTGGCAAAGCGGACATGGCGCCACGGAACTCTCCTAGCCTTTTACCGGCCGCACCTTGGAAGCCGCGAGCTTGGCGCGGCTGCGCGCTTCGTCGGTATTGGCGCCGTTGGCAAGTGCCACGCCCATGCGCCGGCGCATGAAGGCTTCCGGTTTGCCGAAAAGACGTACATCGGACTGGGGCACACGCAACGCTTCGTCTACGCCTTCGAAGGCAATACCCTTGGCCTCCACGCCGCCATAGATCACCGCACTCGCACCGGGCGCACGCAACGCCACCGACACAGGCAACCCCAGGATGGCACGGGCATGGAGGTCAAATTCACTTTGAACCTGGCTAATCATCGTCACCATGCCGGTGTCATGCGGACGCGGACTGACCTCGCTGAACCACACACGATCACCTTTGACAAAAAGCTCGACGCCGAAAATCCCACGTCCACCCAGACTATCGGTCACCTTCTTGGCGATTTCACGGGAACGCTGCAACGCCTTGTCGCTCATCGGCTGTGGCTGCCAGGACTCGACGTAATCGCCCATCACCTGCACATGACCAATGGGGTCGCAGAAAAACGTTTCCACCGTGCATGATTCATTAACGGTACGCACGGTAAGCAGCGTGATCTCGTAATCGAACTTGATCATCTCTTCGACAATTACACGTCCGCGATTTACCCGCCCGCCACTCATGGCATAGTCCCAGGCCTTGGCCACGTCGTCCGGGCCGTTCACGGTGGACTGGCCCTTGCCCGACGAGGACATGACGGGCTTCACGATGCAGGGATAACCGATACCGCCGTCAACGGCTTCCTTCAGCTCCCCCAGGCTTTCCGCAAAGGCATAGCGCGACGTGGGCAGCTCCAATTCCTCTGCCGCCAGGCGCCGGATGCCCTCGCGGTTCATGGTCAGCCGTGCGGCGCGAGCGGTGGGAATGACCTCCGCGAGTTTCTCACGTTCAATCTCAGCGAGCATATCGGTCGCGATGGCTTCGATTTCAGGCACAATGATATGCGGACGCTCCTTTTCAACGAGTGCGCGCAGCGCCTGGCCGTCCGCCATGTTGATCACATGGGCGCGATGGGCCACCTGATGACCGGGTGCATTGACGTAGCGGTCCACCGCAATGACTTCCACACCCAGACGCTGCAGGGCAATAATGACCTCCTTGCCCAACTCTCCCGCACCCAACAGCATCACGCGCGTGGCACTGGGACTGAGCGGTGTACCGATTTTCATTGTTTTCTGACTCCCTGAAAGAAAAATTGGCTCAACGCGGATTCGTATGGGCCGTTTTCCCTATGGTTGACTCGTTTCGAGAGGACAGTATAGGGTAATTCATGGG
>JBGPBL010000065.1:0-14840 GCA_041481225.1 Sulfurifustaceae bacterium | reverse complement strand
CGGAAGTCGGAGTTGATGCGAATGCACTTGTTCTCGGTGTAGTCGTTGGTGATGCCGAAATAGACGGCGTTGTCACCCACCGCGACCTTGCTCAGCAAACGCCAGCCGGAGGAGTCGTCCACGCCTTTGTCCTGGCTGGCAAGAAGCACCTTCTCGACCTTGGCGACCGTCGCCTGGAAATTCTCCGCTTTGTCGCGGAACACTAGGTTCTGACTCTCCTCCCAGTTGCGCCACTTGGCCATCATCTTGGCCGGACCATCGCCGTTGAATTTCTTAAGGGTTTTTTCAGACCGGATCGGCTCGAGCTGCACCTGCACCGTCTTGCCTGGCACCTTCGCGACCACATCGCGGAACTCCAGCTCGACGGCCTTGGCGGCTGCGATCAGCTTGTCGTAGTCCTTGGAGCCGGAATAGAACACCATGGCATGCGCCACCGGGTTGGTTGCGTCGATGTGCACCGGTTTGCCCTCGCCAAACTCATACACACCAATACGCAGAATTTGCGCCGAAGCGGTGCTGGGCGCTTCACCCTTGGCGGCATCAAGATAGGCAGGGGAGGTCACAATATAGACCCGTGCCTGCTGTTGCTTGTCGGTGTAGGTAAGATCGCGCTTGGCATGCAGCGTCAGCTTCGATTCGCCAAGGGCCTTCTCAAACGCTGTTGTCGTGTTCTGGAATGAACCCGAGGCTTCCAAGATGCGCTCGAAAATCCCGTATTCCTCCGCGGCATGGGCATTAACCACCCCGACCATAAAGGAAAAGACCAAGACGAACAGCCGCGCGAACATTGATGTGTATTTTGATCTCATAGGGTTCCTCACCTTCAGTGATTGCTAACTTGGGTTTTAGGATTGTGCTTAATAACCGCATGAATTGTTCTGAATGTTGTACTCGGCAAGCCCTCGTTGTCCTGCAAATCATTTCGGGTGCTTGCGGTTGTAACCACCCTGGCCGCTCCCACCAAACCAAGAAGGCCCGACGCAAACAGCCATACGGCGGTCGGTTGCGGCACTGCCGCGATAGCCGGACTCATGCCGTCATATCGGCTCGCAACTGTTTCGAGGAGAACACGAGCGTCAGACCGTCCGTCCTGATTCAAATCCCAATTCAGTAGCAAGTAACGGTAATAAACATTCTCAACCGTGGGATTTCGCGCCGAGGTTGGATCGATTCGCGCAAAATAGCGCTGGCTGGCGTGGGAAACGGCGTCGGAGAGGCGATAGATTCCATCATCCGGTGTTCCAAACACGCCATCGGTACCGATGGTGCGCAACGCAAAATCGACCGGCACGCCGCCCGCGAATGTGTAAGCGCCAACGTTATGCGTCTTTCCCGTGATGGGGACATAGGCATTGCCGCTCATGAAACCAAAATCATATGCCGCGCGGTCGGGTGAATCGAGCCAGGCGCGGATGGTTACCGTGGCATCGCGATCCTTGCCGTCCACCATCCACACCATATTTGGATCGCCGACAAATAAACTGTCCAGCGACACGCTGCAAGCATGGGCGCCTTGCGGGAAAAAACCATAAAAAACCACACCGCCCATGAGCGCGAAAATTGTTTTGTTAATACGCCTCATTTTCACGTTTGCGCAGAGCGCAACAAAGCGACGCGACGCCTGTTGGAACAGCAGAAGCAAAAAGAACGTCACCACGATGCAGTAAACGATCTGCAGGATGAAATATGTCAAGGTGGTGGCGGTGCCGGCAAACACACTATCGCCGGTGACGGCGCTGTAGGCCGCCGCCGGAGCGGCGAGTAGCAGTCCAACGACATACAACCACGCCGAGCCGTCCCGGCTGGCAGCAAGCAGGAGCTCGCCCATCAGGGACAGCGGCACACCGGCCACCACGCCGATGCTGATTGCCTGCCAAATGAGATGTTCTGTGTTCATGCCGTGCGGCCCATTTCGCAGGCCGGTTGTCCGGCCCTAGCCCTGCGCAAAAAGTAATAGACCGCGCCATAGGTAACTCCAAACCGCTGCGCGATTTGCTGGTTCGATAATCCCTGCCGTTTGAGCGTCAGCACCTTGGAGAGATCGAGTTTCCGGTATTGGCCGTGCATGGGTTCTTGTGGTGTGGGAGCCGATCGTTAATGATTGTGCGCGGAGGGTTTCCGTTCCCGTGGTTCGCGTTTTGTTTCGCGTGTGCAATCTTTCACCGTGCGCTTGTGCCCGGTGCGGTGCTTTGCCAGCCGATAACGATCGGGGAAAAGTTTCTCCAGCGGAATGCCGGTGATTTCCGCAACGCGTTTCTCGACATGGGCGCTGATGTATTTTCGTGTCAGCACCTGTTGCACGGATTGCGGGCCGAACAGCCCCATCTCTTCGGCGAGTTTCGTGAGGGTGTAGCCCTTTTTGGCCAAGGCGTACTTCATGTCCAGATAATCCATTCCAGATATTCCATTTTTCTTGTTGTCCGCTGTGATACGATTTACCTGAAGATGTTCAGCATTAGTTCTTTAGTTCTTAAAGGTAAACTCGTAAAAATAAGTATGGTTGAAAAATTTCAACCTGTCAATATGAATAGTGTAAAATATTCATCCTCGGTGCGGCTGAAGGAAGAACGGGCGCGGCTCGGCCTAAGTCAGGTGACGTTGGCGGAAGCGCTTGGCGTGACCAAGTGGACGGTCATCAACTATGAAAAGGCCGGTGGCCGTGGCACGCCGATCCCGGCGGACCTGCTCTCCGCCTGCGCCCGGCTGGGGATGGATGTACAGTACATTCTCACCGGTGTGCATTCGTCCAACCTGAATCAGGTGGCGGAGGAGAGCGGGGCCTACCGTCGGGCGGAATGGAAGGGGACCGTCTCGTTATCGAACGAAGAACAGAACCTGCTGGAGAAATACCGCCGCCTCAAACCACAACAACGTACGCACGCGCTGGCGATTGTGGATGCCCTGATTCCGGTGGAAACGCGCAAGGAAGGAAAACCGGCGCGCCGGATACAGCGAGGTAAACGCCAAGTAAGTTCCGATTAAAGGAAGCCTGATTTATTCGTCGCGCCGGTTTAATGGCAGGACATAACCAGCAAGGCTGGTTACATATTCAGCAATATCCCCATCGTTTTTTACGGTCTTTACCTGCCAATACGCCATCTTTGGCGATAATAAAACGATGGTCGAGCGTAAAGAGTTTCATGCGCACCACGGAGGGTGCGGGCAAACAGCAGGAACTACTTCAGATAGCCGTTTTTAAGATTTACGTAATGCTTCGCTGAGTAAACAAACCAGGCCTTTTCTTCGGCGGTCAGTTCCCGCACTTTCCTCGCCGGGCGTCCCATCCACAGATAACCGCCCTCGAGTTCCTTGCCTTCGGTGACGAGGCTGCCGGCGCCGAGGAACACTCCCGCGCGGAGGACGGCGCCATCGAGAATGGCCGATCCCATGCCGATGAGACAACGGGACTCGATGGTGCAACCGTGAATGATGCACTGATGGCCCACGGTGACGTCATCGCCGACCAGCACGGACGAGCCGCCGGGTACGCTCTCGTGTTCGTGCGTGCCGTGAAGGACACTGCCGTCCTGGATGTTGGTGCGGGCGCCGATGCGGATAATGTTCACGTCGCCGCGCACCGAGCACAGGGGCCAGATAGAAGTGTCCTCGCCGACGACAACATCGCCGATGACCACGGCGGCTTCGTCCACGTAGGCCGTGGGGGCGATGGCGGGGCGGATGTTTTTATAGGTGCGTATGGCCATGCGGGTTCTTTTCAAGATATGGACAGGATTAACACGATCCAACAGTGCAGGCAGGATTTTAACGGATTAACCGGAATAAATTCCAAAACGAAATCCTGTTGAAATTGAGTTTCACTCATACAGTGGCATCCATTCAAGCGGCGGTTCCGACAGCAGGCCCGCCTGCTGTTTCAGCGCGAGAATCTGGTCCTCCCAGTAGCGCTGGGTGTTGAACCACGGGAAGTTGCGCGGGAAGGCGGGGTCGTCCCAGCGTGCGGCGAGCCACGCGCAATAGCGCAGCATGCGCAAGGTGCGCAGCGGTTCAATGAGACGCAGTTCGGAGGCGTTGAACTCCATGAACTGGGTGTAGCCGGAAAGGACTTCGCCAATCTGTTGTTCCATGTCCTCGCGTTCACCCGAGAGCAGCATCCACAAATCCTGTATCGCCGGCCCCATGAGGCAGTCGTCGAAATCCACGAGGTGCGGACCGGTCTCGGTCCAGAGAATATTGCCGAGGTGACAGTCGCCGTGCAGGCGTATCCACACAGCATCGCCCGCGGCGCGAAAGGCCTCCTCGATCGGCGGCAGCAGATATTCCGCAATCCCGAAGAAGGACTCGCGCAGTTCGGGCGGGACGAAATCGTGTTGCTTGAGGTATTGCACTGACTGCCGGCCGAATTCCTGCACGCCCAGACGCGGGCGATGCTGGAACGGCTCGGTGCGGCTGATACGGTGCAGCCGCCCGAGGTAGCGCCCGAGCAGGGCACGGTCCGCGCCCGTGTTGAGTTCCGGCGCGCGCCCCGGTTGCCAGGGGAAGACGGCAAACCGGAAACCGGCATGCAGACTCAGGGTTTTGCCGTCCTGGCGCACGAGCGGCGCCACGGCCGGAATTTCATGGTCGGCGAGATGCTGGGCGAAGGTGTGTTCTTCGAGTATGGCCGCGTCCTCCCAGCGTGCGGGGCGGTAGAACTTCGCCACCAGCGGGCCGCCATCTTCGATTTCCACACGATAGACCCGGTTTTCGTAACTGTTGAGCGCCAGCAATCCCCCGGTGCAGCGCACGCCGTAGGTTTCCACCGCGTCGAGGATGACTTCGGGTGTGAGTGCGTCGTAGGGATGAGCGGAGGCGGTCATGAGAGTCGCACGTTATAATAGTCTGACATGGAAAACACCTCTTTGGTCGCCAACCCCCTGCTGGATTTCACAGGCCTTCCGCGTTTTGGCGCGATCCGCCACGAGCATGTCGGTCCGGCGCTAGACCAACTTCTTGCCGAAAACCACGAGAAGCTTGAACGCCTGGTGGCCTCAGGCGGACCGTACACCTGGGACAATTTTGCGCAGCCGATCGAGGACATGAAGGAGCGGCTGCAACGGATGTGGTCGCCGGTGTCGCACCTGCATTCGGTCATGGACAGTGAAACGCTGCGCACGGCCTACAACGCCGGCCAGCCGCGCATCGCCGAATACTACACGGCGCTGGCGCAGGACGAGCGCCTGTATGCGGCGTACAAGGCGATCGCGAAGAGCGCCGATTTTGCCCGCTTGACCCAGGCGCAGAAAAAAATTATCGAGAACACCGTGCGCGATTTCCGGCTGGCGGGCGCGGAACTGAGCGACGCTGACAAAAAACGCTTCATGGAAATCCAGAAGGAACTATCCACCCTCACGTCGAAGTTTTCAGAAAATGTCCTCGATGCCACCCAGGCCTGGGAATTACTGATTACCGATGAAAAGGATCTCGCCGGGCTGCCCGACTCCGCGCGCGCGGTGGCAAAACAGATAGCGCAGCAGGAAAAAAAGGACGGTTGGAAGTTCTCGCTCGAGGCGCCGTCGTATATCGCCTTTATGACCTATGCCGATCACCGCGAGTTGCGGCGCCAGATGTACGAGGCCTTTGTTACCCGCGCGAGCGAATGTGGACCAAGCGCCGACAAATGGGACAACGGCGATATAATCGTGCGCCTCCTGAAGCTGCGACACGAGGCGGCGAAGCTGCTCGGCTTTTCCAGCTACGCCGAGTACGCGCTGCAGACGCGCATGGCCAAAACGGTTGCCGAGGTCATGGATTTTCTGCGCCATTTGGCCGCCCGCTCGCGCCCGCCCGCGCAAAAAGATTTGGCAGATCTGTGCCAATTTGCCCGGGAAAAGTTCGGCATGGAAAAGCTCGAGGCTTGGGACCTTGCCTATTGTTCCGAGAAGCTGCGGCAGGTGAGATATACCTACTCTGAAGAGGACGTCCGGCCCTATTTCCCCGAGGACAGAGTGGTGCCGGGTATGTTCGAGGTCGTGCGCCGGTTGTACGGACTGGATATTCAGCCGGTGAACCACACGGAACTCTGGCACCCCGACGTGAAATTCTACGAAATCCACAATGAGCAGGGCGAGGTGCGCGGGCGGTTTTACCTCGACCTGTATGCGCGGCCCAACAAGCGCGGCGGGGCCTGGATGGACGACTGTATCAACCGCAAGCGCCTGGCCCAGGGCGTGCAGGCGCCGGTGGCGTATCTCGTGTGCAATTTTTCACCCGCGGTGGAAGGCCAGCCGGCGCTCTTTACCCACGATGAGGTTACGACGTTGTTCCATGAGTTTGGCCATGGCCTGCACCACATGCTGACTCAGGTGGACTATGTCGGTGTCGCCGGTATCAACGGGGTGGCGTGGGATGCGGTCGAATTGCCCTCGCAGTTCATGGAGAACTGGTGCTGGGAGCGCGAGGCGCTCAATCTGATTTCAGGGCACTACGTGAGCGGCGAGAAGATACCCGCCGCGCTTTACGACAAGATGCACGCGGCGCGGAATTTCCAGTCCGGCATGCAGTTCGTGCGCCAGCTGGAATTTTCGCTGTTCGACATGCGCTTGCACGGCGATTACGACCCGGCCGGGAAGGTGAGCGTGCGACAACTGCTCGATGCTGTGCGTGCCGAGGTGGCCGTGTTGATGCCACCGGCGTTCAACCGCTTCCAGAACAGCTTCTCACATATTTTTGCTGGCGGTTATGCCGCCGGCTACTACAGTTACAAGTGGGCCGAGGTGCTGTCGGCCGACGCCTTCAGCAAGTTCGAGGAAAAGGGTGTTTTCGACCGCGCGGCCGGCCTCGAATTTTTACAGAATATTCTGGAGCAAGGTGGAACACGTGAACCCATGGAGCTATTTGTGAAATTCCGCGGACGCGAACCAAAGATCGATGCACTGCTGCGGCATTCCGGCCTAGCGGCTTAGGGGGTAGTGATGAGACATGGCAAATGGTTGATGGTTTTTTTGACGTTGGTTGGTCTTGCGCCCGGCGTCGGTCATGCGGAGTCGGCCTACATTGTTGACCGGCTATTCGCCATCGTGCGCACCGAAGCCATTGAAACAAGTCCGGTGGCGAGGACGATCGAATCGGGTACGGTGGTCGAAGTGTTGCAGCGCACGGAACGGTTCACGCGCGTGCGTGACAAGCAGGGCGCGGAGGGTTGGGTGGAGACGCGTTACCTCACAACAGAGCCGCCGATGCGTGTGCAGTTGGTAAAGCTTCAGGACGAGTTGACGAAGGCCCGTGCCCAAGTGGCGGAGACGCAGGCACAGCTCAAGAAGACCGAAAAGGTGCTCGCCGCACAAACAGCAAGTATGAAGGATATGCCGAAATTGGCGCCGGGTGCGTCTCCACCGTTATCCTTGGACGCGACGCTACGCGCCCAGATCGCCAAATTGCAGGATGACCTGAACAAAAGCCGCACCCAGGCGGCCGATGTCCAGACGCAACTCAAGAAGACCGAGGCGGCGTTGGCGGAACAGACGGTGAAGCGTAAGGAATTGGAAAAAACCGTGACCAATGCTCCGGTGGCCACAGCCGCCGTGGCTCCCACCCCGCCAGCACCGACAGCCCCGGCCAAAGGCGCTCCCACACCGGCTGTCGCGCCGCCATCCACGGTTACCGGATTTACCTTCAGTTTTGTGTGGCTCGGTATTTCTTTTGCTATGCTTGGGACTGGTTTTGCCGCGGGTGTTGCCTGGTTGCGCGAATCCATTCGCAAACGGTCGGGCGGAATGTATTTGAGGGTTTGACCCAATGAAATTTTGGAACGTGTGTTGGGTAATCGCGCTTACCGCTTTCAGTGCCGTTACGGCGCAGGGCGATACTTTGTACAAATGGGTAGGCAAGGACGGTAAGGTTTCGTATCACGACCAGCCGCCGCCGGAGAATGCCGGTTATCGCGTCGAGGAGAAAAATTTGGGGAGCAGGGGGAAGGCCGGTACAGATAAATCGGCCAGCGCCGCGAAAAAATTTCCCATCGTGCTTTATACCGCCGCCAGGTGCGCTGGTTGCGATTTGGCGCGCGCCTACCTCGAGAAACGCAAGGTTCCCTACTCGGAAAAGAACGTGGAAAGCGATCCGAAGTTGCAGGAGGAGCTCAAGAAAAAATCCGGCTCCTTGTCGGTGCCCACGATTACCATTGGCGAGAAGGTGATGAACGGTTACATGGAGTCCCTGCTTGAAGGCGAACTGGATCAGGCCGGTTATCCGAAAGTCGGGTCAGCGACCAAGAAGGAAGACAGCGAGCAGCCGGAAACAGAAGAAAAGTAGCCCCATCTATCCGGTTTGAAATATTTTTTCCAGTTGCCTTGATCGGCAGACCAACAGCCGGTCAAATGTCACCCCATGAAGATTGCTACCTGGAATGTTAATTCCGTCCGCGTACGTTTGCCGCAGGTGTTGGAATGGTTAGGGAAAGAATCCCCCGACGTTCTGTGCCTGCAGGAAACCAAGGTCACGGATGGAGATTTTCCCGCCGAGGCATTTCGCGGTGCGGGGTACCATGCGGTTTTTGCCGGTCAAAAAACCTATAACGGTGTGGCTACGCTGAGTCGTACACCCGTGGACGCCGTGATGGCATCGCTTCCGGGAGTCGATGATGCGCAGTCCCCTTTAGGGACGCAAGTACCGCAGAAGCGCCTGTTGGCTGCCACCATTGCGGGTGTGCGCGTGGTCAATGTGTACATACCCAATGGCGAGGAAGTGGGGTCAGACAAATATGCCTACAAACTTTCTTGGCTTGATGCGTTGGAAAAATTTCTTGCCGCAGAGCTTCGAAGTCATCCGAAGCTTGTCATGCTCGGCGACTACAATATCGCTCCGGAAGAAAACGATGTTCACGATCCCAAACTGTGGGAGGGTCGTGTGTTGTTCAGCGACAAGGAACGCGCCGCGTTTCACCGGCTCGTGCAACTCGGCCTTGTGGACGTGTTCCGGAAATTCGAACAGCCGGAAAAAAGTTTCAGTTGGTGGGATTACCGCATGAACGGGTTCAAGCGCAATCTTGGATTGCGCATCGACCATATTCTGTGCAGCGCGGCGTTATCGGCAGACTGCCGCGCCTGTCAGATCGACACGGAGCCACGTCGCCATGAGCGGCCCTCCGATCATGCCCCGGTGGTGGCTCGCTTCGAACTCAGTGTTTCGTAACGGTTGCACTCATGGTTCATATCCCGCTGATCTGAAAGGATAATTAACCAGCTCCACCTCACCTTCCTGATATCTTAGCCGTTCAGTTTATAAATACAAATGAGAATGATTTGCATTCATATTCAGAATATGGATAATACGTGGTATCGCACATCTGGAAATTGGAGAACACCATGCGTCACTGTCGCACCTCACAAGCAGACACGTTGTTGAATAAGCTTGCGCCTGCACGCGTGGCTATCTTGGGTCTGTCGCTACTGGGCGCAGCGGCCTGGCTTACGCTCGGTTTGATGCCGGTGGCTGTGGCTGCCGATATGCCAGTTTATAATTTGATCACCAAAGACGGACACTTTACGCCGGACACCTTCGAGGTGCCGGCCGGCATAAAATTCAAAATCGTGATGAAGAACGATGGCTCGGGCCCGGAAGAGTTCGAGAGTTCGGATCTGCATCGTGAGAAGGTCGCCACGCCGGGCCAAAGCGTTGATATCCTGCTCGGCCCGCTCAAGGCAGGGACCTACGGATTCTACGGTGAGTTCCATCCGGAAACAGCCAAGGGGAAGATTGTCGCCAAATAATTTTTTGATGCGCAAAGAGTATGGAGGAAGTCATCATGTTATCTACCGCCATTATTGTATTTCGCGAAGTGCTCGAGGCCGCCCTCATTGTCGGCATCGTTCTCGCCGCCAGTGAAGGCTTGGCACGGCGCGGATTGTGGATTGGCTCCGGCATCGCCGTGGGTCTGGGCGGGGCGCTGGTCGTGGCGCTGTTTGCGGGGGCGATTGCCACGGCCGTGTCTGGCATGGGCCAGGAGCTGTTCAATGCCGCTATTTTGATCATCGCGGTGATCATGCTGGGCTGGCACAACGTTTGGATGGGCCGTCATGGACGCGAACTCGCTAGGGAAATGAATGCCGTGGGGCGTGACGTGGTGGCAGGGAACCGCCCGATGTACATGTTGGTTGCGGTGGTGGGCCTCGCAGTGCTGCGCGAAGGTTCTGAGGTGGTGTTGTTCCTCTATGGCATCGCGGCGGCACAGCAGGAGCAGGTGGGCCTGATGTTTACCGGCGGGATGCTGGGTTTGGTATTGGGGGCGGGCATGGGATTGCTTCTCTATCTCGGCATGCTGCGTATCCCGAGCAAGTATCTCTTCAACGCGACCAGCTGGTTGATTACCCTGTTGGCGGCCGGCATGGCGTCGCAGGCGGCCGGATTTCTCGTGCAAGCCGATATGTTGCCGACACTGGCGCCCACCCTGTGGGACACGTCGTTCCTGTTACCGCAGAAGAGTCTTCTAGGAAAATTGCTGCAAACCCTTGTCGGGTACACCGATCGTCCGATGGGAATACAGGTGCTGTTTTATATCGTGACACTTGGCGGCATTGCCATGCTTATGCGTGCTTATAGCGGTGTTCCGGCGCGTAAACCCGCAAATGCGGTCGTTGCCGAAATTTAAACAAAGGATCTGAACTGATGCCCCTGTCGGCGCAATATACGGCAGGGGCATTTTTATAAATTATCAATGAGAATGTTTCTCATTACTATTTAAAGGGGGCTGGTTAAAAATTATGAAATTCAATCGTAACGGGGTGACGGGAGGTATGTTGGGTGGAATCGCTCTGTTTGCCAGCATGTCCGCCCAGGCCATGAATTATTTCGAACTTGAGACCTATCCCTACAATACCGCCGCCAGAGGCGAGGTCGAGGTGGAAAACCGTATGACCTACAGTCGCCGGGGAACCAAAGAAGAAGAAACACCCGGGGCCAACAAAGGCCTGACGCGCAGCAGTTTTGAGGCGGTCTACGGAGTCACGGATAAATCGGAAGTGGCGGCCTATGTGGATTACGCCCGCCCCCGTGATGGCGAGTTTGATCGGGTCGCCAACCGTGTGCGTTATCGGACGCGCTTTTATGAAAAAGGTGAACTGCCGGTTGATCTCGGGCTGTATGCGGAGATGGAGTTCCCGAGAAGAGATGTCAATGATGCCGAATTCGAATTGCGCGGCATCCTCGAAAAGGATTTCGACAAGTGGACGTTCGACTTCAATCCCATGTTTGAGAAGGTGGTCCGAGGAATAGAGGCAGGAGCCGGCTGGGAATTTCAGTATGCCGCCTCACTGATTTACCGCATGAATGAGCGCTGGCACCCACGCTTGGATCTCTTCGGTGACTTTGGGTTGATCCGCAATTTCGACAGCAAAGATCAGCAGAAACAACTGCTCTCTCCCGCGGTCGATATTAAGTTTGGTCATGGGCTATTTGCCG
Organism: Sulfurifustaceae bacterium; assembly: GCA_041481225.1. Classification (GTDB taxonomy): domain Bacteria; phylum Pseudomonadota; class Gammaproteobacteria; order Acidiferrobacterales; family Sulfurifustaceae; genus Sulfuricaulis. Next base: position 3,446 of record JBGPBL010000065.1, on the reverse strand, counting down.
GTTTTGGTATTGGTTATGGTTTGACCAAGGCAACCGAACAGCAGGTTGTGCGCGCCAGGATCGAGTGGGAATTTTATTGAGGCAGATTCATGGCGGCGCAACCGCCTGGATTAGTGGCTATCCATGTGGTTTCACCCAGGAAATTCATGATATGACTTCATTTAACAGAAGAATGGCTATTTACACGTTGTTGGCATTGACAGTCATGCCCACCATCGCCGCGGCGGTGGAATATCCGATCGGCGCGCCGCAGCAGCGCCACGGCATGGAGATCTCTGCCGTCTACCTGCAGCCGGTCGAGATGGAGCCGGAAGGCATGATGCGCAAGGCCGCCGAGTCGGATATCCACATGGAGGCGGACGTGCGCGCCCTCGCCCAAAACCCGAACGGCTTTGCCGAGAGCGTGTGGATTCCTAACCTGTTGATCAAGTACGAGCTCAGCAAGGATGACAGTAACTGGAAGACATCCGGTGACTACATGCCCATGGTGGCGAACGACGGCCCGCATTATGGCGACAACGTCAAACTCGCCGGTCCCGGAAAGTATCACGTGAAATACACGATCTATCCGCCAAATGCCCCGGAAAACCTCAGCGGCAAACATTTCGGGCGTCATACCGATCGCCTGACCGGTGTGCGTCCTTGGTTTAAGACCTTCACGGTGGAATACGATTTCACCTTCGCCGGCATCGGCAAGAAGGGGGGCTATTGATGCAGGTGCCGCCTTGGTGTCGCGGCGCGCAGGCCGCCATCGGCCTCGCGCTCGCTTGCGCCATGCCGGTGTACTCCGCCGAGCCGTCGAACGCGGAGCTGCTCGAACGCATCAAGCGGCTTGAGAAAAAGAATGAGGAACTGGAGAAGGCGTTGGAAGGCGAGCGTATCAGTGAAAACGAACCCGATCTCGCCACGCGCCTGAAGGCCGTCGAGTTCCAGGCGCTTTCGATGCAGAAGCAGGCACGTACGATCGAGTCGCTCGAAGGTATTACCACGGGTGTCTCGTTCACGACGGTTGCGCAACATGCAGGCGGTGGCGCCACCACCAACGGATCAAGCGAAAGCCAGTGGAACTACCGCGCCGACGTTTCCGTGAGCCTGCCCGGCGGCGAGGTCGGCAATGCTGAAGGCAAACTATTCGCCCACTTCCGCATGGGCCAAGGCGACGGGCTCACGCGCATTCTGCCCGCCTTCGGGGGCGTGAATGCCACCGGCTTCCGTGTGCAGGGTGTGCGGCCCGATGACGACGCGACGGTGCTACTCGCGCAGGCCTGGTACCAGCTTGACGTGCCGCTACCGCTCGGCGGATTCAAGCCGAACTCGCATGAGCAACTCAGCTTCAATTTCGGCAAGATGGACCCGTTTCTGTTCTTCGACCAGAACGCCATCGCCGACGATGAGACGACGCGCTTCCTCAACACCGCGTTCGTGCACAATCCGCTGCTCGATGCGGGCGGAGACGTGGGCGTGGATGCCTTCGGTTTCACGCCAGGGATGCGATTCGCCTACCACAACGAGACGGCCAAACCCATCACCTGGGGCGCCTCGCTCGGCGTCTTCGGCGCGGGCCATGGCGCGGTGTTCTCGGACAGCTTCGCGAAACCTTTCGTCATCGCGCAGTTCGAGACCGCGCAGAAATTCTTCGGCGGCCTGAACGGCAACTACCGGCTCTACCTCTGGCGCAACGGCCAAGCCACGCCCTACGCGAACGTGGCGAATAAAACGACCGAGATCCACACCGGCTGGGGGCTGAGTGTCGACCAGCGCGTGGGCGACGCCACGACGCTGTTCAGCCGGTATGGGCATCAATCGAAGGGCAAGGTGCGTTTCGACCGAGGGCTGACGCTGGGCGCCGAGTTCGGTGGGAGTTACTGGGACCGCGGCGCGGATGCCGTGGGTGTGGCAGTCGGACAACTGCGCACGAGCAGCGACTTCCGCAAGGAAGCGCCCACCCTCGATGCCAACGCTGACGGTAACGCCGATTTTGGCTACGCGGCGAGCGGCGCCGAGCAGTTGATTGAGTTGTACTACCGTTGGCGCATTCATGCGAAGTTCGAGGTGTCGCCGGACTTACAGCATGTCAGCCGTCCCGCCGGCAATGGCGCCAAAGACATGAACTTGATCGGTCTGCGCGCTCAGATCACATATTGATTGACCACAGTAGAGAGTTGTCATCCTGAAAGGTTCACGACGAGAAAGGGCAGGCCCTATGGTTGAATGTGGCATCAGAAAGAGCAAGCACCGCAAGTTCGTCATCGCCACTACGCTGTGGCTCGCCGCTAGCCCCGGGCTCGCGGTGGCCGAGGAGCTGCTCACGTTGAAGCTCACGGCCAAGAACGGCCGTTTCTACCCGGAGACCATTGAGGCGCCCGCCGGCGCCCGCTTCAAGATTGTCATCACCAACGAGGGGCCTGGTCCGGAGGAGTTTGAATCCGACAACCCACGCCAGGAAAAAGTGCTGGCGGCGGGGTCGACTTCCTTCCTGGTGTTTCCTGCGCTCAAGCCGGGGGTCTATCCCTTTTTCGGCGAGTTTCATCCCGATACGGCGAAAAGCCAGATCGTGGTGAAATGATTTGAGAACCATAATCCAAAACAGGCATTGACCCGACCAGCATGGATACCGAAATCGAAATCGTCAGGCCCATTACGTTCACCCGGCGCCGTGATGGTTGGCTGCAATCCTTGGGCGACGCCATGCAGCGCAACCGTTCCGTCATCCAGGGTATCCAGTGGACGGTGGTGGTGTTTTATCTTGCCTTGGTTGTCTATCCGGCGTTCCGGCCACTGCCGCCGCGGTACGCGCATGTCTACGACAATGTGACGCTGTTCGCCCAGTTTGTGTTTTGGGGTATCTGGTGGCCGTTCGTGATGGTCAGCATGATGCTGGTAGGCCGGGTGTGGTGCGGCGTGTTTTGCCCCGAAGGCGCGCTCACGGAACTGGCTAGTCGCCACGGTCTGGGCCGCGCGATTCCGCGGTGGATGCGCTGGGGCGGCTGGCCCTTCGTCGCGTTCGTCATGACCACGGTCTTCGGTCAGCTCGTGAGCGTGTACGAATACCCCAAGGCAGCGTTGCTGATCCTGGGCGGGTCGACCGTGATGGCGGTCGGCGTGGGTCTGGTGTACGGCCGCGGCAAGCGTGTCTGGTGCCGGCACGTATGTCCGGCCCATGGCGTGTTCGCCTTGCTCGCGCGTCTTGCCCCGGTGCATTTCCGTGCCGACGCGGACGCTTGGCGTCATGCGCCGCGTCACACACCCGCAGTCGATTGCGCGCCGCTTGTCGATGTCCGGCATCTCTCCTTGGCGACCGCGTGTCACGCCTGCGGCCGTTGTAGCGGGCACCGCGACGCCGTGCGACTGGAGGCGCGCTCCCCCACCGAGGAGGTGCTGTCACTGAAGGCGTCGCAGGCATCGCGCTGGGAAGTCGTGGTGCTGGTCTACGGCGTGCTGGGAAT
>JBGPBL010000064.1:0-15203 GCA_041481225.1 Sulfurifustaceae bacterium | reverse complement strand
TAGAGGCGGATCATGACCTCGGCGATATCGACGGCCGAGGCGTACCGCAGCGGCACGATGGTGATTTCCGCATTTCCGCGCTGGTCGAGAATATCTACAATGCGTAACAGATTGCGGATGTTATCCGCGTAGTCGGTGATGATCAGTGCGTTCCCCGGGGGGTAAACCGCGAGCTGGCTGGTGGGTGCCATGAGTGGCCGCAGCAGCGGGACCATCTGTGTGGCGGAACCGTGCTGCACGGTGACGATGTGGGTAATGGTTTGTTCACCGCGTCGTGGTGGTTCTCCGCTAGTGACTTCGGCACTCTGCTTGGCATCGCCAAGCGGAATAATCTTGAGCAGTCCCGCCGGACCCTCTGTTGTCGTGAATCCCTGTGCCTTGAGCGCCGCGAGAAAAATCTGGTACACCGCGCTCCGGGAGACCGGCTGGGTCGAGATGATCGTGAGCTTGCCTTTGACGCGCGGATCGATCAGGAAATTTTTCCCCGTGATCTGTGAAACGGTTTTCACCACCGCCTGGATGTCCGCGTCCTGGAAGTTGAACATCATCTCGCCGGGCCGCATGGCCTGGTTCCCGGAGGGCGCACCTGAGGTGGGTGCTGTCGGCGTGAACGCTTGAGGTGGCCTGGGCAGCGGCGTTAAACCGGGTGTGATCGCTGTCGACCGGCCCATGCCGCGTGCAAACGGCGCTGCTGTCGATCCGCTGGGCGTCGATGGTTGTGCCGGATTTGGAAGTCCCCGGCCAGTGGATTCCGGGCCCGTGGCCGGCGCCGTCTCTGATTCCGCGGCCTGTACCAATGGCATGACAGCGAGTTGTCCGCTGATCACGACACTCAGAATAGATACGCTGATTCGGTTCAAACTGTTTTCCTTCTAGTTCTGAGTAAACTGGTAATACAAATACTCGGGTTTGCCCCCGCGCTGAACTTCCATCTGCACGGCGCTGAGGTCCGCCATCTGCTGGTAAAGCTTCATGGCATCTTCGACCGAGTTGAGGGCTTGTCCATTGATGGATTTGACGATATCTCCCGCATGCAATCCCAGTTTCTCATAGAGCGAACCGGGTTGTATCTGTCTTACCTGGAACCCGCCGCCATTGAATGGAACCATCGTGGCCTGTTTCAGGAAATCGGGCGTCCGCATCTGTGCCGCCAGCTGGTCCCGTTCAATAATATAGTGATTGGACCCGGTTTCGCGAACGGTGGCGTTCTCTGCCGGTGGTTGCCCGCTGACGGACGGTTGCCACGGCTCCGATGATACTGGCGCCGATTTATCCGTCCCCTCAAGGAGCAGGCTCTCCATGACCCCATTGCGCTGGATGACCACCCGGTCGGAATATACTGCCTGTAACACCGCGCCTGAGGTGACGCTCTGGCCGACAGTATATGACTCCTGCGGCTGGCCATTGACAGAGATTAGCGCGTAACCGCCGTTACTGGCGGCGATCACACCGGTAAGGACGAGATTCAGGCTGCTGATGGGGAGGGTACCCAGACGCCCTGTTAGCTCCTGGCTGGCCTGGCCAAACAGATGGGCCGCCAGCAACGGCTGGACCGAGAATGTATTGGTGTTCGTCGTGCTTGATGGCGGCGCCGTCAGCACCGGCGCCAGGGTGGGTTTGACGAAGAGCCAGGTCCATTGAGCGAGGCTTGCCGTTAGTAGGAGCAATAGTCCAGAATTAAGGACACTGGGCGCCCACTGCCTGAAGCGGGGGTGGGAAATGACTTCTGAGATGTTCATTATATATCTAGAGCTTGTTCTCTGAGCCGTCAAAAACCGCATGTTCTATAGCGCATTATATCTGTCCGGGCAAAAAAACCTAATGGAAAGAATGCACCCCATGCTGTAAGGCACTAAACCGGATAGGAAATTTTCTGCTTCCCTGGCAGGGGGATTTGCTGTGAAATACCGGCCGTGAGCCGACCCTTCGTCCATTTACACATCCATACCGAATTTTCTCTTGCGGACGGCATTGTCCGTATCGAGGATCTGGTGCAGGCGGCTGCCCGTGAGGGCATGCCCGCCGTTGCTATAACAGACCTCGCCAATCTCTTTGGCATGGTCAAACTCTATCAGGCCGCCATTTCCGTGGGGATCAAGCCTATTCTCGGGGCCGATGTGTGGCTCGAGAACCCGGCAGACCCGAACAAACCGTACCGGCTGGTGCTGTTATGCCAAAGCACCCTGGGTTACCGTAACCTCTGTCGGTTGCTGACGCGGGCCTATGCGGATGGTCAGCATTCCGGCAAGCCTTGCTTGAGCAAGTCCTGGTTCGACGGTTCCGTAGCGGGACTGATCGCACTTTCCGGCGCCCAGGAGGGCGATATCGGCCAGGCCCTGCTGTCCGGCAATAAGATGTTGGCAGAGGATCTCGCGCGCGGGTATCAGCAATGGTTTCCGGGGTGTTTTTATCTGGAACTACAGCGAACCGGCCAGCCGTTACAGGAAGATTACAATCACGCGGCCGTGCATCTCGCCCGGGTTCTTGAGCTTCCCGTGGTGGCCACCAATCACGTCATGTTCCTGCAAACGGGTGATTTTGAGGCCCATGAAGTGCGGGTTTGTATCCAGGACGGCCGGGTGCTGACGGACAGTAGGCGTCCACGGCGGTACACGACACAGCAGTATTTCCGCAGCGCCCAGGAAATGTCCGAGCTGTTTCAGGACATTCCCGAGGCCTTGGACAATACCGTGGAGATTGCGCGGCGCTGTAATTTCCGCCTTGAGTTCGGGCGTAACTACCTTCCGGCCTACCCCTTGCCACAGGGCCTGAGTATCGATGAGTTATTGCGGCAGAAGACGGAGGCGGGGCTCGAGCTACGCCTCAAACTCCTGCCGGCGGCGCAGCTCGAGGCCGATCATAAGACGTACACCGATCGTCTAGACCTTGAGCTGGCCACGATCGGCAAGATGGGTTTTCCCGGCTACTTCCTGATCGTGGCCGATTTCATCCAGTGGGCCAAGGACAACGGCATTCCGGTCGGTCCCGGCCGTGGTTCGGGCGCGGGTTCGCTGGTGGCCTATTGTCTCGGCATCACGGAACTCGATCCGATCAAATACGATCTTCTCTTTGAACGCTTCCTGAACCCGGAGCGTGTGTCATTGCCGGATTTTGACGTGGACTTCTGCATCGAAGGGCGCGACCGCGTGATCGGTTATGTCACGGAACGTTACGGCGCTGACAAGGTGTGCCAGATCATCACCCATGGCACCATGGCGGCCAAGGCCGTGGTGCGCGATGTCGGGCGCGTCATGGATCACCCCTACGGCTATGTCGACAAGATCGCCAAGCTCATCCCGCATGAACTCGACATGACGCTCGACAAGGCGCTGGAGCAGGAGCCCATGCTGCGCGAACGCTACGAGAAGGAAGAGGACGTGCGCGCTCTGATCGACACGGCCAAGGTTCTCGAAGGACTCGCGCGCAGCGCCGGCAAGCATGCCGCGGGCGTGGTCATCGCCCCTTCACCACTGACCGATTTCATGCCGCTCTATTGCGAACAGGGGAGCAGCCAGTTTGTCACGCAGCTCGACATGATCGACGTCGAGAAGATCGGTCTGGTGAAGTTCGACTTTCTCGGTCTGCGTAACCTGACGATCATCGACAAGGCGGTCAAAACCATCAACAGGGAACGTGCGCAGAAGGGCGAGCCGCCGATTGTCATCGAACAGCTTCCCATCGACGATCCCGCGACCTTTGCGCTGCTTAAATCCTGCCGCACCACGGCCCTGTTCCAGCTGGAATCGCGCGGCATGAAGGATCTGATCCAGCGGCTGAAGCCGGACAACTTTGAGGAAATCGTGGCGTTGGTAGCATTGTTCCGGCCTGGTCCGTTGCAATCGGGAATGGTGGATGACTTCATCAACCGCAAGCACAAGCGTGTGGCGGTAAAGTACCCGCACTCCAGTCTGGAACCTATCCTCAAGCCGACCTATGGCGTGATCCTGTATCAGGAACAGGTAATGCAGATCGCCCAGGTGCTTTCCGGGTACACACTAGGCGGCGCCGACCTGCTGCGCCGCGCCATGGGCAAGAAGAAGCCGGAAGAAATGGCTATGCAGCGCGATGTGTTCGTCAAGGGTGCGGAGCAGCGCGGCGTCAATCCCAAGCTTGCCGCTGACATTTTTGACTTGATTGAAAAATTCGCCGGTTACGGTTTCAACCGTTCGCATTCCGCGGCCTATGCGCTCATTGCCTACCAGACGGCGTGGTTGAAGGCGCATTATCCTTCGGCGTTCATGGCCGCGGTGTTGTCGGCGGATATGGACAAGACCGACAAGGTGGTGACCATGATCGCCGAATGCCGCGACATGAAGCTCACAATTTTGCCGCCGGATATCAATCGCTGTGAGTATCACTTTGTTCCATTGGACAACACGACCATTCTTTACGGACTAGGCGCGATCAAGGGCCTGGGCCAGGCCGCCATCGACGCCATCCTGCAAAACCGAAACGAGCACGGCCAGTTCAAGGACCTGTTCGATTTCTGCCAGCGCATCGATTTGCGCAAGGTCAATCGGCGTGTGCTGGAATCCTTGATTCGTGCCGGGGCGCTGGACGGATTGGGCACGCATCGTGCGGCGTTGATGGCTTCACTCAATGCCGCCGTGGCGGTGGCCGACCAGCACAGCAGTAATCTCGCAACCGGGCAGGTGGACATTTTCGGTATGAGTCAGGCATCGACGGATGCCCATGTCTATGAGTCCGTACCGGAGTGGAGCGAGGATCAACGACTGGAAGGAGAGAAAGAGACGCTCGGGCTGTACCTGACGGGGCATCCGATCGCGCGCTATGCCGAGGAGCTGGCAAAAATCACGGACGCAACGCTTGCCAACCTGAAACCGACGAATGAGAGCACCATTGTGGTGGCCGGTCTCGTGGTGGCGCAGCGCACCATGCAAACCAAGCGCGGCGACCGGATGGCATTTGTGACCCTCGACGACCGTACCGGGCGTCTTGAGCTGGCGGTGTTTTCTGATATTTTCACGCAATACCGTGAATTGCTCGTCAAAGACAGTCTGCTGGTGGTGGAAGGCCATGTGAGTGTCGATGAATATACCGGCGGGTTCAAAATGTCCGCCGAGAAGCTCTATAATATAGAACAAGCGCGTGCCGCGTTCAGCACGCGCCTGGTTATCAGCCTGAGTGCCGAACAGGCCGGAAACAGGTTTGTCGAGGAACTTAAAGGGATTCTCGAACCGGTGGCACGCGGTACGTGTCCGGTCTACCTACAGTATCAATGCCCGGAAGCGGAGGCGGAGATCGCCTTGGGCGAGCAGTGGAAGATCAGCCCCACCAGTTCGGTCATGGAGCAGCTTTCCCGGCTGGCGGGTGAGCAAAACGTCCAGCTGATCTACCGCTAGCATTGTTTGCATTTTTTAAATGTTGAGTTTGAGGCAGCGATTCACCCATGAATCAGAATTATCTCGATTTTGAGCAGTCCATTGCCGACCTTGAAGCCAAGATCGAGGCCCTGCATTTTGCCGGCAAGGGCGGTGATATCAATCTCAACGAAGAGATCAACAAGCTGCGTGTCAAAAGCCGCAAGCTGACCGAATCGATTTTCACATCATTGACGCCGTGGCAGATTTCACAGCTCGCGCGTCATCCGCTGCGTCCCTATACGCTCGATTACGTGGCCCAGACGTTTACCGATTTTGAAGAACTGCATGGCGATCGTGTGTTTGCCGATGACCCGGCCATCGTCGGCGGTCTGGCCCGTCTGGAGGGTCGGCCGGTCGTGGTCGTGGGCCACCAGAAAGGCCGCGATACGCGCGAGAAGGTGCGGCGCAATTTCGGCATGCCGCGTCCGGAGGGTTACCGCAAGGCGATGCGCCTGATGAATCTTGCCGAGCGGTTCCACCTGCCGCTGATTACGCTGATCGACACACCGGGCGCCTACCCGGGCGTGGGCGCGGAGGAACGTGGCCAGAGCGAGGCCATCGCACGCAATCTGTATGTCATGGCGAAACTGCGCACGCCAATCATCAGTGTGGTGATCGGCGAGGGCGGGTCAGGTGGAGCACTGGCCATCGGCGTGTGCGACCGCCTGTTGATGCTGCAGTACGCCACGTACTCGGTGATTTCACCGGAGGGTTGCGCCTCGATTCTGTGGCGCTCGGCCGACAAGGCCTCGGAGGCGGCACAGGCGATGGGCATTACCGCAGATAGTCTGAACCGGCTTGGTCTCGTGGATGAAATCGTGCCGGAGCCGCTGGGCGGAGCACACCGTGAGCCCGAGGCCATGATCAAGACACTCCGGTCGGCGCTGGTTTCCACGCTCAACAAGGTCGGCGCCGTTCCGATTGAACGTCTGCTCGAACAGCGTTATGACCGGCTGATGCACTTCGGTGAATTTGACGAACATTAATAACTCTTTTCTTCGCCGGCGCTGGCGAGCGTTCTTGCCGACTGCCTTGGTCTCACCCCGATACCCCAGCTGATCTTGGTGTGTCAAAGGCCACATTCTTTTCTGCCTGGAAGGATTTAGGTGAGAGTGACGCAATGGAACTGACATTTGAATGGGACAACAACAAAGCGCTGGCCAATCTAAAAAAGCACGCCGTGTCGTTCGAGGAGGCGAGCACCGTGTTTGGTGATACCTTGTCGGTCACTGTGCTAGATCCGCTGCATTCGCATGCCGAAGACCGTTTTGTGACGATCGGCATGTCATCGAGCGGAAGGCTATTGGTGTGGTACATTCTGATCGTGGTGATCGAATTAGGATCGTCAGTGCAAGACCGGCCACAACCAAGGAACGCAAAGACTACGAAGATTAGCGGTGTGACGATGAAGCCCAATATGCTCCCAGAATACGATTTCAGCAAAGGAAAACGCGGCAAGTACGCAGCCAAGTACGCGCGCGGTACTAATATCGTGCGCCTTGAGCCGGATGTAGCCGCCATGTTTCCCGACGCCCGGTCAGTCAACAAAGCGCTGCGGATGGTTGCCGAGATCGCGAAACTTCCTGCAAAAAAGAGATCGACTAGATAGTAGCCGGTTTCACATCTTGTTCATTCCGATCGGTGAATTTGACGAACATTAATAGTTCTTTTTCTTCGCCGGCGCTGGCGAGCGTTCTTGCCGACTGCCTTGGCCTCACCCCCGATACCCCACTGAAAATCGCCTTTAGCGGCGGTCTCGATTCCCATGTTTTATTGCATGCGCTGTGTGCGCTGCGCGATCACTTGAAACTAGGCTCGTGCGGACGCCGGGGACAGAGCACCAGTTTCCTGAAACCACTGAGGCCGGCGCAGCTCAAGCTTTTCGTTGGGTGAGCCCAACTTGTTCAGACAAGGCAACGATTAGGACGCTTGTTTATAGTCAACATATAAGTTACTATTGATTCATGACTCTCCAAGTTCTCGAACTGCTCCGCGAAGACGGAACAAGCCCGTATGCGGAATGGTTCGATAGACTGGATGCCACCGCGGCGGCGAAGGTAACAACTGCCAAAGTTCGCATGGAGCAGGGAAACCTATCGAATGTTAAGTGGTTTCGCGGGATTGGAGAGTATCAAATCGATTGGGGACCGGGATACCGGATATACCTGGCGAAAGATGGTCTGAAGATCATTGTCTTGCTGGGTGGTGGTACGAAGAAGGGGCAACAGAAGGACATCGAGCGCGCTGCCGCGCTGTGGGGAGACTACAAGCGATGGAAAGCAAGAGAAACGAAACCGAGGTGATGTTATGGCACTAACCCGAGATTTTAAAGAAACCGTGATCGCACGGGTCAAACGCGATCCGGCATTCGCCCAGGCACTGCTCGACGAGGCGCTCACGCTTTTCCTCAACGGCGAGCCGGCCACGGCAAAACTCATCCTGCGCGACCTCGTAAACGCGACGGTGGGGTTCGAGACGCTTTCCAAGAAAGTCCACAAATCTAGCAAGAGTCTGCATCGTATGCTCTCGAAATCCGGGAATCCGACGATGGAGAATCTTTCGGCGATCCTGGTAGCAATAAAGAAAGCGCTCCACGTGGATATCAGGACGGTGGTAAAGGCCGCTTAACGAAATCCATCGGCTGATGCACTTCGGTGAATTTGACGAACACTGACAGTTCTTTTTCTCCGCAGGCGCTGGCGCGCGTTCTGGCCGACCGCCTTGGCATCACCCCCGATACCCCGCTGAAAATCGCCTTCAGCGGCGGTCTCGATTCCCATGTTTTATTGCATGCGCTGTGTGCGCTGCGCGATCCCTTGCGCTCTGGTATCACCGCTGTGCATATCGACCACGGCCTGCAGAAGAATTCCTCCGCGTGGGCACAACACTGCGTGCAGGTCTGTGCTGGCCTGGGTGTGTCCTGCCTCGTGGAGCGCGTTGACGTCCGTAAAATTCACGAAGAGGGCCTGGAGGCCGCCGCCAGGCGCGCGCGTTATACGCGCCTGGCCCGACATGTGGGCGCTGGCGAGGTGATACTGACGGCGCATCATGTGGATGACCAGGCGGAGACCGTATTGTTGCAACTCTTGCGTGGAGCGGGGGTGCAGGGGCTTGCGGCCATGCCGGTGCTGGTGGAATTCTCCGCCGGCCATTTGGCGCGCCCATTGCTGGAATTTACGCGCCATGAACTCGAAACATATGCAAAAGCCCATGGGTTGCGCTGGATTGAAGACACCAGTAATCAGGATACCCGTCTGGCGCGCAACTTCTTGCGGCACCGGATTTTCCCGTTGGTCGGGGAGCGTTGGCCCGGCGCGGCGCGTCAATTGGCGCGTTCGGCGCGGCATGCGGCGGAAGCGGCGGGGTTGCTTGACGAGCTGGCCGCGACGGATATTTTGTCGTGCCGTGCCAGCTCCGGTACAGCGCTTTCGGTGGCAGCGCTGCGGCGATTACCGCCTCCGCGCCGGCGCAATCTGATTCGATACTGGCTGCGGGCACAGGGACTCCAGGCGCCTTCGACCATGCATCTCGATCAGATTATGGCGTTGACAGAAAATGAACCGCGCTCACGGCATGCGCTCATTCGCTGGCCAGGAACCGACGTACATCGCTTCCATGATGAACTGGTGGCGTTCCCGGCGCGCGGACCGCTCGACACTGCCTTGTGTCTTTCGTGGGACCCATTGATGTCGCTGGAGATTCCCGGGAGTGGACTGCGGTTGCGTTCTGAACCTGTTGTCGGTGCTGGTCTTTCACGTGAGCGGATTGGGAATACTCGGCTGACGGTTCGACTGCGTCAGGGGGGCGAAACGTGCCAGCTGGCAGGTCGTCGTCATCACCACAAACTGAAAAAGCTGCTGCAAGAAGCCGGCATCCCGCCGTGGGAGAGGGAGCGTCTGCCCTTGGTGTACGCCGATGACGAACTTGCCGCCATCGGCGATCGGTGGGTATGTGAACCCTATGCCGCGCATACAGACGAACCATCATGGAAGCTGGTACTTGAATATGCGGAAAAGTTTCGCGGGTCGGCAAGGTCAGACTTTTAACCAGTTGGCCGCAAGTTCAAATCTTGCACGGCCCACCAATTATCAATCGGTTACAACGCATCATCCCGTCCCGTTGTGCTATTCGGCAGGTTCCTCGTATGTTGCATGTGATGCGGGCCCAGGCCGGCAAACCGTCCGCGCCCAAGGAGAGCAATGCCGTGAGCCAGATCAAACGCCCTGGCACTTGGTCCGTGCGATTGTGTCGCGCAGTGCGGGTGTGATATGGGCAGCAATCTGCGGACAGAAAAATAATCGTGCCGACAGGGGAGAGGTGGATTAGAAGCTACTGTAGTACTTCCGTACACCAACAAAAAAGCAAGAACTACACTAAAAATACGCATTTTGATATCTCATGCTCGAAGGAAATCAAATGTTTCACTTCCACTCTCGTACCCTGCCCGGCTCTTTTTGCATCGGTCAGAATAAAAAAACATCAACCCGATGAGATGCGCCGTCATGTCGTGAGATGTCGAACGAACCGGGTTACTGTTCAACGCAACTGTGGATTAATTTCAGGTGTGCTGCAATATGTGAGTATCAGGCGGAGCTTCTGCCCAGCAGGTTCGGATGCACCTTCTGGCGAAGTTCTTCGACGACCTTGTCCGTTAGCTTCCATGGATCACCTTTAATCCGCGCAACCAGTGCTGTCCAGACTTTGCCGAAAGCATCGACGGCATCGTCCTCGGTAAATGTGACGCCTGCCGGCAGCAGCGGCGCAATATCTTCCGTCAGACTCCGTGTAAGTTTCTCCAGCATTCGCTGTTCGGCGGCGGCGCGCGTGATCGGCTTTCTCTCAAGGGAGAGATAATGCTCGAAGCAGGCGATGAGTTTGTCGGGGTTCATCGAGAGCTGCGTTAGCCCCTCATTCAAATCGAACAGGTCGCGGTTTTTGCGCCGCTGAAGCAATGCCCGGAGCTTTGTCCCGAAGAGTTCCTCGGGTTCGAAGGAGGCGATCTCGGTTTTCGCCCGGTGCCAGCGGCTATCGACCTCGAAGGGATATTTCCTGATGCCATACAGGCTTTCATGCTCACGGGTATTGATCTCGACCTTTAGTTTGAGCGTGGTTTCCGGATCGGCTTCGGGTGTGAACTTGAACACCAGGTGCATCGAGTGCCCGGCTTGGGCTCGTTGGCACTTGCCCAGCCACGAAAGCGCATCACGAATGGCATCGACTGTGGGGCCGATGGCCTCCGATTGCATTTGAACCAGGTCGATATCTTCCGAGTAGCGCAGGGGCTGTCGGAAAAGTAACTTGTTGATCTCTGTGCCCCCACGAAAGGCAATCTTTCCCTCCAGCTTCGGCGCATTGAACAGGTCACACAGTGCGCGGCAGATGATCAGGTCTTGTTCGACCTGCCTCGAATCCGGCCAGGGTGCTTTGGTGCTCCACTCCTGAAGGTAGGAGGCTGGAATCAAAAGTCGATCTCCACGGGTTCGTTGATCACGAGCATCCACCTGGAATCTTTCTCGTGCCGATCAACCCGAGACCCGATGAGTGGTTTGACGGAGGGATCCAGGGGCTTCATCGATTTGGCCTTCTTGGCGAAGGACTCCAGGATTTTTGCCTGGCGCGCATGGCCGACGCGGTCCAGCAGATACCCGAGCCGGCGAACGGCCGAGTTTTCGTAGGCCGCTGCGGCTTTCGCCAGCTTGCGCGGATCGGCACGCGCACCGATATCCTTGGCCATCTGGGCCACGCCACCGATGCCGGCGGCCTTGTGGAAGTAGCGGGCGGAATCCAGGAGGGTGAGTTCCACGCCCGCCACCTTGGCGAAACCCGCCTCGCTTTTCATTTGCCCCAGCCAATCAAGCAAATTGGTCTTGGAGAAGGCAGCGGGGGCTTGGTAGATGAATTGAAGTCGATGGCGGCCGATCTCGATAGCCCGAAGTTGTTTCGGAACGACCACCTGAAAGATCATCACCGCCTGATGTGAGGAGCCATGAAAGGCGGCCGCCCGCAACAGGGAAATTCGATAGTCGAGACCGAGGTAATTCATCAGCGGATCGATCCACCGTACTGGGTCGGGTGCCCCGGTCACTTGATCCTCTGGCCGCAGGATCAGGTAGAAGCCGCGACGGGGGCTCGCCAGCCGGTGCTTCCTGGCCAATCGGGTGGCGGCGGCAATGAATGCCTCCGGACTCAGGCCAAGTGCTTTCAATGCTTCTTCCCGAGAGAAGTAGGCGCGGCCGCGAGCCAGCTGTTCGTCGAGGTATTTGTCGAGGGAAGCCATGCCCCAGTTATATGCAGAAACAGACAAAAAGGCAAGGTTTTTGCATATAATTGGGGCTGTGCCTAATGGAATTACCAATCACATCGCCACCGGCGTCTGAAACCCACGCCAGTGTGACATCCAGGCACCTGTCAACCAAGCGTGCCGCAGAACATCATCGCACAGAACGTATCTCAACGTGGTGACACTGGTATGGATTGTCGTGACCTACACTAAACATAATGTGCTTTGAATCTCAGCCCATCACCATCACGGCAAATCAATGAGTTAGCCCCAGCTAACGCATGTTTTTGTAGCACACTGCGACCTAAAAATTTTATGTACCATCAATAACATATACCGTTTCGGGTAACCAGCTTTTAACCAGTTTGTCACAGGTTCGACTCCTGTACGGCCCACCATTTTAAAAAACAACAAGTTAGCGGCGATTGACCGCGATCGTCCCACTGGCTGTTCTTTTCTGTCGTCCCCCATGTACCAATAATCAACAGTTTATGTTGTCTACCGAGCAACTGCTCCGAAACCAGGTAGTCGGGAGTTCGAGGCTCTCCGGGCGCGTCAAATAAAATGGGGTGGCCTCGGCAGCCCTTTAATGGAAAGAATAATAATTCGCTATGGACAGGATGGGTCAAGCTTGTTCGTGGCATGATTAAAACACCCATGCTATCAGGGATGGCGACAAATCAATTTCTGAACCTGCGACCCCATATTAGCCCTCAACATTAGCTCTCAACACGATTTTCTCAACGTAGCTATTTCGTAGCTGTCTTAAATTGGATCATCTTAATTTAAGGCTTTCTGTGACTTCATTAAAAATTGGCGAGCGTTGCAGAGTATTGATTTTGAATATGTTGTAGTTCCCGAGTCCGACTTTGAGCCGCGCCGCCGCGAGATGGGACGATCAGGACATCAGGGCAGATATGATCGGGACGCACCTGAGGATGTGGATACCTGGCCGTAAACGGCGTGGTTTTGTGCTATTCCGACGGTTCACTGAACTGGTGCCAAAATGGCACCGTTGTGCTACACTGTGACATAATCGATTCGCATAAAGGTAAAGCCATGTTGGACACAACCAAGGAACGCATCAGTTCGCGCGTGCCGAAGCCGGTACGCAAGACACTCGAGGAGGCCGCCGCCTTGTCGGGCTCGACATTGAACCAGTTCGTGGTGCAGGCAGCGCTCAAGGAAGCGCACGCGGTGCTGGAGCGGGAGCGATTTATCCGCTTGAGCCGCCGCGATGCTCAGGTGTTCTTCAAGGCCCTGAACAACCCCCCGTCCCCCAATGCCCGGTTGAAGAAAGCAGTCGCTGCCTACAAGCGCTCGTCCCTGAATGCTCAGGATTGAGCTCTTAGGTCGCCAGCACAACCGCGGAGGCTTCGACTGCGGTAACCCCGAGCTCAACGACTATCTTCGACATACCGCCCGGCAACACACCGACAAAGGGCTGTCGCGGACGGAGGTATTGGTCGATGACGAGGCGCCCGATGATATTCTGGGGTATGTGACTGTGAGTCTGGCGGAGATCATCACCGATACCCTGCCACCGCGTTACGCCAAGAAGTACCCCACCAAAGCCCACGGCGTCAAACTCGCGCGGTTGGCCATAGCCCAATCCCGACAGCGCGAAGGATTGGGCGCGTTGGTGATGATCCATGCCATGCGTCGGGCGCTGCAAGTGGCCGACAGCGCCGGGATCATCGGTTTTTTCGTGGACGCCAAGGACGAGGCGGCGAGCCGCTACTACCGCCGCTTCGGATTTCTCTCGCTGCCCGACGATCCGCACAAGCTTTTCCTGCCGCTGGCTACGCTGCGCCAGGCGCTAGGCGAGCAATAAATTCCCTTGGGGACGCCATCAGGGATGGAGACGAAGAAATTTCTGAATCTGCGACGCTGTGTTAACTTTCAATCGTGATTCCACGATTTCTCAACGTAGCTATTTCGTAGCTGTCTTAAATTGGATCATCTTAATTTAAGGCTTTCTGTGACTTCATTAAAAATTGGCGAGCGTTGCAGAGTATTGATTTTAAATATGTTGTAGTTTCCGATCCCGACTTTTAACCAGTTGGCCGCAAGTTCAAATCTTGCACGGCCCACACCTACCAATTACTTAGTGCCTGTCTCGGATCAATGACCCAGAGTAGCTGCTGGAGAGGCGCAGATTTTCTACCAGCACTGCCTTGATCCCGCCCAGGCCCAGCCGTCGCGCGAGCGTGACGAAGGCAAAAACAACAAGAACAGCAGCGATCTCATCGTCTTGATGCTAGTGACCGGTCGACTACGCAAGACGGCGAAATCGTTACTGGTTACGAAAAGGAATGACAATTCGCATTCCCGTATGAGATATGCCGGAAAGTGTGCTGAATTATCGAGCGCCATCGTAATATTGCCGCTCACTATCGCTCACTGATCGGGGTAGGCTCCGGCTGGTAACCATAGCCAGACGCTGATAAAGTAGACACCCGTTAGGGTGTGACTAATGGCATCAGCTTGGAGCCGTATGCGGGGAAACTTTCACGTATGGTTCTGAGATGGGCGGGGGCGACCCCCCTCCCGCCAAGTCATCTCCGCAGTAGTAATATTTTCTGCAAAACGGACTGAAATGACCAAATTCGTATTCGTGACCGGCGGTGTGGTGTCCTCTCTGGGCAAAGGCATCGCCTCCGCGTCCCTTGCCTCTATTCTCGAAGCCCGTGGCCTCAAGGTCACCCTGCTCAAACTGGATCCCTATATCAATGTCGATCCGGGCACGATGAGCCCGTTTCAGCACGGTGAAGTGTACGTCACGCAGGATGGCGCCGAGACCGACCTCGACCTTGGGCACTACGAGCGCTTCGTACGCACCATCATGGGCAAGCGCAACAATTTCACGACGGGCAAGATCTACGAAAACGTCATCCGCAAGGAACGGCGCGGTGACTATCTCGGTGCGACCGTGCAGGTCATCCCGCATATTACCGACGAGATCAAGCGCTGCATCGTGCTGGGCGCCAACAATGCCGATGTGGCGCTGGTGGAGATTGGCGGCACGGTGGGCGATATCGAATCGCAGCCGTTTCTCGAGGCGATCCGTCAGATGGGTGTCGAACACGGTCCGAGCAATGTCGTGTATCTCCATCTCACACTGGTGCCGTATATTTCCGCTGCCGGTGAACTGAAGACAAAACCCACCCAGCATTCGGTCAAGGAACTGCTCTCGCTCGGCATCCAGCCGGACATCCTGCTGTGCCGCGCCGATCGACAGCTGCCCGAAGATGAGCGTCGGAAAATCGCGCTATTCACCAACGTGGCGACGCGGGCGGTTATCTCCGCTGTTGACGTGGACAATATCTACAAGATTCCCCGGCTGCTGCACGAACAGGGTCTGGACGAGATCGTCGTCGAGAAGCTGCACCTGAATGCGCGCAAGGCCAATCTTTCCGAGTGGGACAAGGCAGTTTATGCCATGGAGCATCCGACCGATGAGATTACGGTCGCCATGGTAGGTAAGTACGTCCATCTTACGGAGTCCTACAAGTCCCTGTCCGAAGCCCTGAAGCATG
>JBGPBL010000063.1:0-15508 GCA_041481225.1 Sulfurifustaceae bacterium | reverse complement strand
GGCGTTCTGCGCCTCGAACTCTTTCCCCAGCTGGCGCAGCTCCGGTGGCACGTTTTCGATATCGTCGGTGAAAGTCAGCTTGGGGTCGTGATTGCCAAAGGCATCGGACGGCATGAGTTCCACTTCCACGCGATCCCCCACCCTGTGTCCCTCCAGGGCCTGTTCGATCTTGGGAAACAGATCGGCGCCCGATCCGTGCACATAGGACACCGGCAGGTCACGGTACTCGAAAATCTCGCCGCGCTGGTTGCGCAGGACATAGACCAGGGAAACAACCGTGTTTTTAACGACCTGGGAATGATGATTCACGACGACCTCCGTCACGAAAGAGGGTGGCTGAAAAGGACGGGGCCGTTACCTATGGGCCTGCTGACGCAACTTCTGGATGGCGCGTAACTGGGCCATGGCCTCGGCCAGTTGACTCTGGGCCTTGGCATAGTCGATGTTGGCCTGACGGTTCTTGAGCGCCTCTTCGGCACGCTCTTTCGCCTTGAGGGCGGCGGATTCATCCAGATCCTTGGCACGCATGGCGGTGTCGGCAAGCACCGTCACCATATGCGGTTGCACCTCCAGAAGTCCGCCGGAAACATAGAAGAACAGCTCCTCGGTGCCGGTGCGTACCCGCACCTCGCCCGGCTTCATGCGCGCGATTAACGGCGCGTGCCGCGGCAGAATGCCGACCTCGCCGTTCACCAGTGGCGCAAACACCATCTCTGCCGTACCGGAGTAGATCTCCTTTTCGGCGCTGACGATGTCAACGTGCAGGGTCGTGGTGGCCATAAATTACAGGGTCTTGGCCCTTTCAACGACTTCTTCGATGGTGCCGACCATGTAAAACGCCTGTTCCGGCAGGTGGTCGTACTCACCGTCGACGATGCCGCGGAAACCGCGGATAGTGTCCTTGAGCGAAACGTATTTGCCCGGGGTGCCGGTAAAGACTTCGGCCACGAAGAAGGGCTGTGACAGGAAGCGCTGAATCTTGCGCGCCCGGCTCACCGCCAGCTTGTCATCATCGGACAGTTCGTCCATGCCGAGAATCGCAATGATGTCCTGGAGTTCTTTGTAGCGTTGCAGCGTCATCTGCACATCGCGGGTGGTGCGGTAGTGTTCCTCGCCAATGATATGCGGGTCCACCTGGCGACTCGTGGAATCGAGCGGATCCACGGCCGGATAAATTCCGAGTTCCGCGACCTGACGCGAGAGCACCACGGTGGCGTCCAGATGCGAGAAGGTCGTGGCCGGCGAGGGGTCGGTGAGGTCGTCCGCTGGCACGTATACCGCCTGTACCGAGGTGATCGAACCCTTCTTGGTCGAGGTAATGCGCTCCTGCAGGATGCCCATTTCGTAGGCGAGCGTCGGCTGGTAACCCACCGCCGACGGCATGCGCCCGAGCAACGCCGACACTTCGGTGCCGGCCAGGGTGTAACGATAGATGTTGTCGATGAAGAGCAGCACGTCACGGCCTTCGTCACGGAAACTCTCGGCGATGGTAAGACCGGTGAGCGCCACGCGCAGACGGTTGCCCGGCGGCTCGTTCATCTGGCCGTACACGAGCGCCACCTTGTCGAGCACGCCACCTTCCTTCATTTCGTGATAGAAGTCGTTGCCTTCACGGGTGCGCTCGCCGACGCCGGCGAACACGGAGTAGCCGGAGTGTTCCATGGCGATGTTGCGGATCAGCTCCATCATGTTCACGGTTTTGCCCACGCCGGCGCCGCCGAACAGGCCGATCTTGCCGCCCTTGGCGAACGGACAAATGAGGTCAATGACCTTGATGCCGGTTTCGAGCAATTCGGCGCTGGCGGCCTGGTCTTCGTACGAGGGCGCCGCGCGATGGATCGGCAACAGCTTTTCCGCGCCGATCGGGCCCTTTTCGTCCACCGGATTGCCCAGCACGTCCATGATGCGGCCCAGGGTTTTAACACCGACCGGCACGGAAATCGGTGCGCCGGTACCGGTTACTTCCATCCCACGCTTAACGCCGTCGGTAGTACCCATGGCGATGCAGCGCACCACACCGTCGCCGAGCTGCTGCTGGACCTCAAGCGTCAGCCCGCCGTCATTAAGCTTCAGCGCGTCGTAAACCTTGGGAAGCGACTCGCGCGGGAACTCGACGTCCACGACCGCGCCGATGATTTGCACAATTTTTCCGCTGCTCATGATGTCTATGCCTCAAACTTAAGAAATTCGTTTTTCCGTTACACCGCCGCGGCGCCGCCCACGATCTCGGAGATCTCCTGTGTGATCGCCGCCTGGCGCGCCTTGTTGTACACCAGTTTCAACTCGTCAATCAGGCTCCCGGCGTTGTCGCTCGCGGCTTTCATCGCCACCATGCGCGCCGATTGTTCGCACGCCATGTTCTCGATCACGCCGTGATAGACCAGCGATTCGATATAACGCGTCAGAAGGTCGTCCAACACCTCTTTGGACTCGGGCTCATAGATATAGTCCCAGTAGTGATGCATCAGCCTGTCGCTGTCCCCTTCCGCGGCCGGCAACGGCAACAGCTGTTCCACCATGGATTTCTGCGACATGGTGTTTATGAAATTGTTGTAGACCAGGTACAAGCGATCGAGGTTGCCGGCACTGTAGGCATCGAGCATGACCTTGACCGCACCGATCAGGTCCTCGAGCCGCGGGCTGTCGCCGAGGTGCGACGCATGCGAAACGATGTTTGCGCCAATGCGCTTGCAGAAGCCGAAACCCTTGGAACCGATGGTGCAGACCTCAACGCTGGCCTTTTTACCGGACCACTCTTTCATCGCGACCAGCGCCGCCCGCAACAGGTTGGTGTTGAGGCCGCCGCACAGGCCGCGGTCCGAGGTCACAACGATAAAGCCGACGCGCCGGGCCTCGCGCTCGATCACAAACGGGTGCTTGTACTCGGGATGCGCGTAATGCAGGTGGGTGATGACATTACGGATCTTCCCGGCATACGGACGCGCCGCCTGCATGCGTTCCTGGGCGCGGCGCATTTTGCTGGCCGCGACCATCTGCATCGCACGCGTGATCTTCTGCGTGTTCTGGATGGACTTGATCTTCTTGCGTATCTCTTTGCCGACGGCCATTAAAGTAGACCTGCTCTCGCTCGTCTTGTCATGATGATGTGGCTTAACTTAAAAGGTGTGATGCGCCTTGAAATCGGTGATGGCCTCGCGCAACTGCGCGGCCAGGTCATCGTTGTATTCCGGCTTCAGGTTAATGCCCTCCAGCAACGTCGCGTGCTGCGACTTCATGTGCGACTGCAGCGCGTCCTCGAAGGCCCGCACCTTGTTGACCGGCACGTCGTCGATAAACCCTTCGTTCACGGCGAAGAGCGAGACCGCCATCTGGGCCACGGTCATGGGCGAGTATTGCGGCTGTTTCATGAGTTCCATGACGCGCTGGCCGCGGTCGAGCTGCTTGCGCGTGGTGGCGTCGAGGTCGGAGGCGAACTGGGCAAAGGCCGCGAGTTCGCGGTACTGCGCCATCGCCAGACGCACGCTGCCGCCGAGCTTCTTCACGATCTTGGTCTGGGCCGCGCCGCCGACGCGCGATACCGAAAGACCGGCATTGATCGCGGGACGGATACCGGCGTTGAACAGGTCGGTGTCGAGATAAATCTGGCCGTCGGTGATCGAGATCACGTTGGTCGGCACGAAGGCCGAGACGTCGCCGGCCTGGGTTTCAATGATCGGCAACGCCGTCAGCGAACCGGTCTTGCCGGTGACCTTGCCGCCCGTGGCCTTGGCCACGTAATCGGCGTTCACGCGCGAGGCGCGTTCGAGCAGGCGCGAGTGCAGGTAGAACACGTCACCCGGATACGCTTCGCGTCCCGGCGGACGCCGCAGCAACAGCGAGATCTGGCGGTAGGCCCAGGCCTGCTTGGTGAGATCGTCATAAATGATGAGCGCGTCGCGTCCGGAATCGCGGAAGTACTCGCCCATTGAACAACCGGAATAGGGGGCGAGGTAGAGCATGGCGGCGGATTCGGCGGCGGTCGCGGCGACCACGATGGTGTGCCCCATGGCGCCATGTTCTTCCAGCTTGCGCACCACGGCCGCCACCGACGAGGCCTTCTGGCCGATGGCGACGTAGATGCAAACCACGCCCGTGCCTTTCTGGTTGATGATGGTGTCGATGGCCAGTGCGGTTTTACCCGTCTGCCGATCGCCGATGATAAGTTCGCGCTGGCCACGTCCCACCGGCACCATCGAATCGATCGACTTCAAACCGGTCTGCACCGGCTGGCTGACCGACTGGCGCTCGATCACGCCGGGTGCGATCTTCTCGATCGGGCTGGATTGTTTGCTCTTGATCGGGCCGCGGCCGTCGATCGGATTGCCGAGCGCGTCCACCACGCGTCCGATAAGCTCGTCGCCCACCGGCACTTCCATGATGCGTCCGGTGCATTTGACGGTATCGCCCTCGGTAATATGCTTGTACTCGCCCATGATCACGGCGCCCACCGAGTCGCGCTCGAGGTTGAGCGCGAGTCCATAGGTGTTGCCGGGGAACTCGATCATTTCGCCCTGCATCACGTCACTCAGCCCGTGAACACGGCAGATGCCGTCGGTGAGGCCGATCACCGTACCTTCGGTGCGGGCCTGCGCCTTGGTCTCGAACTTCTCGATGCGCGATTTGATCAGACTGCTGATTTCAGATGGATTCAGTTGCATGGGTGTGTCCCCAAAATGTCAAAAATGGTCTAGTGGCTTAAATGGATTGCAAGTTCGGCGAGACGGCCGCGGACCGAGCCATCGATCACAAGATCGCCGGCATGGATCACGACTCCGCCCATCAACGCCTTGTCTGTCTGTGCCGTCAGATTCACGTCACGTCCGAGCTTGCGTTTGAGCGCATCGCCGATGGTCTTGAGTTGCACGGCCTCGAGTGGAAATGCGGAAATGACCGTGGCCTCGACCCGGGCCTCGGCTTCGGCTTTCAGGCTCTCATACTGGCGCTGGATATCAGGCATGAGATCGAGCCGGTGGTTCTCCACGAGCAGGCGCACAAAATTGGCGCCCTGACCATCGATCTGCTTGTTACAGATGCCCAGAAACAGATCGAGAAAACGCACCCGGTCCACACGCGGGTTGCCCGCCAGTTGCCGCACGCGCTCATCCGCCGCCACGGCCGCAATAAAGACCAGCGTCTCGGACCATTTTTTCAGTTCGTCGTGGCCCTTAGCGAGCGCGAACACGGCTTCGGCATAGGGACGGGCGAGTGTCTGTTTTTCGGCCATGGTCGTGGTTCTTAAAGCTGCTTCATCATGGTCTCAAGCAGCTTGGCGTGCGCCTTGGCATCGATTTCCTTTTCAAGAATGCGCGTGGCACCGGCCACGGCGAGTTCGGCCACGGCCGCGCGCAAGTGCTCGCGCGCGCGATTGGCCTCCTGCTCGATGTCGGCCTGCGCCGCGGCCACGATACGATCGGCCTCGGCCTTGGCCTCGGCTTTCGCCTCGTCGGCAATTTCGCCGGCGCGCTTTTCCGCCATGGCAATGACTTCGCCGGCATCCTGCTTCGCCTTCTTGATGGTTTCGAGCGCCTTTTTCTCGCCGAGCTCCTGTTCGCGCTTGCCCCTTTCGGCCGCGGCCAGGCCGTCGGCGATGATGCGCTTGCGGTCCTCCAGCGCCTTCGTGAGCGGCGGCCAGATGAACTTCATGCAAAACCACACGAACAGGAAGAACGCGATCGATTGCCCGATCAATGTTGCATTGATATTCATTCCCGCACCTTCAGGTTATGACAAGGAAAGAGCGATTAGTGTCCGCCTACTACCGCGAACAGGATGTACATGGAGATACCGACGGCGATCATCGGCACGGCGTCCACGAGACCCATGACGATAAAGAACTGGGTACGCAGCGTCGGGATCAGTTCCGGCTGGCGCGCCACGCCTTCGAGGAAGCGACCGCCCAGAATGCCGATGCCCACGGCGGCGCCGAGTGCACCGAGGCCCATCATGATGGCGCCGGCGATATACAACAGTGATTGTTCCATGGTTTTCTCCTGTGAAATTTCAGTAATGAATGAAATCGGTTTAATGGTGTTCCTGATGTGCCATATCGAGATACACGATGGTCAGCGTCATGAAAATAAACGCTTGCAGCGTGATGATCAGGATATGAAAGATGGCCCAGCCGAGTTGCAGCAGTCCGGCGAAGGGTCCGAGCACCCAGCCGGCGCCATACATGACGGCGATCAGAATAAAGATCATTTCGCCGGCGTACATGTTGCCGAAGAGTCGCAACGCGAGCGAGAGCGGCTTGGAAATCAGGTTCACAGTTTCAAGAAACAGATTGATCGGCAAAAACACGATCTTCATCACGAGTGACTTGGCCTGGAACGGCTGCATGGTGAGTTCGCCGAGGAAGCCGCCAATGCCTTTCACCTTGATGCTATAGAAGATCACCAGCGCAAACACCGACAGCGCCATGCCGAAGGTCACGTTCGGGTCGGTGCTCGGCACAATCCTGAAGAAATGCAAGCCAGACAACTGCGCGGCCTTCGAGCCGTAATCGATGGAGATCAGATCCATGAAGTTCATCAAAAACACCCAGAAGAAAATCGTCAGGGCCAGCGGCGCCACCAATGGATTGCGCCCGCTGAATGAACCCTTCACGGCGCCATCGATGAACTCCACCACCCACTCGACGAAATTTTGCAGACCGCCCGGGGTAGCGGCCGTGGCGCGCTTGGCAGCCAGCCGAAACAACACGAGGAAAAAGAGACCGAGCACCACGGACACGCCGAGGCTGTCCAGATTAAACGCCCAGAAACCCATCTCTTTGGCCTGCTCGGCGCTGTGGGCAACACCCCAGGAACCATCGGGCAACCGGCCGAAAGTCAGGTTCTGAAGGTGATGCTTGATGTACTCCGATGAAGTCAGTGTCTCGCCCGACATGGATCAGCCATTACCGAAGTAAATAAAAAAAATTTAAGGATCGATCCTGAAACGCGGCGCTTTTAAAGCTCAGCCTTGGCGGATATTCGCCAGCACCCCAAACTGAGCAGCCACAAATGCACACACGAGCGGTATGGGTGCCAACTTCAATCCACCCAACCCCAACCCCAGCAACAGGATGGCCGCCACATAGCGCATAAAGGCATTGGTATACAGCGCTCCCAACACAACACCCTGATGCGGCAGTCCACCGGCCCGCCTAACTCCCCGTCCAAGCCAGGTGCTGATGAGCAACGCGGTGACACCGCCATAGAGCGCGCCCAAGGCCTCTCCCGAACCCCGTACATACCAGAAAACAGCGGCCATGCTGAATGTGATCAATGCCTGGGCAAACACAACCCGGCGGATCCCTCTGCGCAACGCCTCTGCGGCATCGTTCATATGCCAGCCCTGCTTCTAATTCGTGTCTTTTGGCCGGACAACTCGCAGAAAGGGTCGTTTCAACGGCGGCGAAGTATAAGTTCAGGCCAATGAGGGGTCAATATAGCCCAATATCAATTTAGGTTATTTATTCAGTCGTCATGCGCAGAAACAGCGGAAAGGCGTCCATTACCGGGCCTAGCTTGTAGACAATCCTTGCCATTGCTCGACAAGCGGCGACCATCCGATCAGTTCCAAGAGGAATAACCGGCGGCTTGGGCGCCACGGCCTAGGGGTGTCAGGGGGTAGCGGGCGGTTTGCTCTCGGTCTCGGCAGGGGGGGCGGGTGCCTGGGCCGGTACCACTTCCGGCGTCGGTGCCTGCTGTTCGGATGTCACCGGGGCCGGAACGGCGGGCTCGGCTTTGGGTGCCTCAGTGGGGGCTTCGGCTTTTTTGCTGGCCAGTTCAGCGGAAAGTTTTTGGGCTTCGTCGAGTTCCTCTGCTGTCAGACGGCTCTTCAGTTGATCGCGGCGCTCGACAGCCTTGGCCAAACCCTGTTCCGCCGCACGCAGATACCAGGCCATGGCGCTGACGTTGTGCTTGGGGAAGTTGTAACCGAACTCATACAGGATGCCCATTTCCAGCTGGGCCTCGGCTTTGCCCTGTTCCGCCGCCTGCCGCGTCTGCTCGAGCGATACCGAATCCTCGGCACCCACCAGAACTGGCGCAGCCAAGGCAAAAACCAAAACCAGTGTGGCTATTTTCATGGTGGGCCTCCATTACCCGCCTGCGAACCAAAGATCATGTTTTAGTTATAGCCGCTCAATAAGAAACAGCGACAACCATTTTTTAGCGAATATGCGCAATAATCCCATCAAGTTCGTCGAGGGTGTTGTATTCGACCACCAGCCGGCCCTTGCCTTTGGCGGAGTGTTGCAGGCGCACCTTGGCACCAAGTTTCTCCGAAAGCTGCTGGGTCAACAAGCGGATATCCGGGTCGATACCGCCGGCCTGGGTCTTGCGTCCCGCCGGTTTGGCCAACAGGCGGCGCACGAGATTTTCTGTCTCCCGCACCGACAGCCCCTTTCCCACCACCTGCCGGGCCGCTTGGCTTTGGGCCTTGCCTTCCAGCGCGAGCAGGGCGCGCGCATGGCCCATGTCCATCCGCGCATTCTCCAGCAATTCACGCACATCGGCATTTAGCATCAACAACCGCAGGAGGTTGGTCACGGCGGCACGTGAGCGGCCCACGGCCTCGGCGACCTGCTGGTGGGTCATATGAAACTCGTCGATCAGGCGCGTGAAGGCGTTGGCCTCCTCGACCGGGTTCAGGTTTTCACGCTGGATATTCTCGATGAGCGCGATGGCGATCGCCGCCTCATCCGGGATCTTGCGCACCACCGCGGGCACGGTTTCCAGGCCGGCCAGCTGGGAGGCACGCCAACGGCGCTCACCCGCCACAATTTCGTAATTGCCGGCCGCCAGGGGACGGACCACGATTGGCTGCACCACGCCCTGAGCCTTGATCGAGGCCGCCAATTCCTCCAGCGCTTCCGTGTTCATGTGCGTACGTGGCTGGTACTTGCCCCGCTGCAACTGATCGATCGGAATCTGACGCAGTTCGTCTTTTCCCGCGGTCGCTTCGTAGGAACCCAACAGGGCATCGAGCCCGCGCCCCAGACGCTGCTGTTTTTTAGTTGTCATCATGCTGCTTCCTCCCGGCGCAGAATTTCTCCCGCCAACGCGAGATAGGCCTGCGCCCCTTTTGACTGCATATCGTACGCAATCACCGGCTTGCCGTGCGAGGGCGCCTCGGCCAGCCGGATATTGCGCGGAATAATGGTGCGATACAGCTTGTCGCCAAAATGCTGTTTCAATTGCGCCGACACCTCGTTGTCGAGATTGTTGCGCGGGTCGTACATGGTGCGCAAAAGCCCTTCAATCTGCAACTGCGGGTTGAGCGTCTCACGAATCTTGCGAATGGTATTAAGGAGCGCCGTCAGTCCTTCGAGTGCGTAATACTCACACTGCATCGGGATCATTACCGAATGCGCGGCCACCAGCGCATTGATGGTGAGCAGGTTCAGCGCTGGCGGACAATCGATGAGAATGTAATCATAACGATCGCGCACGCCGTCGAGCGCGTTGCGCAAACGCCGCTCGCGTTGCTCGAGTTCGATCAGCTCGACCTCGGCACCGGAGAGATGGCTGTTGGCGGGTACCAGATCGTATTCACCCTCGACACGCTGCAACGCCGATTCGATCGGCTGTATGCCAAGCAACACCTCATAGGTCGTGACGTCCTGCGCTTCCTTATTAATGCCACTGCCCATGGTGGCGTTGCCCTGCGGATCGATGTCGATCAGCATCACGCGTCGGCGCGTCTTGGCCAAGGACGCGGCCAAGTTGATGCTGGTCGTGGTCTTGCCGACCCCGCCTTTCTGATTGGCTATCGCCAGAACCTTGCCCATGGGGCAATGACTCCCGTTTTAACGCTGTGTGAGAATAACCAGATGCCGCGCGGCATCTAATCCCGGAATTCGAAGCGCCTGCACTTGCACCAGATAGGCGCCGGCCACCGCCGCCAGTTCCTCCTGCGGAATCACACCCTTCATGAACAGGAAACAACCATGCGGCGCAGCCAAGTGACGACTGCTGGCCAGCATATCAGGAATCGAAGCGAGCGCGCGAGCGATCAGCGTATCGAATTTTTGTTCGGGATGGAATTTCTCGGCGCGTTCCTCGACGACGGTCACGTTTTTCAGGCCCAGTTCATGCGCGGCCTGGCGGACAAAACGCGTTTTCTTGGCGTTGCTGTCGAGAAGCGTGAACGCCAGATCCGGCCGCGCCAGGGCCAGCGGGATGCCGGGGAGACCGGCACCGGTACCAATATCCAGGACCCGCGCGCCTTGCAGATATGGCAGCGCCGCGAGACTGTCCAGCAAATGACGTGGCACCATCTGCTCCGGGTCGCGTACCGCTGTCAGATTATAGGCTTGGTTCCATTTCTCCAGTATCTGCAGGAATTGCAGGAGCTGGCCCTGGATCAGCGGGGAAAGATCGAGATCCATCGCGTGCAGACCCCGGCTTAACAGCTTTTCGAGTTTCACGCGCCTTCCCCGACCAGATGCTTTCTGGTGATCGTCATAGAACAAAGGGCCCGACGACGGACGGCTTGTCCAACGATTTAAACCCTTTGTCTGTTTTTTTAAGTGTCATGCCGCCCGCGGGTTAATCTATATTATTTGAATGTATCGTAAAGCAACGTCTCACCCCTGAATATGCCGTTCGCCGGCAGCGGGAGGTCATTATGAAAAACACATTTTGGGTCGCCTGCGTACTGTTTTTTGGCGCCGCCGTAGACGCCGCCGAACCAGCGCCGTTGGCGGTGACGCGCGCGGTGTTTGCCAAAGCGGTCGAGAACCGTGAACCCGTGGACACGTTTACCACGCTCAGCAACACCACAACCCGCGTTTATTTTTTTTCTGAAATCCGCGGCATGGCGGGGCAACGCGTAGTGCACCGCTGGGAACATAATGAAAAGATTCTTCAGGAAGTGACGTTCAAGATCGAATCCAACCGCTGGCGTGCCTTTTCCAGCAAGACGCTCGATCCACGTTTGACCGGCGAATGGAAAGTCTCGGTGTTGGATGCCGCGGGCAGCACCCTGAGCGTGAATACCTTCACATACCTGCCAGACAAGAAACCAGATACCGCCCCGGTCAAAATACCCTGAGAGGCGTTACTGGCCGACAGTGTGCATGACCCCGATCAGCATGACGGTGACGTAAAGCGCCAGGAGCGTAATCACGCCACCCCATACGCGCGGTGTCTCGCGCACCAGATTGTCCAGACTATAATTTGGTTTGTCGGCCGGTTTCGTGACACGACGCAATGAGATCCAGCGGTTGGCTGTTTTCGACCAGCGCTTGAGTATTTTGACATCAAACATCAAGAGCAGACCAACCACGAGGGCCAGCGAGGCCCCCAGCATGATCAGGCTGATCAGGCTGAGCCATAGCGTTTCCCAGGCACCGCTCGGCAGTTTCGTTGCCATGTACAGCCGTGCAAGCAGTCGTCCCCCTTCGACAGCGCTGACGTCAGAAATAAATATCGTCCCCCTGATCAGAATCAGCGCGCTGCTGGCGAGCATGGCGGCGCCCAACCATTGCGGATGCTTGAGCAGGACGCGGTCGGTTTCGTGGGAAATATCGAGTGGCTTGGTCAGTTTGCGCAAGGAGATCCGGCGATTACTTCCCGAAAACCAGGAACGGAACCGGTGTGGCGCCGTCATCATCAATATACCGACAACCACAGCAAAAATATTTCCAACGATCAAAAACAAAATGGCGTAATAAGCCGGACCGCCCGGGGTAATCGTCATCGTCACTTCCTCCTGTGTCGTTTCCGCGGGCGCGTCGCGCCCGCCGTCCTTTCCATTCTAGCCGCTGAAACGGCGGCGGGTGATCAGGCGCGCTTGCGCCGCAGATGAACCAGCAACAACGAGATCGCCGCCGGCGTGATACCCGACAGGCGCGCCGCCTGACCGAGCGTCGTCGGGCGGTGGGTGGCGAGTTTCTGGCGTACTTCGACCGACAGGCCGCGCACACCGTGGTAATCGAGGTTGGCAGGCAAAGCCATTTCCTCGTGACGGAGGTGCAGCGCAATTTCATCGGACTGGCGCTCGATGTAACCGGCGTATTTTGTCTGTATTTCCAGCTGCTGGGCAATCTCGGTA
This sequence comes from Sulfurifustaceae bacterium, assembly GCA_041481225.1. Classification (GTDB taxonomy): domain Bacteria; phylum Pseudomonadota; class Gammaproteobacteria; order Acidiferrobacterales; family Sulfurifustaceae; genus Sulfuricaulis. Next base: position 3,466 of record JBGPBL010000063.1, on the reverse strand, counting down.
TCCGTCACCGCTTCCCCGGCGCCGGGCAAGCTCATGAGCGTCTCATACGAAACTTCCGGCCGGCGCAGCAGTTCCATGAGAGTGGCCGAGGTCGTGAACGGTTGGGCAAAAACCCGAATGGCCTCTGTCTCCGGCACCGACTCCGGGTGCAGCCAGGTTTTCTTCAGGCGCTCCTGTTCGCGCGCCATCGTTGCGCACTTCTCGTTAAACCGGTGCCAACGCGGCGCGTCCACGAGCCCCAGTTCATGGCCGATTTCCGTGAGGCGCAGATCGGCATTGTCTTCGCGCAGGCTTAGCCGATATTCCGCGCGCGAGGTGAACATGCGATACGGCTCGGTCACGCCACGCGTAATGAGGTCGTCGATCATCACACCGAGATAGGCCTGATCGCGCCGCGGCCACCAGGATTCCTTATCCTGCACGTGCCGTGCCGCGTTGACACCGGCGATGAGGCCTTGGGCCGCCGCTTCTTCGTAACCGGTGGTGCCGTTGATCTGACCGGCAAAAAACAATCCTGCCAACGCTTTCGTTTCGAGCGTCGGTTTCAGATCACGCGGATCGAAATAATCGTATTCAATCGCATAACCTGGGCGCGTGATCACGGCATTCTCAAAACCCTTGATCGAGCGCACCAGGCTCCACTGCACGTCGTACGGCAGGCTCGTTGAGATACCGTTCGGGTAGACCTCGTGGGTGTTGAGGCCCTCGGGCTCGACGAAGATCTGGTGCCGGTCCTTGTCGGCGAAACGTACGATCTTGTCCTCGACCGATGGGCAGTAACGCGGCCCCACGCCTTCGATCACGCCGGTGTACATCGGCGAGCGATCCAATCCGCCACGAATGATCTCGTGCGTGTGCGGATTCGTATAGGTGATGTGGCACACGATCTGGCGCGGATGTTCCGTGCGTGCGCCCATGAACGAAAACACCGGTGTCGGTTCATCCCCCGGTTGCGGCTGCATTACCGAATAATCGATCGTGCGCCCGTCGAGACGCGGCGGGGTGCCGGTCTTGAGACGCCCGACACGAAAAGGAAGTTCCCGCAAGCGCGCGGCCAAGGCGTTCGCCGGCGGGTCGCCGGCGCGCCCGCCGGGGTAATGGGCAAGACCGATGTGAATAAGCCCACCGAGGAAAGTGCCGGTCGTGAGCACGACGGCGCGCGCGCGAATTTTTACTCCCATGGCCGTCACCACGCCAACAACGCCTTCACCCTCTACCAGGAGATCCTCCACCGCCTGCTGAAATAGCGTGAGGTTAGGTTGCGCTTCCAGCAGGGCGCGCACCGCCTCCTTGTACAACGCGCGGTCAGCCTGGGCGCGGGTAGCGCGCACCGCCGGGCCTTTGCGTGCATTGAGAATGCGGAACTGGATGCCAGCGCGATCGGTCGCGCGCGCCATAACCCCACCCAAGGCATCGACTTCCTTCACCAGATGCCCCTTGCCGATACCGCCGATGGCCGGGTTGCACGACATCTGGCCGATGGTCTCGATGTTCTGGGTCAGGAGTAGGGTTTTTGCGCCCATGCGCGCTGCGGCTGCCGCGGCTTCGGTGCCGGCGTGGCCGCCGCCAATTACAATGACATCGTAGGACTCAGGATGCTGCATCTAACTACCTGGACGGAATAGATAAATTTGAGGGTAAAGGATCATAAGCCACCTGGGCGTGAATTTCATCTTCCGGCCCCGGCCGCCCTCGGCTATAACTTTGAGAAGGTTTCACGGCATATCTGGTTATCCCGGTTGACACCATGTCTCTAGCTCCTGAAAAACAAGCCAAACCCACGCATATTCTGGATGCGATCGTTCATCGTGTCGGCCAGATCGTGCTCGGCAAGGAACATCAGATACGCCTCTCGCTCGCCTGCCTGCTGGCCCGTGGCCACCTACTGATCGAGGATCTGCCTGGGGTCGGCAAAACTACCCTGGCCCATGTCCTGGCCAAGACGCTGGGACTGCAGTTTCAACGCATCCAGTTTACGAGCGACCTGCTTCCCGCCGACATACTCGGGGTTTCTATCTACCAGCCGGAGACGAAAAATTTCGTCTTCCATCCGGGTCCGGTATTTGCACAGTTGGTGCTCGCGGATGAAATCAACCGCACCACCCCCAAGACCCAGAGCGCCTTGCTCGAAGCCATGGAAGAACACCAGGTGACGGCCGACGGGACCACGCACAAACTGCCTGAGCCCTTCTTTGTCATCGCCACTCAAAACCCACATCACCTGATCGGTACCTTCCCCCTGCCCGAATCGCAACTCGACCGCTTCCTCATGCGCATCGAAATGGGCTACCCGGACCGCGAGGCGGAACGTGCGCTGCTCAAGGGCCGCGACCGGCGTGAATTGCTCGAATCGCTGGCATCGGTGATCACCCCCGACAAACTCGTCAGCCTGCAACAACTTGCCATGCGGGTGCATGTCGCCGATCCGCTGCTGGATTACGTGCAGAATCTGCTTGAAGCCACGCGCCGTGGCGGCCTGTTCGCCGAGGGCCTGTCGCCACGCGCCGGACTCGCGCTGCTTTCTGCCGCACGCGCCTGGGCCATGCTCGCCGGACGCGACATGGTACTGCCGGAAGACGTACAGGCCGTAGCGGCCGCCGTGATCGGCCATCGCCTGCGTTCTGCGAACAGCCGCGCCACTTCTGTGACTCAGTTTATCCAGTCGGTACCGATTCCGTGAAACGGGATTTCACAGGATTAAAATCATTAACCTAGCATCTTGTTAATCTTGTTTTTTAATCCTGTCTAATTTTTTGCTCCCAATACCTATGGCGGCAAGTGCAACCGATGCGGTGGTCCTCGGGCGCCGGCAACTGTATATGCTGCCGACCCGTTATGGACTGCTGTTTGCGTTGCTGCTGCTGATCCAGCTGCTTGCTGCGATCAACTACGGCAACGGTCTCGCCTATGCGCTGACGTTCCTGCTGGGTTCGCTCGCCGTGGTATCAATGCTCTACACCCACCGTAATCTTATTCACCTGCGTCTCAACGCGGGGGCCTGCACGCCCGTGTTCGCGGGCGAGGTGGCAAAATTCCGGGTTCATCTCTCTAACGACAGCACCACACCACGCCTTGGCGTCGCGGTGATGCACGGCAAAAATGAAATCGCCTGTGTGGACATCGGTCCGCGGGGTTCGGTCTGTATTGAAGTGCCTGTGTGCGCCACAAAACGGGGATACCTCGCGGTCCCGCCCCTTACCGTGGTGACACGCTTTCCCTTGGGTCTGCTTTATTCCTGGTCGCGGCGCGTCGAGCTCAGGCAGGTTTGCCTGGTCTATCCGGCGGCGGCGGAACCAACCCCGTTGCGGGCGAGCCCCGTAGAAATGTTCGAGCCGACACAAGGGCTCCGGGTCGGTGGCGATGATTTTATCGGTGTGCGCGAATTCCGCGCCGGCGATTCACCGCGGCACGTGGACTGGAAAGCCGCCGCGCGCGGCCAGGGCTGGCACACCAAACAATTCGGCGG
>JBGPBL010000062.1:0-15637 GCA_041481225.1 Sulfurifustaceae bacterium | reverse complement strand
CTTCGATTCGCCGATAGAAGTCAAAACCCGCCTGCATCCAGGCTGCACAGGTTTCCGGACGCGAGTTGGTTGGTGAAATGGCAATACCGCGTTCACGCAGCTCATACTCGACCAGACGCATGTCGGCGCCGCGCAGGTGACCGACAGCCTGCCTCTGTTTCTCTAGGATTTTTCGCACCAATCCACGGTTGGGACGCTGGGGGGCATTCACCGCTACCAGCGCCGAGCTGCCAGACATAGCGAGCGCCGCGACTTCGGGGCTGATGACGAACGGGTAGAACACACCGGCCGCCAGCGGGAAGGCGACCACATTGTAGGCTACCGCCCACCACAGGTTCTGGTGCATCTTGGTGAGCGTGGCGCGCGACAGCACGATCGCGCCCACGACATCGAACGGATCGCTCTTCATGAGCACCACGTCGGCGCTCTCCATGGCGACGTCGGTGCCGGCGCCGATCGCGAAGCCGACATCGGCCTGCGTCAGCGCCGGGGCGTCGTTGATGCCGTCACCGACCATGCCGACCTTCTTGCCGCAGGTCTGCAATTCCTTGACCTTGTCGGCCTTCTGCCCCGGCAGCACGTCGGCGAGCACGATGTCGATGCCGAGCGAGCCGGCGATGCGCTCGGCGGTGCCGCGGTTGTCACCGGTGAGCATGGCCACCTGTACGCCGCGCGCCTTGAGCGCCTTGACGGTCGCGGCCGAGGTCGGGCGAATGGCGTCGGCGATGGCAATGAGCCCCACGAGTTTGCCGCCGTGCGCGACGTGCACTACCGTGCGCCCGGCGCCTTGGAGCTGCTTCGCCTTCTCTTCCAGCCCGGCCAGGTCGATCTTCTGCTCGTCCATCAGCCGGCGGTTACCGAGGAACAGCGTGCGACCCGCGACTTCGGCGCGCGCGCCCTTGCCCTCGATCACGGCGAAGCCGGTGGCCTTCTCCACCGGCAGCGCTTGCGCGCGCCGCAGAATCGCCTGCGCCAGCGGATGATCCGAACCCTGCTCGACCGCCGCCGCCAGCGCCAGCGCCTGTTCTAGCGTGACACCCGGCGCCGCGACCACGTCCACCACTTCGGGCTGGCCCAAGGTAAGCGTGCCGGTCTTGTCGAAGATGATGACGTCGAGCCGGGTCGCGTCCTCGAGCGCGGCGGCGTTCTTGAACAGGATGCCGTTCATGGCGCCGAGACCGGTGCCAACCATCACCGCCATGGGCGTGGCCAGCCCGAGGGCATCCGGGCAGGCGATGACAAACACCGTAATAGTAAGAGTGAGGGCGAACAGCAGCGGCTGGCCTATCCACCAGAACCAGACGGCGAAGGTGAGCAGCCCGATCACCACGGCGATCACCACCAGCCACTGCGAGGCGCGGTCGGCAAGCAGTTGCGCCGGGGCCTTGGAGTTCTGCGCCTCCTGCACCAGCTTCACGATCTGCGCCAGTGCGGTGTCGGCGCCGACCTTGGTGGCGCGGTAGCGGAAAGTGCCACTCTTATTAATAGTGGCGCCGATCACCGTGTCGCCGGGTTTCTTCCCCACCGGCATGGACTCGCCGGTAAGCATGGATTCATCCACCTGCGACTCGCCCTCTAGCACCTCGCCGTCCACCGGGATCTTGTTGCCCGGGCGGATGACGACCGTGTCGCCCATCACCACCTCGGCGGTCGGCAGCTCGACCTCGCGCCCGGCGCGGATCACCGCAGCCATGGGTGGGGCGAGATCGAGCAGCGCGCGGATCGCCTCCGAGGCCCCGGCGCGGGCGCGCATCTCCAGCCAGTGGCCGAGCAGGATGAATACCAGCAGCACTGCCACCGCTTCATAGAACTGCACACCCTCGAAGAAGAATGTCGCGCCGACGCTGAAGACGTAGCCGGTGCCGACCGAGAGCATCACCAGCACCGCCATGTTGAGCACGCCGTTCTTGAGCGCATGCCATGCCGCGACCGCGAACGGCCAGACCGGGTAGATCACTGCGGCACTCGCCAGCAAGAACAGCCAGAGGTTGAGCGGAAGCCCGAACGGCGGTGCCGGCGGCGCGAACATGTCGCCCATGGGCGAATAAACGAAGACCGGCACGGTGAACAGGAGCGCGATCCAGAAGCGGTTGCGCATGTCGCGCGCCATCGCCTGCATGTCCATGCCGGCGCCGTGACCCATCTCGTGCGCCATCGCCTCCGCCTTGCCCGCCGGTGCGGCGTGTTCGGCGGGCATCTCGTGCTCGGCATGGGCGGCATGTTCCTGCGCGTGTCCGGCGTGCGCCGCAGGCGCGATAACGACAGCCGTGGCCGGTGGGTCCTCGGGTTCGCACACATGTCTCGGCACCCGTTCACCCGCGCAATGATAGCCGCACTCGCGCACTTGGGCCTTGATGGCCTTAAGGTCGGTGACAGCCTCGTCATAAATCACCGTCGCGCTGCCAGCGACGTAGTTGACCTCGACCTTGTGCATGCCCGGCAGCCTGATGAGTTGCTTTTCAACGCCGTGGGCGCTCAGCGCGGAAAACAATCCGCCGATGTCTACAATGCTGGTTTTCATGCCGGCCTCCTCTCGACCGCTGTCGCCGCGGCGATGTTTTCCGCCGGCGGCGACGCCTGAAACATCTTGAGCTCTTCCTCGCCGAGGGTCTCCTTCTGCAACAACAAGGCCGCGCCTTGCACCAGCGCGTCGCGGCGCCGCGTGAGGATACCCATCGCCTTGTCGAACGCAGCGTTGACAATCTCGCGCACGGCGCGGTCGATCTCCCGTGCCGTCTCTTCGCTGAATTCGCGCGCCTCCGGCAGTGCCACCGGGATATGCAGATACGAGGGATGCTGCGCCTCATAGACGACATGCCCGAGCTTCGCGTGCATGCCGTAGCGCATTACCATGGCGCGTGCGATGTCCGTCACCTTGGCGAGATCGTCGGCCGCGCCGGTCGACAGATGCTCGAACACGAGCTGCTCGGCGGCGCGCCCGCCGAGCAGCACCGCCATCTTGTTTTCCAGCTCTTCGCGGGTCATGAGGTAACGGTCTTCGGTCGGGCGCTGGATGGTGTAGCCGAGCGCGCCGATGCCGCGCGGGATGATCGAAACCTTGTGCACCGGATCGCTCCCCGGCAGCGACAGCGCCACGAGCACGTGCCCCATCTCGTGGTATGCGACCACCTCGCGCTCCTTGGGGTTGAGCAGCCGGTTCTTTTTCTCCAGACCCGCGACGATGCGCTCCACCGCCGCGGTGAAATCGTCGGACCCGACGGCTTCGGCGCCACGGCGCGTGGCGAGCAGCGCCGCCTCGTTCACCAGGTTGGCGAGGTCAGCGCCGGAGAAGCCGGGGGTGAGCGCGGCGATCTGCTCCGGTTTGACATCGACGGCCAGATGCACTTTCTTCAGATGCACCCTGAGGATGTCCATGCGCCCTTTCTTGTCCGGACGGTCCACCAGCACTTGGCGGTCGAAGCGCCCGGCTCTTAGCAATGCCGGGTCGAGAATCTCGGGACGGTTGGTGGCGGCGAGCAGCACCAGCCCGGCGCCCGGATCGAAGCCATCCATCTCGGAGAGCAACTGGTTCAGCGTCTGCTCCTTCTCGTCGTGGCCGCCGGCGAGCGGATAGGCGCCGCGCGCCCGGCCGAGCGCGTCGAGTTCGTCGATGAAGATGATCGCCGGGGCCCGCTTGCGCGCCTGCTCGAACAGATCGCGCACGCGCGCCGCGCCCACGCCCACGAACATCTCCACGAACTCGGAGCCGCTGATGGAAAAAAACGGCACGCTCGCCTCGCCCGCGACCGCGCGCGCCAGCAGCGTCTTGCCGGTGCCGGGCGGGCCGACCAACAGCACACCCTTCGGCATGCGCGCGCCTAGCTTGCCGTACGCCTGCGGGTTCTTGAGGAACTCGATGATTTCCTTCAGCTCCTCCTTGGCCTCGTCCACTCCGGCGACATCGTCGAAGGTCACGCCGGTCTGCTTCTCCATGTACACCTTGGCCTTGCTCTTGCCGATCTCGAGCATGCCGCCGGCCGCGCCGGCCATGCGTTTCATGAGCAGGCCCCAGATGGCGACAAAGATGACCGCGGGCAGGATCCAGGAGAGCAGCGTCGAAAACCACTTACTTTCGATCACACCGGCGAAGCGCACCTTGGCCGTCTCGAGCTCACGCACGAGATCGGGATCGTCCACGCGCACCGTCACGAAGCGATGTTCTTTGCCTTCTCCGGCGCGCTTGAGTTCCTCGATCTGTTTCTTGGGCAACAGGCCCTCGAGCCCGTCGGGCTTGAGCGTGCCGGTGATGCTGCGCTCGCCGAGCGCGACATTATCGATCTTGCCGGCCTTGAGCAGCGTCTTGAATTCGTTGTACGCGAGGTTCTCGGCGTGCGGCCCGAACAGGAAATTCTGCATCGCCAAGATCGCCAGGAACGCGATGAGGAAGTACCAGACCGAGAACTGTTCTTTCTTTTCCATAGATCGCTCCGTTTGCGTTAGAGACCCTGGTAACGCACGCCAGTGTTCAGATTCAGCTCCGGCCGGAGCTGGGTGGAAGGCCGTGCCGCCAGGCGCTGGCGGATCTCGCTCGCGGAATCCTTCAGGTCCCCGAACAGAATAGCCTCGTGGCCCTGTTTCTTGCAGGCCTCGGCGCAGGCGGGGATTCGGTCCGTATCGACACGATGCACGCACAGCGTGCAGGACTCGACCGTGCCCTTGCCGCGTGGCGCGTAGGGTTTCTGATTGTGCGCGTCCTCGTGCAGGAACGAGCGCGCCTTGTAGGGACAGGCCATCATGCAGTAGCGGCAGCCGATGCAGATGTGCTTGTCCACGAGCACGATGCCGTCGGCGCGCCGGAAGGAGGCGCCAGTGGGACAGACGTCCACGCACGGCGGGTGCTCGCAATGCTGGCACATCACCGGAAACGCCTGCGTGAGGCCGGTCTGCCTGTCCCTGACGGTAACCTTGCGGATCCACTGCGCGTCGGTCGCCGGCCGCCCGTGGCCGTAGACACCGTTCTCCACGAAGCAGGCCTCGACACAGGCGGTGCAGCCGTCCACGCACTGGTTGACGTCGATCAGCAGACCCCAGCGGTTCAGGCTACTCGCGGCCTCCTCGGGGGTGCGCGCCCGGGCGAGCTCGATCAAGCGCAGGCTGGGACCCATTGCCGCGACCGCCGCGGCGGCCACGGTCAGGCTAAGGAAATCGCGTCGGCCCAGGCTCATGGAATCACCTCTTTGTCAGAGAGTGCCTTCAGGCGCGCGCGGAACACCGCCTCGTCGAGACCGCCGGTGTACTCGAGCTTGCCGTTCAGCACGATCCCGGGCGAGGACAGGACGCGGTACTTCTGCAGGATCTCCGGCTGCTGCGTCACGTCGAGGTACGTCACCTTCATGCCCGGGAAATCCGGCTGCACCTTCTCGATTACCTTCTTGGCCTTGGCGCACTGCACGCAGTTCGGCACCGTGATGAAGAGCAGCTCGATCATGTGGCCTCCTTGAGCCGGTAGCCCAGCCCTTCCAGCGCCTTGTTCAACTGCGCCAGACCAACCTGGGCGTCTCTGCGATAACCACTCCATGATCCATCTCCTCATTCACGTTTGCTTCGATACCTGCGTCCCACTGCTCGATCAGTAAGGTATCGCGCTCAAGCTTGGTCTGCACTATTTACCATCTTCTGTCAGCACCTTACGCACGGCTCTGTATCAAGTCTGGGGCGCGCTGTTTTCCCAACTTGAAGTGCAGGTAAATGACTGCACTTAATATCGCAGCAAAAAAGCACCATATGGAAAAAAAGGCAACGGTGTGAATCCAGTAAGCCACCATAAAAAGCAGCAACGCCAGAACGCCGAAGATATTGATTATCTTATGGCTCGAAAAGAAAGAGCCGACACATGTTGCCGCAAGATAGAGCACCATCACCGGAACCTTATAAAAATGCGGTGAAACATACACAATGTGTTCATCAACTTCGGACGTGACGGGAAATTTGACGACCCAGTAAAGAAGGTACAAGCCGACCGCGATTCCGATAAACTGGAACGCCAATATCACCTTTTTCCGCCAGGCAACGGTTTCCACCAAGCCGATGGAGAATGGCACAAACACCGGCCACAGCACGTGCGAGAACAGCGTAAACGCATACGTCATGGCCACATTAAGCAACGGAGCATCGAACCGGAATGAGAGCCATAGCATTCCCTCGATGATTTGCTGAACCCCGAACAAAAGCGGGATCATCGCAAACGGAATCTCTGCCTTTCGTTCCGCCATTTTCAGAGTTGCCACACCGAGTACTGACAATGAAACTCCGGCGGTAAAACTCGCTGTTGCTGAAAAACACATAGAACTTGGCTCCTTTTACCCTGGACCGGATCGGTCCCACGCACTCGGCCGTGATACTTCCCGGCATCTGGTGATGTTTTTGCACATGATCAACATGGCTGACGTTAGAGATCGCGCCGCGTGAGCGGGACCGGGTTGGAAAAAGGTTCGCGCCTGGAAGCCAGAATTTGATATATCCCGGTATTGCCCTCTTCAAACTGCATAGCGCACGCTGCCATATACAGCCGCCAGATCCGGTAGACGGGTTCAGTCACATATTTCAGCGCTTCTTCGTGGCGCTTATCCAGGCGTCTTACCCACTCGCGTAGCGTCAGCGCATAGTGCTGCCTGAGACCTTCAACGTCGTGAATCTCGAAATCCGCACCTTCCATGATCTGCTGTACCGTGCTTATGGTTTCGAGTTGTCCGTCGGGAAATACATAGCGATTGATGAATTCGGTCGAAAGGGTTTTCTTCCAGCCGCCTTCATCGCTGGTGATGCCGTGGTTTAGAAACAGCCCGCCGGGTTTGAGCAGCCGGTGGGCGATTTCAAAGTAGATCGGCAAGTTCTTCAAGCCAACGTGCTCGAACATGCCCACACTGACGAGCTTGTCATACTTGGCCTCGCCACGAAGGTCACGGTAATCGAGAAGCTCAACAGAAACTTTTTGTTCTAGCCCGCGTTGCTTGATTATTCCTTGGACATAGTCGTACTGATTTTGGCTTAACGTAACGCCATGTGCGTTCACACCGTAATGTTCCGCGGCCCGGCAGATCAGGGCACCCCAGCCACAGCCGATATCGAGCAGCCGCTCGCCGGGTTTGAGCCGCAATTTGCGGCAAATGTGGTCGAGCTTGTTACGTTGCGCTTGTTCCAGGCTCTGACCGGCATCCTCGTAATAAGCGCAGGAATAGACCATCTGTTCGTCCATCCACAGCGCATAGAAATCGTTGGAAACGTCATAGTGAAAGGAGATGGCATGGCGATTGAGATCTTTGCTGGGACTGATGCCCAGTTTTTGCCTGAAGGTTTTTTCCCACTTGGGTGCGTCACTGCCGTTTGATGCAGTTTTGTCTGGTTTAATCCTAAATGCTTTAGCCGCAAGCGTGGTCTTCTCTATCAGGGACAATTGCAACGAAGTCAGATGGTGACGCAGTTTGAGTGCACTGTAGAGGTTACCGTCAATGTCAATGAGTCCTTGAAAATAAGATTCAACGAGACGTAACGGATTGCGCGACAGGATGAGGTCCTGGAAAGCTTTTGCAGATCGGAAGGACAGCGAAAACTCCGGGTGGTCGCGGCCCAGATGCACTTCGGAACCGTCCCACAGGCGGATGCGGAGACATCCGTCGAAATTCCGGAACAGGCGATACAGGATATGTTTAGCCAGCTCGGTGCTTGGGCTTGCAGGCTGCAAAGCCATTTCCGAAGAGGTTGCCATTTCACTGAACTCCTTTCTCAATTGCGGGCTAGAGCTTACCCTCAGCCAGCAACCGATCGATTTCCGCTTCCGCCGCCAGCCAATTCTCTAAATCACAACCGCCGTTGAATCCACCGCTCTCAGCGATGTAATAAGCCGCAACCTCAATATGGTGCTGGCGTTGTTCTTCGGTCAGCTGGGCATCGGCTTTGGCTTTGCCGCTCTTGGACTTGGTATGGGTACTCATGGTTCGTCTCCTTCGTACACTATTGTCCGGTTAACTGAAGGTGTGTCACGATCACGCCCCTTGCACTGTTGTTGCCGTGTCCATGATAAAAGCTGTGCGCGGCACACAGGTCAATCTTCCATTGCTATCGCTTCGATAAGGCGGCACACGGCTTTCCCATCCGGTACGCCATCGGGCATCTTCGCCCAAGTGCGCAGCGCACGCTCCATGCGGCGTTGCAGACTCAACGTCTCCTCCAGCCGCTGGCGGTTATCGGCGATGCGCTGCTCGATGATTTCGCGCACGCGCGGGCACGGCGACTTACCGCGCTCCGCCTCCCGAATAATGGCCCCGATCTCGCGCAGGGTGTAACCGAGCGCCTTGGCCTGAAGGATGAACCGAAGCCGCTTGAGGTGTGCCTCGGCGAACAACTTGTGGCCGTTCGCCGGATCGCGCGCCGGCCGCAGCAAGCCAATGCGCGTGTAGTAGCGCACGACGTGCACCGGCACCTGCGCCTGCCGTGCCAGGCCGGTTGCCGTGGTCGCCGCGCCGGCGGATTTGCTTCGCGTGTGTTTCATGCGCCGCCTCGCCTGAACCGGGCGCGCTCGCCTTTCGCGGCGGCGCTTTCCGCTCTCGCCTCCATCGTGCAAACAGGGGTCAGCATGCTTCGTCTCCTCCGGATATCCGGCGCAACAATTTTCGATCACGGACCGAGGCTTTTCGCGGACCGGCCGCGCGGCGTGTGCCCCATCTCGTGATACGCGACCACCTCGCGTTCCTTGGGGCCACGGAAGCGCTCACGCGCTATCTCGCGTCGCCGAAGCGCTGCGCCAGCCAGTTGTAAATCGGCACGAACACGATCCCCGCGTACACGCCGTACAGAAAACTCTCGACGAGCCCGAGCAGGAATCCCCACCAGGTGAGCCATTTGAACGCCGGCAGCACCTGCTCGAGAAACGCGTGCATGTGCAGGCTCTGCGGCGTGACCAGGCCGTAGATCACGCACACGACGAAGGTCACCGCGCCCCACAGCCCGAGCGCCCAGGAAACGAGCTTGATGTTCAGCATGATGCCTCCTTTCAGTGTTGATGGCCGGCGGGTGTTTGCGGCTTTTGCTCATCCTTGTCCGAAGGGCGGTGCCTGCCATGATCGCCCCCGCAACCTCCGCCTCTGCCATGACCGCCGTGGCCGCCGTGTCCGAACAGATGCATGGCGAAGAACGCGACAATGACCACGACCCAGAACCAGTTTTGCTGCAACCATTCCATCTTTCACCTCCTTGCTTGGGTGCCATTAACAACCGCTCCGCGCGCTACTTCACGAGATGCGCGTCGTGCTCGAGCCTCGCCTTGCGCTCCTCATATTCCTTCTCCGTGATCTCGCCCGCGGCATAGCGGCGCTGCAATATTTCGAGCGGCGTCTCGCGCCGCCGGCCGCGCGGCACCGGCTCGATCAGCGCGAAGAACACTACGATCAGCGCGATCCAGAACAGCCACCAAAAGAAATGCATACCCCAGAAACCCCAACCGTCGTAATACATGGTTCACCTCCATTTAATATCAACGACATGTCCCGGTACTTGCGCCGGGTCTCCTCGGTGCAGGGCGCGTTCACGCCCTTGAAGCGCTTCTCGATCGTCCCGGTGCTCTCGTCCGCCGCCAGGACGCCCTTCCCCGGTGCGGTCAATGCCTTCACGGTCGTTTCCATTTCTTGTGCGGTCATGGCGTTCTCCTTGCTGTGCCGGTGTCAACTGACGCGCGGCGGTTTGAGAAACCAGATCTGATAAAGGGAAATAAGGATTTGCGCCGCCAGCGCCAGCCCCAGTATTGCGCCCGCCATGACGACGGTGTAGGCATAAACTGGGTCCCATTTGGTCAGAAACCAGGCGAGGATGTCGGTGAACATGCTTACGAACGGCACAACGACGAGCGCGGCCTTCAGCCACTCGGGCAGCCGCGCCAGCCGGAAGACGAACCCGACCGCAAGCAGCACCAAACCGATGCCGAACAGGTGGATGTGCGACAGCCGCGCCAGCGACAGCAGCGACACCCCGGTATCCACCTCGGCCACGGCGCGCACACCGGCGAAGGTCGAGAGGTCGACGACCTTGAGCCCCGAGTCCGGGCGGTGGCATTGCAGACAGGTCTTGGCGAGGATCGGGCGGATGCGCGATTCGTAGCCCCGCTCCGGCGCGCCCGACTTCAGCCACTCCACCACATGATGCCGATCCTGCGCCTGGATGTAGCCGGCCATGGGCCCGCGAATCGCAGCCTCGAGGCGCGTGCCGCTGCGGTTGCCGTAGTAGTTGTCCACGACGTCCTCCATCGACAGCCCGGGCTTGCCGTCGTGCCCCTGATGACTCAGGTACAGGTACGTCAAAGCCATCAGGTAACCGATCCCGACGAGCAGCAGGAACCCCGTGTAGAGCAGCCGCTCGCTCAGCGGACGATCGTGGAAACGTCGCGTTGCCAATGGTCGCCCTCCTCGTTCCATTTGCCGATGGTCTTCGCCTTTTCTCGCACCGCGGCTCATCGGATGTACGCCTCGGTCACGTAGCGCCGCATCATGCGATGGCTGTTGAAGTACGACGCGTTCTTGCTGATCGCGCCCTTCATCACCTTGACCCAGCCGCCCGGGTCGTCGCTGTAGCCGTAGTAGAGTGGCAGCACCACCTGCTCGAGCTTGTCGTAGAGCGCGCGTGCATCGCCGTCCGCTGTGCTCGCCGCGTTGCCGATCGCCCAGCCGGTCACGCCCTCGATGCAGCCCTTGATCCACCAGCCGTCGAGCACCGACAGGCTCGGCACGCCGTTGAACGCCGCCTTCATGCCGCTGGTGCCCGAGGCCTCGAACGGCACCGGCCCGCCATGGCCGGGACCGGCAACGTAGAGCACATCGAGGTCATACTTATTAATGATGCGATTCAGGTGCACATAGATGAAATTGAGTCCGGGCGTGGTGCCCCAGTGGCCGAGCAGTCTCGGCTTGACGTGCGCGAGCGTGAGCGGCTCTTGGAGCAGCGGGTTGTCGAGCAGATAAATCTGCCCGACCGAGAGGTAATTCGCCGCGCGCCAGTAGGCGTTCATTTTTCGCAGCTCCTCGGTCGACAGTGGACCTTTTGCGACCTGGGGTTGAACCGCGGTTTCGTTCATGATCTTTCCTCCTGAACACTGACGGCTTCACGGGTCGCCATCACGGCCAAGGCCGCTTGCGCCAGAATGGCGGCCTCGTCCACGGGAATAACCCACACCTCGGCTTCGCTGCAACGGTTGCTGATGCGCATCTCGGTTCCGACGGCGGCGCGGTTGGCGACCGGATCCAGCACGATGCCCAGCCATACCAACCCGGCCAGGATCTTCGCGCGCACCAGTGGCGCGTGCTCGCCCACACCGCCGCCGAACAGGATCGCCTCGGCGCCGCCCAAGGCGGCGAGATACGCGCCGATATATTTGCGCGCACGGTAGCAGTAGACGTCGATCGCCAGTCGCGCGTCTTCGTTGTCCGCGCCCAGCAGCGTGCGCATGTCGCCGCTCATACCTGACAGGCCCAACAGGCCGGCCTCCTCGTTGAGCAGCCGCTCGATCCGCTCGAGCGACAGACCTTCGGCGCGTGCGAGAAAGGTGAGCGCCCCGGGATCGACATCGCCCGCTCTTGTAGCCATCACGAGCCCTTCCAGCGGCGAAAATCCCATGGACGTATCGACGGCGTGCCCATCGCGAATGGCGGTGATCGAGCAGCCGGCGCCGAGCTGCAACGAAATGGCGCAGCCGCCTTGCCGTGACGGCGGGCGCAGCTCGCACCAGCGCCGCCACATCGCCTCATGCGCGAGCCCGTGGAAACCGTAGCGGCGAATGCCGTGACGCGCGCAGAGCGCGCGTGGCAGCGCGTACGTCGCGGCGACCTCCGGGAGCGTGGCGTAAAACGCGGTATCGAACACCGCCACTTGCGCGGTTTCCGCCCCGAACAACGCGCGGCAGGCGCGTATCCCCGCGAGCGCCGGTGGATTGTGCAGCGGCGCCAGCGGGATGAGTCGCTCGATCTCGGCCTCCACCGCGGCGTCGATGCGGCACGGCGCAGTAAGGCGCGCGCCGCCGTGAACGATGCGGTGCGCCACCACCGCCACCTCCTCGATGCCGTGATCCTTGAGAAAGGCGCGCAGGATTTCCGCGAGGTCATTCCGGACGTCAGGAAAATGACCGCTCGCCAACAATGATAACGCTTCGCCCTTCTCGGCAAACGCCGCCAGGCGCAGCGAGGAACTGCCGGCGTTGACCGTCAGCACGGTCATGGTCCATCCCTGCTCGCCGGCGTCGACGTGCGTGCGGACTCGATCGCGCCCATGGCCTCGGCAAGCAGGCCAGAAACGTCCATGGTATTAGACGCGTGCGCAATGGTGTTGCCGGTCACAACGCGCGCGGCGCCGGCCGCGAGCAACTCGGCATACGCGTAACCAGCGAACACCGCGTGCACGCCGATACATACCGGCGGCGCGAGCTGCGCACGCTTCAGGTGGCCGACGGCCTCGATCATGGTACGCGCCGTAGAGATGATGTCGTCCACCAGCACCGGCGTGCGCGCACGCCAACGTTCCACATCCGGCACCGAGACCTCGACCTCGCGATCGCCGCGACGAATCTTCTGCAGGACCACATACGGCGCGCCAGCCGCCCCTGCCACCGCCGCCACCCATTGTTCGCTTTCGGCATCGGGTCCAATGAGCACGGGCGCGGCCACGTGCTGGCGAATCCAGCCGGAGATAAGCGGCGCCGCGTGCGCCACCTGTGTCGGGATGGAATAGATCTCACTAAGGTTGCTGCGCCGGTGCAGGTGCGGGTCCACGGTCACGAGCCAGTCCATGGACGCGGACAGCAAATGCGCGAAATGCGCGGACGTCACCGCCTCGCCGGGCTGAAAGCGTCGGTCCTGGCGCATGTAGGCGAGATACGGGGCCACCAACCCGACACGCGCGGCACCGAGCTCCTTCGCCGTGCCCGCGGCAAAGAGCAGCGGCAGCAGCTTGTCGTCCGGCCGGTCGAGCGTGCAAACCAGTATCACGTCACGGCTCGTAACCGGCGTGTCAATGCGCACATACGACTCGCCGTCGGGAAAAGTCTTGAGCGTCATGCCGCCGATCTCGGCACCGAGCCGGGGCGCAAGCGCGGACGCGAGCGAGGTATTGCCGGGAAAAACCAGCAGGAGCGGTTTCATGCCGGCGCCACCCGCACGATGGAAGGCTGCGCCTGCACATAAGCGAGCGCGTAGGCCAGTTCGCCAGGGGCCTCGGCGTGCACGGTGAAGAGTGGCTGGCCCTTCTCCATCGCCGCCCCGAGCGGGGCATGCAGTTCGAGCCCCGCGGCCGGGGCGCGCGGCGCGCCGGCAAGCTTCGCCACGCGTGCCAGCCGGCGATTGTCGATCGCCGTCACGTGCCCGCGCTGCGCAGCCGCCACCGCGTGCGTGTGCGCCGCCACCGGCGGCGTGTGCAGTCCGCCCTGAGCCATGCAGATGGCCTCGAATTTTTTCCACGCGCGACCGTCGTCGAGAATTTCCTGCGCTAGACGTGTGCCTTTACCCGGCGCGACGCCCGGCGCGAATTCGAGCACCGCGCCCGCGAGCCGCAGCGCGCGCTCGCGCAGGTCCGCCGGCGCGTCGGCTTCGCGACGCAGCACCGCGAGCACATCGCGTGCCTCGAGCGCCGGGCCAATGCCGCGGCCCACGGGCTGGGCGCCGTCGGTGATGACCGTATGCACGGTGAGGCCAATGGCGTGACCGGTTTCCACGAGGCGATGACTCAGGGCTTGCGCGGCCTCGTGGCTGCGCACCTTGGCGGTCTCGCCCACCGGGATATCGATGACGACATGGCTCGATCCGGCCGCGGCCTTCTTCGACAGCACCGAAGCGACGAGCTGACCTTCGCTGTCGAGGTCGAGCGGCCGCTCGACGCGGATCAAAATATCGTCCGCCGGACTCAGGCGCATCGCCCCGCCCCAGACGATGCAACCGCCCTCGCGCTCCACCACACGTCGCATGGCCGGGACATCCAGCTCGACCTCCGCGAGCGTCTCCATCACATCCGCGGTGCCCGCGGGCGAGGTGATGGCGCGCGAGGAGGTCTTGGGTATGGTGAGGCCAAAGGCCGCGACGATCGGCACCACGATCAGCGTGGTGCGGTTGCCCGGCAGACCGCCGACGCAGTGCTTATCCACTACCGGGGTCGCGCGCCACTCGAGACGCTCACCGACCTCGATCATGGCGCGCGTGAGCGCGACCGTTTCGGCGAGGTCCAGTCGGTCGCCGGCGCAGGCGGTGATGAAAGCCGAGAGATGAATGTCCGAGTAGCGGCCCGCGGCAATGTCGCGCACGATCGCATGCATGCCGGCGTTGCTGAGCTGCTTGCCGTAAACCTTGGCGCGCACCAGGCTGAGCGACTCCAGCACCGGCGGATGGGTGAGGGTAACTTCATCGCCTTCGCGCGCGTCCAGAAGCCGCCACGCTGCCTCCGAGAGACCTGCCTCGTCCGGCGCCAGCAGTTCGCCGGTGACGACATTCAGCGTGGCGATGATGGCATGACCGTTATGTGTCACCTGCACGCGCGACTGCGCCTCAAAACCCTCGGCGCGGCACACGTGGCAGTCGCGCCGCATGTAGATCACGGCCTCCTGGTAGGTGTCTATGCCTAGGCGCTTGAGACGCAGCGCGGGCGACATCCGATGCACGTTATCACTCATAAGTACCGGCCTCGCTTGCGTCATGGGTCATGGTCTCCGTCGATCCTCATTCCAGCCGCACCGTTTCGAGATAATCCGGCACGGTGGTACGCCACCCGAGGTTTTCCTCGATGCGGTGCCGCAATGCATCGGCCGCCTTGGGTTCGCCATGAGTGACAAATGTTTGGCGCGGCGGCGTCTCGAAGTTTTCGAGCCAACCCAGAATCTCGGCGTAGTCCGCATGTGCCGAGAAATTGTCGATACTCGCCACTTCCGCCCGTACAGGAACATACTCACCGTGGATCTTGATCGTCTCGGCGCCGTTCAGCATAGCTGCCCCGCGTGTCCCGCCCGCCTGAAAGCCCACGAACAGGATCGTGTTGCGCACGTCCGGTGCGAACGCCTTTAGGTGATGCACCACCCGCCCGCCGGTGGCCATGCCGCTTGCCGAAATGACGATCATCGGGCCCTGGCGCGTGTTGAGCGCCTTGGATTCCTCTACACTGTTGACGACCTTCGCCGCAGCGCACATGGCGTCGCACTGCGCGGGCGTGAGGCGATGCTCACCGCGGTGCTTGTGGTAGAGGCGCGTGGCATCCACCGCCATGGGGCTGTTGAGAAACACCGGGATATCCGGGATCGCCTGGGCTGCCTTGAGCAGGTGGATGAGGTACATCAGCGTCTGCGCGCGCCCCACGGCGAACGCCGGCACGATCACCGCGCCGCCGCGCTTCACCGTGCGGTTGATTATCTCGGCGAGCCGCTGCTGCGGATCGGTAGAATCGTGGCGGCGGTCACCGTAAGTGGACTCGACGACCAGATAATCCGCGCGGCTAACAACCGTCGGCGCCACCATAATAAGATCGTTTGGCCGGCCCAAGTCGCCGGTGAACAACAGCGTCTGGCCACCGTGACGCAGCCGCACGAAGGACGAGCCCAATATGTGCCCGGCAGGCAGCAGGTGCAGCGTCAACCCATCGAGATCGACGTCACGCGCGAAATCGACCGGCGCGAAGCGCGTGAGCG
>JBGPBL010000061.1:0-15790 GCA_041481225.1 Sulfurifustaceae bacterium | reverse complement strand
TTCCAGGACGGCCGACGCCCGCAGCCGATCATGCACGCCACGGCTAATCGGTTGTCGGCGGATCTGGTTAAGCAGCTTGCCGCGTATTATTCGAAGATACCCTGTCCGCAAAAATAATTCGGTTTATTGCGGTCGTTCTGATTATCAGAATGCGCGCGAACCCCCGCCGTTCAGGGCGAGGGTGAGCAGCGCGAACACTGCAGCTGTTCCTGTTGCCGACTAATCAGGCATCTGTTGTTGCTCAATGTACTGGCGGATAATTGCAATGGGTGCTCCGCCATACATTGCAGACCCTTTTTCTGCATGAACACAACCTCATTCGACAGTCCCGACAGATCTGCCATCAAGGCGTCTGAATTGACACGCCAGTTTGGCCATTTAACGGCGGTGGATCACATCGAACTGCGGGTTCCATATGGGGAGATTTTCGGATTACTCGGTGCCAACGGCGCGGGTAAGAGTACCGTAATCAAGATGCTCACGACCCTGCTGTCACCAACATCAGGGTCGGCAGAAGTTGGAGGATTCGATATCGTCGAATCTCCAGGCGAGGTCAGGCGGTGCATCGGCTATGTGTCTCAACTCTTGTCGGCCGACGGTGCCCTGACAGGCTATGAGAACCTGCTCCTGTCGTCCAGGCTCTATGGACTACCCAGAGCGGAAAGAAGCCAGCGCATCGCCGATGCGCTGGCCTTCATGGGGCTTACCGATTCGGCGCGCAAGCTGGTGAAAACCTATTCCGGCGGTATGGTCCGCAGGCTTGAGCTTGCCCAGGCCATGTTGCATCGTCCTGCGATCCTGTTCCTGGACGAGCCGACGATTGGACTCGATCCGGTTGCGCGTCATACGGTGTGGGATCGCCTGCTGGATCTCCGGCGTGACCATGGCATGACGGTTCTCATCACGACGCACGATATGGAGGAAGCCGAGACGCTTTGCGACAAATTGGCGATTCTGCATGTGGGGCGAGTAAGCGTGGTCGGAAAGCCCGCCGAGTTGCGTGCGGGACTCGGGGAGAGCGCGACCATGGATGACGTGTTCGCGCATTATGCGGGCGGCTTGATACACGAAGGCGGGAGGTTCAGCGAGGTCGCCCAGTCCCGCAGGACTGCGCACCGTCTCGGCTGAGCGCAAATACGTGGAACGATTTATCCGCGAAAGTGCCGCGATTGTCGAGGTAGAGCTGATTAAGCTCGTTCGTGATCCGACCGAGATCTTCTCCCGCGCGGTACAACCAGTGTTGTGGCTGGCGGTATTCGGACAGGTTCTCGCCCAGGTCCGCGGCATCCACACCGGGCAGTTGAGCTACCTTGCGTTTATCACGCCGGGAATCCTCGCTCAGAGCGTTCTGTTCAGCGCGATCTTCTATGGCATCGCCGTAATCTGGGAGCGCGATCTTGGCGTGGTGCATAAACTCCTGGTGAGTCCCGCCCGGCGCAGCTCGCTGGTTTTTGGTAAAGCGGTAGCCGCCGGATTCCGTGGCATCGTGCAGGCGGTGGTTATTTACCTCATTGCGCTGGTTATGCATGTTTCTATCAGACTTGATCCGCTGGCAATTATTGCAGTGCTGGTCAGCGTGATGCTGGGATCGGGGATTTTTGCCACTTTTTCGCTCATCATCGCGTGCATCGTAAAAACGCGCGAGCGCTTCATGGGTATCGGGCAACTCCTGACAATGCCCTTGTTTTTCGCGAGCAACGCGATCTATCCACTGGACCTCATGCCAAGCTGGCTGCGCGTCATCGCGCAGATCAATCCACTCACCTATCTGATCGACGCGCTACGCGGACTCATGATCACGGGAGGGGAAACCGTTCACGGTTACGGTGTTGATTTCTCGGTCCTGCTCGCGGTGTTCACCGTCCTGCTATTCGTCGCCGTGAGGCTGTACCCGACGTTGGCGGAATGAGTACGGCAGTGGGTTTTTGTCTATGAAAAAACCGTACACCCTTGGTATTCTCAGAAGAGCGGTACTCATTATGGTGGGGGCGAGGATCAATTCGCCAGGGATAGGCGAATGCCGAATACAGCCTTGATTTTTTGTAGACTGGCCTGAATACTGGCCTACATGAAATGACCCTGGAGGTAATCATGAAGACCGAAATTAGCTTCTACGAAGTGAAGACCAACCTCCCTAAGCTGCTCAGGCAGGTGAGAGCGGGCAAGAGCTTCACGATTACCAATCGCGGTGAAGCGGTCGCTGATCTGGTACCCAGCACTCGCGCCAAATCCAAAGACAAGGTGGCCGCGGTGAACCGGATCAAAGCGTTCATGCTGGCAAGCCCGGTACGGGGAGTGAACATCAAGGGCCTTCTCGAGGAAGGGCGGGCGTGAATTTTGTTCTCGATAACTCCGTGGCCATGCGCTGGTTTTTTGGGGATGGACAGCCACACGAACTCGCTTATGCTCAAGACGTGCTGGAGGCGATGAAGAAGGCGAGTGCTCTGGTGCCGGTGACGTGGGGACTCGAAGTGTCCAACGTCATCGCCCGGGCGGAAGTCAAAGAACTGGTCACCGAAGCGCGCAGCGAGGCGTTTCTGGAGATGCTGGAAGGGGTGGATATCGTCGCCGATGCGGCGACTTTTTCGCATGCGCTGTCCGATACAGTTCATCTGGCGCGACGCTACCGGCTCTCGGCTTACGATGCCTCCTATCTTGAGCTTGCTTTACGTGAGGGTTTGCCGCTGGCTACGCTGGACGAGGATTTGCAAAAGGCCGCGAAGCGAGCGGGTGTTAAACGATTTGTCTCACAGCG
This sequence comes from Sulfurifustaceae bacterium, assembly GCA_041481225.1. Classification (GTDB taxonomy): domain Bacteria; phylum Pseudomonadota; class Gammaproteobacteria; order Acidiferrobacterales; family Sulfurifustaceae; genus Sulfuricaulis. The sequence continues at coordinate 13,035 of JBGPBL010000061.1, read as the reverse complement.
GTAGGGGCCGGCGGCTTTTGGCAGTACGACTCACCATTTATCTCAAGGGCACTCGGTGGGACGTCGGAACACCGGTATTTTCTCTGCTTCAATGCTTGGTGGAATCTCAGGAGGGCAGAAGGTTTGATCACCACGGCCGCCCGCATGAGTCGCCGCGGATCCATGCACAACGACAATAACCTTGTCCCTGGCAAATTGCAATTCGCCAGGGACGGGACGTCGATTGACTGAGGTGCCTGCCAACCACTCACTTCACTCTGATTCATTATGGAGAAGATATGAATACTACGCACCCAACAACAGAAAAATCCGGCCACGTTTCCGCCACGTCCAACACTAACCATTTCCGGTTCCACCTTCCTCACGTACATCTAGCTTCGGTCTTCGGGGATGACTGGTTCGCGCTGAAGGCCGAGGCTTTCGCGCGCCTCTTTGGTACGCCAGTATTCCTGATATCACAAACGATTCTCGTCGCGATCTGGATTGGGCTGAATGAATTCGGTTTAACCAAGTTCGATGTGTACCCGTTTATCCTGCTTAATCTCGCCTTCAGTCTCCAGGCTGCCTATGCTGCGCCACTTATCCTGCTTGCACAGACACGCCAAGCGGACCGCGACAAGGCGCACGCCGATGCAGATGCGCAACATCGTGAGGCCCTCGACAAGGCTAGCCAGCAGCGCCAGGCACTGGCCGCACAACAGACTGTCCAGCTTCTGGAATTACTGCAACAAAATACGCAACTGACAGAACTCGTAAAAGACTTGAGCCAACGCATTGAGGCGCTTACCATCGATATGCATAGTAAGGTTGTACAAGGTTTCGCAAACTCATAAGTCAGAAAAACGAGTAGCGAGGCCATCTCGCCATAATCTAACGAGGTGTACGCGGTGCGGGTGGTTGACGAGTGATCCACCGACGTATTTTCCACCTTAACGAGTTGCGAAGCTGTTGATATGCATCCGAAATTGATCCATTTTTCGAATGATTTTGCATCGAACATTGACCCATAAGATTCAGAGTTCATCTCCTGTGGCCAGGATGTTACGTTCGATTCGACGGGTCAGCAAAAATTGCAAATGCCGGGTCGATTTCGGATGCATATCAACACCCGGATGGCAGATCTGCGCGGCTACCGTCTCGCCGCTGACCATCGGTAGAAGCCCTGCTTGGCCAGTTCGACAACGAAGAGGTAGACAAGCACCATGGCCCCGAGGATGAAATAGAAACGGGCGGGTGGTGGCACAAATCCGAAATGCGTTCCTATCGACGTAAACGGTAACAGCACCGCGATGGTCACAACCGCCAGCGACGTTGCCGTCAACAGAGGATGGGCGCGACTTTTCAGGGGGTTTCCACGGGTGCGGATAATGAAAATCACCAGCACCTGGGTGCATAGCGATTCAACGAACCAGCCGGTCTGAAACAGCTTCTCGTCCGCCTGCAAGACGGCCAGCATGATGTAGAAGGTCAGAAAGTCGAACACGGAGCTGATCGGCCCGATCACCAGCATGAAGTTGCGGATGAAATCCAAGTCCAGTACGCGCGGGCTGAGAATTTCCCCGGCATCCACCTTGTCGAGTGGAATGGGCACTTCCGATATGTCGTAGAGAATGTTGTTGAGCAGGATCTGCGTCGGCAACATCGGCAGGAAAGGCAAGAACAGCGAGGCGCCGGCCATGCTGAACATGTTGCCGAAGTTTGAGCTGGTCCCCATCATGATGTACTTCATGATGTTACCAAAGGTGCGTCGTCCCTCCAGAACGCCTGCGTGAAGCACATGCAGGTCATGTTTCAGGAGGATCATGTCGGCCGCCTCCTTGGCCACGTCCACGGCCGAATCCACCGACAGGCCGACGTCCGCCGAGTGCAAGGACGGTGCGTCGTTGATGCCATCGCCCAGATAGCCAACCACGTGGCCACGGGCCTTGAGCGCCAGAATCACGCGGTCCTTCTGCGACGGATTGACTCGGCAGAACAGGTTCGCCGTTTCCACCCGGGCGCGCAGTGCGTGGTCGTCCATCTGCGCGATCTCCTTGCCGGTCAGGAGCCCCGTGACCGGAATCTTCAGTTGGGCGCAGACATGCCGCGTGACCAGATCACTGTCACCGGTAACGATCTTGATCGCAACGCCGACCTTTTTGAGCGCCTCAAGTGCGGGGCCAGCGCTCTTCTTCGGAGGGTCGAGAAAGGCGGCAAAACCAGCGAGCACCAGTTCCGTTTCGTCACCCACAACGGCATGGGGGTGGTCCAACGGCACCTGGCGCCAGGCGATGCCCAGCACACGGAAGCCTTCTTCTTCCAGCGCGTGGTACTGGCCGCGAATGCCTGCCTGGGCCGCTTCGTCTATGGGCCGCTGGAGCTCGGCACCTTCCGCTTCGTAATGCGTGCACAGCCCCACGATCTCGTCGGCCGCGCCTTTCACCACCAGCCAGCGTGCCTCGCCATTGTCGATAAGCACGGAGACGCGACGACGCTCGAAGTCGAAAGGAACCTCGTCGATTTTTTTCCAGTTGCCTACCTCAATGTGTTGGTGGTTGAGGATGGCTTCGTCAAGCGGACTCTTCAAGCCGGTCTCGAAGAAGCTGTTGAGATAGGCCAGTTCCAGTACCCGTTCGCTGGGCCGGCCATCCGCATCCACATGCCGTTCCATGCGGATTTTCGCCTCGGTCAAGGTGCCGGTCTTGTCCGTGCACAGGACATCCATCGAGCCCAGGTCCTGAATGGCGGCCAGTCGCTTGACGATCATGTGCTGCTTGGCCATGCGCAGCGCACCCCGCGACAGTGTCACCGAAACCACCATCGGCAACAGTTCCGGCGTCAGGCCGACGGCGAGCGCCACGGCGAACAGGAAGGACTCCAGCCAGGGCTTGTGGAACAGCGTATTCACGAGCAGGACGAACATCACCATCAACACCGTCAGCCGCATGATCAGCATGCCGAAACGGCGGGTACCGATCTCGAACGACGTCGGTAGTGACTGGCGGGAAATGCTGTCGGCGATTTCTCCGATGGCGGTGGCGGTTCCAGTCTTGACCACCAGCATACGGGCACTGCCGCTGATGACCGACGTGCCCATGAACACCGCGTTAGTCGCTTCTTGAAGATCAGTGGCGGTATCCGGTAGTACACCTGGTCGCTTTTCCACCGGATAGGATTCACCCGTCAGCAGCGCCTGTTTGACGAAGAAATCGCGCGCTTCGAGCACTCTTCCGTCCGCCGGAATCAGATCACCGGCCGAAAGCAACGCGATGTCGCCGGGCACCACCTGGGTCACCGGGACCTCCAGGGGCTTGCCATCGCGCATGACGGTGGCTCGTACGGAAACCGATTGGCGCAACTTTTCCGCGGCCGCGTTGGCGCGGTACTCCTGGACAAAATCCAACGTGACGCTCAGCAGCACGATGAGGCTGATGATGAGGAAATTGGTGACCTCCCCGGTAAACGCCGAAACCGCACTGGCGACGAGGAGGATAATGACCAACGGATTCTTGAAGCGGGTGAGGTACTGGAGCAGCAGCGCTTTTTCCTGCCGCTCACGGAACAGGTTGGGGCCGTATCTGGCAAGCCGTGCCCTGGCCTCTGCCCCTGATACGCCCGTGGCCACCGTGGCCAGGTCAGCCGTCCCTGCCGACAGCGGCTCAAGCCACCAAGGCCGGTGCGTCGAGTCTATCGGCATTGCGCTATCTCGCGGCCAGTCCGGCGTGGGATAGCGCTAGTTAAAGAGCATTCAGGAATCACATTACCGCCGCAACGTCGTAATAAATCCCAGGCCCTGAGAATTTCTGCCAGCGGCGTACCCTTGACTGCAGACTTGTCCGGTCTGTGGCAAATTTCTTGTCCCCCCAATGAACCTGGGCGTTGTGGCAGGCGACACAATGCGTCGAGTATAACAACTCTCTGCGTGTAGCATCGCGCATTGGCTGTGCGTCGGTATCAGTGAGATTTCCGAACAAAACGAACAGCACGACGAGTATCGATCTCCGAAGCATATCGTTCCCCGTAAGTATTACTATCTAATATATGCCTCGGCAGATGGCGGAACAACTTGGCAGGGCAGGTCTTGTAAGTCGGTTTTTGGCCGAGAATTGCCCATCCGCCGATGGGCAAAAACCGACCCCCCAGTCAGTCACAAGTCGTTAGCGACGGGCCCAGAATACATAGCTCCCGTTTTCCACGGGGTCCATATATCCTGTTGATGCTATACGGACAGGATGAGCGCATTGCCACCCACGAACAGTCGTTTAGGGTGCCTAAGCGCTGTTAGGGCTTCTGAGGATATTCTGACAGAGTTGTCCGTATATTAACTGTTGGGCGCCAAAAACCGATGGAGCCACATGAGTACGAATATTTCCGAGCTGCCAAAAGATCTGCCGCGCCCCGTTGACGACGGGGCGGCGTCTCACTTACCAGGCATGAACCTGCCCCAGCTCGTCCTTCCGGCGACCGACGGCGCGCACGTTGACCTCGCGGCGATTCCCGGGCGTTGTGTAATCTACCTCTACCCGATGACCGGACGGCCCGGCGTGCCGTTGCCCGAGGGCTGGGACGGCATCCCCGGGGCGCGCGGTTGCACCCCACAGTCGTGTGACTTTCGCGATCATTACGCAGAGCTGAAATCGCTGAACACTTTAGTATTCGGGTTAAGTGCGCAGACCACGGAAGTTCAGAAAGAAGCTCGCGATCGTCTGCATCTTCCCTTCGAGTTGCTGAGCGACAGCACGCTGCGGCTGAAGCCGTTGCTGTGTTTGCCGACCTTTACCGTGGCGGGGATGGAATGGTTCAAGCGGTTAACGCTGATCGTAGAGAAAGGGCGGATCAAAAAAGTCTTCTATCCGGTCTTTCCGCCTGACCAGAACGCCGACGAGGTTCTTGCCTGGTTACGCCAGAACGTCCAGCCGCGTGCTGCAGAGGACGCGCCAGAAGTGGTGCGCTCCTGAGCCCGACGTTTGCGCCGGGCATGGTGCGTTACATCATAGGTGCAAGTCTATGGCCAGGTTTTCGCAGAGCCGAAGGCAAGGATAAGGTGTAGTAGGCGATTTCCAATTTCATGCCACCGCGGGTAGCTCGAACAACCCATGGCAATGGGGCACCCAGCGAAAATCGCTCAACGGCAGTATCCCTCATTGACACTGACTACCTTGTTCGTCCGGCGGAATGCCGTCGATCCCGCCATGTTTGTAATTCAAAGCAACTGTTCTTCCAGAAAGCAGTCGTTCAAATAGCCCTGGAATAACCGCTTGCAGGAAATGTGAACTTCCGTTGTCGACCCAAACCGGGCATACAGCACCGGGACCCAGTTTTCTCCAAACCAGACATAGGCAGCTAGATGAACGGTAGGTAAGTAATAGGATTTCCTCACTCTTTCGCCGGTCTTTGCGTACTTTGTGGGCAAGCGTATAGTCCCACGTTATAAGGTGTGGATGTTGCGTCAACAGGCCATAACAAGGGTGCAAGGAACTTACACAGCGCCCACGCCTGAACTAGGAGGAGGTTATCCGCAGTAGTTTCTCTGCGTCGGTTCGTGGACTCGGCTGTTGTCTCGCGTCACTGCCGAACACTTGCCCCGGCGTAGGCCGGCCCTCCATAAATCAACAATAACGATTTAGTTCCAAGAGAGAACTGCCATGAACCATCACGCCCCGGCGGTGAACGTTCTGAATAATAAAAACAGACACTCGAAGAATTCCATTCAATTGCTATTCATTTCCCTTCTGGTAGCTGTGGTCGTCACGGCCTGTGGTGGCGGAGGTGGCGGAGGGTCATCCTCTACTAACGCGACAACATCGGCGGTCATTAGTGGCAATGCCGTGGCAGGTCCCATCGCAAACGGGACCGTGACTGCCTATGCCGTGACCTCTTCAGGGAACCAGGGCGCTTCATTGGGCACAACGACGACGGATGCGAATGGGGCTTATAGTCTCACCCTCAATTATACTGGTGCAGTATTCTTGGAAATCACCAGCGGTTCCTACGTGGACGAGGCGACCGGTCAAACCGTTAATGTTCCCACGACTCCGGGATCTGGCCTGCAAACGGTACTGAGCAATGTGACGGCAGGCAGCATACTGAGCGTGCAAATCACTCCTTTGACCACGATGGCGGTGGCACGTGCACAGGCCATGAACGGGGGACTCACAGCCGCTAATATCAATGCGGCCAATCAGCTACTCGGAACCTACCTCGGTGGCATCGACATTCTCAATACCCAACCCATCAATCCCCTGGTAGCCAATTCCGCGACCGGGGCCACCCAGAATGCTATCAACTATGGTCTCATTCTCGCAGGCCTCTCTGAGCAGGCGCATACACTGGGCTTGGCCAATCCTCTAGATCTGGTAATAGCGCTTGCGCAAGACTTCTCCGACGGCAACTTCGATGGTAAGGCGGGTTCCACACCACTTCAATTAAACGGATCAGCGATGGATCCTGCGACTGGAACAACGGGACTCAGGGCGGCCATCGGAACCTTCAGTACTGACACCTCGCGCAACCTCTCACATGGTACCGTGAGCGCTACCTTATCGCCGATGCTCATCACGCCTACGGAAACTGTGCTGCATTCCTTCGACGCCTCAAGTATAGACGGTCTATTCCCCAGTGGCGATTTGATTCAGGCTACGGATGGTAACTTCTATGGGGTTAGCGGGGGAGGCGGCGCTCATGGCTTTGGCACCGTTTATAAGGTCACGCCGGCAGGTGTCGAAACCGTACTGTATTCCTTTGGTGCTTCAAGTATAGATGGCGTTGGCCCGTGTGGCAGTTTGATTCAGGCCACGGATGGTAATTTCTACGGTGTTACCCAGTTCGGCGGCAGCGCAAGTAACGTTGGCACCATTTATAAGGTCACGCCGGCAGGCGTGGAAACCGTGCTGCATTCCTTTGGTGTTCCATATAACGATGGTAGATCCCCGGGTGCCGGTTTGATTCAGGCCACGGATGGTAATTTCTATGGCACTACTAGTGACGGTGGTGCCCATGGTAGTGGCACCGTTTATAAGATCACACCGGCGGGCGTGCTAACCATTTTGTATTCCTTTCCCTTTGCTTCAAGTACAGACGGCTCCGTCCCCCAGTCCATTTTGCTGCAGGGTACGGATGGAAATTTCTATGGGACTACAAGTGCCTTCGGCGCCTATGGCAAGGGGACAGTCTACAAGGTTACACCAGCGGGTGTGGAAACCACCCTGTATTCCTTTGGTGCTTCAAGTACAGATGCCACCGAATCCTATGGTGGTTTGATTCAGGGAGTAGATGGGAATTTCTATGGGACTACCTATAGAGGCGGCGTACATGATGATGGTACCGTTTACAAGATCACGCCAGCGGGAGTAGAAACTGTACTGTATTCTTTTGGTGTTTCCATTGCAGATGGTGTCCTCCCCTCCCGTGCGGGTAGTTTGATTCAGGGCACGGATGGGAATTTCTATGGGACTACCTATAGCGGCGGCGCAAATGCTGTTGGTGGCGGTGCCATTGCACATGCTGCTGGTACCGCTTACATGATCACGCCGGCAGGTGTCGAAACCGTACTGTATTCCTTCGGCGCATCAGGTACAGATGGTATCAACCCCAATGGAAGCTTGATTCAGGGCACGGATGGGAATTTCTATGGGACTACCTATAGCGGCGGCGCCAATGGTGGCACCGGTGGGATTGGGAATATCTACGGTACCGTTTATAAGATCATCCTTAAGACGCCCACAGCAACGAATATTGCCTTTTCGCTATTCCCATCCGGATATTTTACAAACGGGAATACACAGACATTCAATCTGACCGGAAGCGATACAGTTGGGGATACTTTCACAGGTACGCTAGTGACTACAACACAGGCTCCATCCCAACACGTCGGTTTACCACCTACATACACATTAGAACCAGTGACCCCCGTGCAAGGGGTGCTCAACCTCATTAATACCAAGGCCAATGCCACAATTAATTCGACAGGTACCGACTTCTATTCAACGGACGTTACCAATCTGATGTACTTTGGCTGGGATGATTCCACGTCACACTTTAATCCGATGTCGATGAGCGTCATCCCACAGACCGCCATGATTGGGGCATCGGGCGTCATCGGGGCATATTCCGGCAATGGCAGTGATGTGGGTCAAACAGAAACGTACACGTGGCAATTGACAAACGCTTACAATGGATTGGCCAATCTAACGATTGCTAACAGCACGTATGATGGTTCAACCTTTGTAGCTTCAGAAGCTGACACCTACCTGATTGATCAGCAAGGGAACCGTCAATCCGTGACGATTGTAATTACTTATCCTGACGGTACGGTCATAACCTTTTCCGGCAATTAGTAATGCCAGGTTTAGGATTTACCTGGATGATGAGGACCTGCCTCGGCGGGGATTCCTGTTATTTGCAGTGTCCGTTTACCACGATTTGTATGGCTGCTTCTGGGAAAACTATGGGGCAGCTCCTGGCCGAACTAGGACGATCGGCATGTCGACCTGCTAAATGACTGCTTGACGTATATGTATATTATACATATAATTTAGTTGTGCACTTCCAATTCGACCCCACCAAGGCCGCCAGTAACCTGAGAAAACACGGGGTACCCTTCGCTGATGCGGAGGCCGTGTTTTACGACCCACTGGCCATCCATCAGTTGGATCCTAATTCGGATGATGAGGAACGGCTTGTTGCGGTTGGTATGGGTAGTGCAGGAATAATCTTGGTTGTTGTCTACACGCTTCGTGGTGAGGAGATCCGGCTTATATCACTCGTCATGCGACGCGGCATGAGGTGAAATCCTATGAGAGCTGAATACGATTTTTCAAAAGGTAAACGTGGTCCAGTGCTGCCCGCGAAAGGAAAGACGCGCATCACCATCTTCATAGATGATGCAGTCCTTAATGAGTTCCGTTCCCGCGCTGAACTTCTTGGTACTGGCTACCAGACAATGATGAATGAAGCGCTTAAAGCCTTCCTTGGAAAGAATGACCAACCCGTCACGGCAGCCGTATTACGACAAATTATCAGAGAGGAACTCCCGGAGAAGTCGCGACTGCCACGTCGTTCCGCCGGACGTACAAGAACGGCGCGTCGGTGAGCTGTAAGTGTAAAGTCAGACTAGATCGAGCTAACGGTCCACGGTGTGGTTTGTTCGGACCTGACCCCATATATATTATGATTGGCGAACGTCTGTTCTGCCTGATTTGAATGGCCGGAAAGGAGAAAACTGTACGGCTGGAAGTGGCCGATGATTGCCGATCAGGGTGTTGGTCCGGTGAATGGCTGTTTCCAGTGCTGTAACACTTGGTTCACTCTAACAGCGTGAGCAGCGTAACTATACGTTACGCTGCAACGATTAGCCTGGTTGACATACCATATTGAGTATAGCCATAATATGGCATGTGGCGCATCGAAGAGCACCGCCGGGTGGATAAACAGGTCGCAGCGGTTCCCAAGGATATCCTCAAGCGATATGAGAAATGGAAGGACATCGCGGCGATATCCGGCCCACCCGGTATTCGTCTGATCAGGGGATTTCGTGACGAACCTCTTTCAGGGGTGTGGAAAGGGTATCGATCCTCCCGGCTCGGACTTCAGTGGCGCGTCATCTACCGCGCGGTTGTCGAAAAGCTGCTTTTCCAGGTCGCGTCCATAACTGCGCATGACTATCGGAGGCCGTAAATGAAAGAGTATCGCCTTGCCAAGAAGCGCATTACCGTCTCGGTTGGTGAGTCCGTGCGCATTCTTCGTGAGCTTCAGGAATTGAGCCAAACCCAGTTGGCTCGTCTTACCGGCATTCCTCAGACTACCATTTCGGCCATTGAGAACGATCGTGTCCGTCTTGGTGTCGAGCGGGCAAAGGTTCTCGCCCGAGCGCTTAAGTGTCATCCGGGAGTGCTGGTGTTCCCCGGCTGGCAGTTGCCCGACAAAGCAGCGGCATAATGTTTTCCATAATGGCGAATTCGTAGTCACCGCCAGTGCCAGAAATGCAGATTTGATGTATTTTGTGTCAAAATCTGAGTGTCCATTCCCGTGGTTTTGAACGGCCGCTTCGGAGCAAACTGTACGGCCGGCCGGAGCTGGCCGAAGTTTGCCCATTACCCAGCCGGCGAGCTCGATGACCGCTTTCCAGAGTCGTAAATCTCAGTTGGCTACCCAAGATGGGCAGTTATTTTCGCGAGGCACAGAATGCCCGGTGCTATGGCTTTCGGAAGTATATCTTTGCCGCGTGAAAACCGAAGCATAATCCTGCCGAAGCGGCAAGTTTATGGTTCTAGGTTCAGAACACCGCGTGAGGTCACCTGTTGTGGGTTGTGTCACACGCCGGTGGCGATGTGATTGAGAATTCGCCTAAGGATAGTTATTCCCTTAACTCATTCACTGACGTTCCGCGAGCGCGCCTTTCCAGTCACGAAAGACATCGATATCAAGTCCATCCGGGTAAAACAGGAACCCGGGCTCGTGACCGGGTTTGTCGGTCACGCCGTACTGCCAGATGATTTCCTTGGTCTGCCGGTCGATAACCAGCACGCGGTGGCGCTGGTCGTCGTTCAGAACGACGTCGCCGTTGGGAAGTTCCAGGGCTAGCGAAGGATGGTTGAGCATCTTCTCGCCATCCTTGGCGAAGTACTCCCACGTCACCTTCCGTGTTGCCGGGTCGAAGATGACGACGCGTCCCGGTTTGGAGTAGTCGGCCACGATCACCTGCCCGTCGCGGGTGGGGAAGGCGTCGGACGGATAGCGGACATGCGGGGCCTGAACGCTCCAGACAACCTTGCCCGCGCGCGTGATGCGCGTAATCCACGACCCGGGTATCTCGGTGATCATGACGTCGCCGTTCTCGAGCGGCGTCGAGCCGTTCGGCAGGTCGAGGTTGTGCGGCGGGTTATGCTTGCACTGGCCCGGCTGGCCCCATTGGTCCAGCACGCGATTCGTTTTGGGATCAATAAACTGAACGCGGCAATTGCGGATATCGGCCGTTACGATGGTGCCGTCCGCCAACAAGTGCGCGTCGTCCGGGTAATTGAAGTAGCCCGGCTTGCTGCCTTTCATGTCCGGGAAACCATAACTCCAGGTGAGTTCGCGTTTCTCATAGTCGATGATGTGGATATCGTAGTTGTCTTCCTCGTTGACCATGAGCGACTTGCCATCGGGCGCGAAAAAGACATCGTCGTTACCGCGGTAGATACTGAGATTGGGCGAGGGAAATTCCCAAATGACGCGTTTGTCCGGCGCAATCTCGATGAGGCGGTTGTTGCGCCGGTCGGCAATCACGATCGGATAAGGCAGGGGTTTTCCCCAGGAAGGCACCGGATTGGTGCGGTTCCCGGTCACCGGCGGGATTGCCGGCAGCTTCGCGCCGCTCGACACGGCGCCGGCGCCAAGCATTTCGGGCGTTACTTTGATCGCGATGCCGTCCGGCTTTTCTTGTGTCGCCCCTGCCGCCAGGGGCGACCGCGGCATGTCGACCGCGGCGGCCAGCAGCACAGTCGCAACAGCAGTCAGGCCCCACGCGGTCAATCGATTGCCAATCATCATGGATGCACCTCATTTTGCTGGTTGGTGGACGCAGACCTGCCAGCGGTGACCGGCAGCCGGACGCTATCGTAATGGCACTGAACGGCGCACGATTTGTCGCAGATCAAGTTTATGACGAATAATAAACCTCATGTCCTTGCCTACAACTTGGAACGAGTGATGAAACTGCTGGGTAATCTCCTAACAATGCGAAAATCGCCGGCCTTTCCTCTCGGGTTGTGCGTGCTTGCCACTGACATGAGCGGCGGGCGCAGCCATTGCCCGCCGTCTCGATGGATCGGTTAGGTTACAGAAGCAGGAATGCGTTTGAAGCGGTGGGTGTTCCGGCCACAGGACCCCTCTAGCTCACGAGTGGATCCTTATTTACAGGGGACCCAGTGACACTCACACCCTCCATCGGCGCCTAGATCACAAGAGCACTCGATGCAGCGTCCCGTGCCTCCATCACTGTCTGAGTAACGGTGGTTAGGCATTCGTAAGCGCTGTTTGCCGGTGAGTATTCCAAGCGGGTTAGGTAACGGTGGCCAGACAATCTGGTCAGGGCCAACATACGCTGGCTTGCGGATGAGACGCGAGACCACCGCCTTGAACAAGCACGAGCCAGCGGCAAACGAAAGGGCCTGGATTGAGGCAAGACTCTTGGGATCTCGTGGCTTGATACGCAAACCCTGCTTGGTTTTCCGGATATCGAAATGAAACGAACGCTTTCCCTTCTTCAGTCGTGGCATAAACGCCTCCTTAGGTAAGGTAAGTCAGAAAACGATGTTCTCTAATACCAGGCAGGTTGCGATTCTTTTCTTAGTCTGGAGACGGCAATGATGTTATGTAGTGATACCCGTGTCAATGACAGTGTCCAGTTCAATTGGGAAAGTTGTTCTCATCTGCATGAGTAATACATCACCGTCCGGCTCGACCGAATCAATGGCAAGAATATGGTTGTCGCGGCCAAGGTCATGGCTCTGGATTCGCGAGATATGCCCATCGGCGGATGGGCAATTTCGGCCAGAATGCAGCCCTTCGGTCAGCTGCCATAACGCCGCAAGGTGCACAGGATCTATCGTTACGCTCGTTTCTTTATTAATTATGATGTGGCCACCCTGGCCGCTTATGTTTGCGGCAAAGCATAGGCGTCCCCGTTTTATACAAGTTTTTAATATCTCCACAGCGAATCTCTACACGATTTTGACCCCTTCTTCCCTATAGTAACGCTACAGCATTTCCTGTTCGGGAGGTTCACATGACGGATATCATCTTTGTGGCGACGATCGTCGGTTTCTTCGTGCTCAGTATCGGGCTGGTCTACGTCTTTGACCGGCTGTTGAGGAGGGGCTCATGACCTGGACCTATCTGCTGAGCATGATCATGGCTGTCGCCATCTTCGTTTACTTAGTTGTCGCACTCTTCTTCCCGGAGAAATTCTGATGACTGGCAACGGCTATTTGCAGCTCGCGCTCTATCTGGGCGTGTTGCTGTTGTTGGTGAAACCCCTCGGTGCGTACATGGCCAACGTCTACGAAGGCCGCG
>JBGPBL010000060.1:0-15839 GCA_041481225.1 Sulfurifustaceae bacterium | reverse complement strand
GGGGGCTGCCGCTGAAGAGCTCGGCTTCCCACCACACGGTACCGGCCTCAAGCGCTTCACGCTCGGTATCTGACATCGGGGGCATGATGCGCCGGAAAACCTGAAGCAGGCTCGCGCTGATCAACAGCCGGCGCAGCGGGGTAAAGTTAAGCAGCAGCGCGAAGACGCTGAATACGCCGAGGACGGTGAAGAGCGGTGTGGTGGCGGGTTCGCAAACCCTGCCCCAGACGGAGATGGCCAAGGCGACGACTGCGGTCCATATGAGCAACGAAGCGCGAAAATAGGCGAGCATCCAGGCGACGCCCAATCCGGCCAGAATCCATGTCAGTGTATTCATCGTCCTTTTCCCGGTTATTGTTATCCGCCGTCTTAACGGTAGTCCCTAAGTGTAGCCCTTAACCGGGCCAGCGGCGGGGCCACCACCCCCGAAACCGCTACAAAACCAGAATCTTACGGATGTCCCGCAATTCCTGGCGCAGGATGTGGTACTCCGGCAACACCCGCTCAACCTCACCCCAAAAGCGGGCCGAATGATTGAGGTGGCGCAGATGACACAGCTCGTGCACGACAACATAGTCGAGCAGCCGCGCGGGGGCCTGCAACAGCCGCCAATTGAGGCTCACGGCGCCGCGTGCGGAACAACTGCCCCAGCGGGTACGCTGGCCGCGAATGGAAATGCTGGCCGGACATCGCCCGACAAGGGGCGCAAAGTGAGCCGCGCGCTGCGTGAAATGAACCCGCGCCTGCCGCCGATACCAGCCTTCGAGCAGAGCGCGGACCTGGCTGCCGTCGCTGGCATGCACGTGCAGCCCATCGTTCTCCCGGACCACGCGGGATCGGCTTCCTGGGCCCAGACACAGGCGCAGATTCAACATCTCATCGAGGTAGGGAATCGCGCCACCGTCTTGCAGGGTGTTGGCAAAAGACGGTTGCACCAACTCCTGCTGTTTGCGTCGGATCCAGGTGAAATGTTCCATGACGAAACGGCGCAGGGCGGACAACGACACCGCGGCGGGCGTCATCACCCGGACCTCACCGCCGGGTCGAACCTGGATAGCCATGGTGCGCCGACGGTGGCTGGCGCGAATGTGGTAGCGCAGCCGGTCATCGCAGCTGCTTATTTCATCGGATTCCGGAAGGGATGGGCGCGTCGAGAAAAACACGCCGCTCAGATCTCTATCATTTCAAAATCGGATTTGGCCGCGCCACATTCCGGACACTTCCAGTTTTCCGGAATATCCGCCCAGCGTGTGCCTGGCTTAATGCCCTCTTCGGGCCGACCTTTCTCTTCCTCATAAACAAAACCGCAAATCACGCACATGTAAGACTGCATCTATATCCTCAGGAATCAATATCGATCATCGCCGTATGATCGCACTTTTACGTTCATGGTGAAATGGAAGACCACGGGGTAGAATGCCCCGTGATGACTGATCGCGTCGCTGTCGTGTTGTGCAACCTGGGTGGACCGGATTCGTTGCAGGCGGTGCAGCCGTTTCTGTTTAACCTTTTTTCCGATCCGGATATCTTCAAGTTCCCCCTCGGTTTCATTACACAGAAATTTTTTGCGGGTTTACTGGCACGCAGGCGCACACCGGAGGCGACCAAGGCCTACGCCGCCATCGGCGGCAAATCGCCGCTGCTCGACAACACCCGCGAGCAGGCCATGGCGCTGCAACTGGCGCTCACTGACAGTGGTGACTTCAACGTCTATGTCTGCATGCGCTACTGGCATCCGCTGACACACGAGGTCGTGGCCTCGCTCAAGGCCAAGTGGTATGGTCGAGTCATCCTGCTGCCGCTGTATCCGCAATATTCGCTGACCACGACCGGTAGCTCCTACAACGAATTCCAACGCCAGTGTGACAACCAGAACTACCATCCGCGGATCACACTCATCCGCCAGTGGTACGATCAGCCCGAGTACCAGCAGGCCATCGTCGAAACCCTGCGCGAGGAGTTGCGCCGGTTTCCCGACCCCGACCCGCAGCACATCGAGCTTTTGTTTTCCGCCCATGGCCTGCCGCAGAAGATCGTGGATCAGGGCGACCCTTACGAAGCCCATGTCCGCGCCACCTATGACGCCCTACGCGCCAAGTTGGACTGGCCGCATACCACGCTGTGTTACCAGAGCCGTGTTGGCCCGCTCACGTGGCTCAAGCCCTATACCGAGGAAGTTATCCGCGAGAAAGCGGCGGCAAGCGTGAAACAGGTGTTGGTCTACCCCATCGCGTTTGTCTCAGATCATAGCGAGACACTCTATGAACTCGGTATGCTGTACGCTGATCTGGCAAAAGCTCAGGGCATTCCCCATTACCGCGTGGTGCCGGCCCTGAACAGTCATCCTGGCCTTATCCAGGCGCTCAAATCGCTCGTACTCGAGGCGTATCGACAATGACAGAACGACGCAAACCGCCCGTGGTTCTCGTATTCGCCGGCACCGACCCCACCGGCGGTGCCGGCGTCACCGCCGACGTACTCACGCTCGCGAGCCTCGGCTGTCACCCAACCGTGGTCGTGACCGCGGTTACGGCGCAGGACACGACCGGCATCAAGCAGTTCACGGTCATGGAGACCGAACTCATCATCGCGCAGGCGCGCGCCGTGCTCGAGGACATGCCGGTGGCGGCATTCAAGATCGGCATGGTCGGCAGCAACGCCGTGGCCACGGCGATCGCCAGCATCGTTGAGGACTATCCGGATATTCCGCTTGTGCTCGATCCGGTACAGATTTCCGGCCGGGGCGATGCCCTCGCCGACGAGACGCTGGATGAAACCATCCGTTCGCTGCTGATACCGCAGACGACGCTGATCACCCCAAACAGTCTGGAGGCGCGCCGGCTGGCCGAGGGCGCCGACAACCTCGATGCCTGCGCGCAAGAACTGATGTCGCTCGGCTGCGAATACGTGCTCATCACCGGCACACACGAGAACACGCCCGAGGTGACCCACCGGTTCTACGGCAACATGCGGTTACTGGAACGCTTCGACTTCGAACGCCTGCCGGGCCACTATCACGGCTCGGGCTGCACGCTGGCCTCGGCCTGTGCCGCCACGCTGGCGCATGGGCTCGACCCGCTCAGCGCCGTGAGCGAGGCGCTGGAATACACCTGGGACACGCTCAAGTTCGGTTTCCGGCCCGGCATGGGCCAGTCTCTCCCTGATCGCCTGTACTGGGCGCGCGAGGAAGAAGAACCCCCCGCGGAACCGCATATTCACTGAGTGCCGCGAACAAGAACTTCTGGCCAAGTCATCCTGCGTGGGCTGCCGCCTAATTCACCAACCAAGTTGCAAACTGCTTCCATGCGGGCGTGCCCGACAACAATAACCGCAACGGTTGCGACGCCACGATAAGCAGCACGCCCCAGCCAAACGCCGGATGCAGCCGGCGGTGCTTGACGGTGTCGTAGGTCACGCAAGCGAGCACGCACAGGTCGGTAAGACCAAAAAACACCGGTATACCGCCCGCGTGTATGAACTCAACCGGGATGCGCGCTATAGCTGCCGTCAGCATACCCACACAAGACAACAACATCAGCCGTTTATGAATATCGCTACGGCCGCGGAAATAAAGGCCCGTGGTGACCAGGATTGCGAATACCAGTATGTCCATCAACGGAACCACCAGGAGCACCAACGGCGGCGGCCCCGGCGACCTGCCAAGCTTGGCTGCCATTATGGCGGTGGAGATGCCGACGATCAGCACTGCCGCCGCGACCAGCGCCCCGAATACGCCGACACGACGATGCAGACTCGTGTTGTGCGTAGCCACCAACCGGACCTGCAAAAAGAAAAAAACAAACCAGAGCGTCATCACGAAACCGTGGAACTGTACCAAGGTAGACAGCGCCGGGGCGCCAAATGCGGTCCTCAGATAGTATGTCCGAGAGAATCCCGCAAACACGATGGCGGCAGCAGTGATCGCACCCCACGCGTACATGCGGCGTTCCGAACCGCTGCTAATTGCTCTTGACTCTACTGTCATATTGGCTCTCCTTACAGCTTTGTTAATGTCGGCCCAAGGTTCAAGTTGAGCGGCGCACTGCTTTCCGCGCGTCCGCTCGAATGCCTGGCTGAACGGTCACCTTCAGGTGGAAGGGATGCGACCCTTATTTTTCCAGCGCTGTGCACCAACCAAACTTAAATTCAATTTCAATTTCAGCGCCCCCAGATAAGCTGGCATACTACGCCGCACAATTTAGTGGTCAAAAAATGATCAATCCATCTCGCGTCGCCGGGCTCTACGCCATCGCCGACACGCAGTACCTCGATGACGCGCGCCTGCTGCCAGCCGTGAGCGAGGCCATCGCGGGCGGCGCGCGCGTTATTCAGTATCGGGATAAAACCCATGACGCACCTACACGTTTGACACAGGCAAAAAAAATCGCGGTGCTGTGCCGGCAGCACCGCGTGTTGTTCCTCGTCAATGACGACGTGGCGCTCGCCAAAGAGGCCGGGGCCGACGGCGTACACCTGGGCCGCGACGACATGCCGCTGGCGCAAGCGCGCGCCGTACTGGGGGCGCCGGCGATCATCGGCGTGTCGTGCTACAACGAACTGGGGCGCGCGCTCAAGGCCGAAAAAGAGGGCGCGGATTACGTCGCCTTCGGCCGGTTCTTCCCTTCGCGCACCAAACCCCAGGCCGTGCAGGCTAATTCTTCACTGCTGCGCGAGGCACGCAAGAAACTCCACATTCCCCTAGTTGCCATTGGCGGCATCACGCCGGAGAATGGCGCCTCGCTGCTCGCGGCCGGGACCGATGCCTTGGCGATTATCGAAGGGATATTCGCACAGACCGACATCCGCGCCGCCGCCAGCCGTTACGCTCAACTCTTTATGAAATGACACCATGAACTCGAAATACGTCACCACCCGCTCCGCCACCCTGTTCCAACGCGCCAAAGAGCGCATCCCCGGCGGCGTCAATTCGCCGGTGCGCGCCTTCAAGGGCGTTGGCGGCGATCCGGTGTTTATTGCCCGCGGTCAGGGCGCGTACCTGTGGGACGAGGACGGCAACCAATACATCGATTACGTCGGCTCCTGGGGGCCGATGATCCTGGGCCACGCCCATCCCAAGGTATTGCAGGCGGTGAAAGAAGCGATCGAGCGTGGCCTGAGCTTCGGCGCGCCGACACGCGTCGAGGTCGAGATGGCGGAACTGGTCTGCCGGCTGGTGCCGTCGATCGAGAAGGTACGCCTCGTCAGTTCCGGCACCGAAGCGACCATGAGCGCGATCCGGCTCGCGCGCGGCTTCACCGGCCGCGACAAGATTCTCAAATTCGAGGGCTGCTATCACGGCCATGCCGATTCGCTGCTGGTAAAGGCTGGTTCGGGCGCATTGACGCTGGGCGTGCCGACCTCGCCCGGCGTGCCCGCCGATCTCGCGGCCCACACGCTGACACTCGAATACAACAACAGCGATCAGGTGCGCCAGCTATTCGCCAAACTCGGCCACGAGATCGCCTGCGTGATTGTCGAGCCGGTCGCGGGCAACATGAACTGTGTGCCGCCGGTAAAAGGATTTCTGGAAACGCTGCGCGAGGTATGTACGCAGCATGGCAGCGTGCTGGTTTTCGACGAAGTCATGACCGGCTTTCGCGTGGCCCTCGGCGGCGCCCAGGCGCTATACGGAATCAAACCCGACCTCACCACGCTCGGCAAGGTGATCGGTGGCGGAATGCCGGTAGGCGCGTTCGGCGGCCGCGCCGAGATCATGAACCGTATCGCCCCCGAGGGGCCGGTGTATCAGGCCGGAACCCTGTCCGGCAATCCGGTGGCGATGGCGGCGGGTCTCGCCATGCTAAACGAAATTTCCACGCCGGGGTTCTTTGAGGCGCTGGCGCAGAAAACACGTATGCTCATGGATGGGTTGAAGGCGCGCGCCCACCAGGCGGGCGTTCCGGTCTCCACCCATGCCGTGGGCGGGATGTTTGGGGTTTACTTCACGAAGGAGCCGGTGATCGAGCGTTTTTCACAGGTCATGGCCTGCGACGTCGAACGTTTCCGGAAATTCTTCCACGGCATGCTGCGCGCGGGCGTCTACCTGGCGCCGTCGGCATTTGAGGCAGGATTTGTTTCGGCCGCCCACAGCGAGCGGGACATCGCGAAAACGCTGGACATCGCGGAAAGGACTTTCAAAACCCTGAAATAAAACGGGCCGGTTTCCCGGCCCGCGCGTGCACCCCGCACAGCAGTTCTTGTCAGCTAACCAGTATGTTCTCCGAAGCGAACCGGACCGTGGCGACCTGCGGACGGATGGCCTCGTCGGAAAGCGCGATATCCACACCCAGAATCGCGATCAGGTTGTCGTGATCGCGGACACCCGGCAGTTCTTCGCGCAGGTAGCCGTAATGGGTTTCATTCATGTAAACCAGATTCGGCCGCGCACCATGAATGTGCTCGTAGTCTTTTACCAGGTTGACGATGTGGCTTAGCATGGTTTACTCCTCTTGCCCTTTCGGACTTTTGGAACCCGTAGTAACGTCTTCAGTCGGGTTCTCGCATCTGTTCACTCAGATAAGGAGCAATACTCATGCCATGCGGGGAAATTTACTAACCTATTGAAATATCATGATTAATATTTCCGCGGCCTAGGCGCATTACGTCAGTTAGGGTTCTGCCTGGTAAAACAAAAGCCGGCAGGTGTCGCAACACGGCAGGAGGCCCTGCCGTGCCAAAACCGGAATCAGCCGGATGTTACTTTGATAGATGGAGGGGTTTAACCGGTCAGTGCAAACCGGCCATGTATTCCGAAACGGCCTTGATCTCAGCCTCGGACATACGGAAGGCGATACGCATCATGGAATCCCCATCATTGGCACGCGCGCCGGCTTTGAAAGCCAGTAGCTGTTTCTGGGTATACGCCGCGCCTTGGCCAGAGACCCGCGGGAAACGCGGGGGAATACCGTGGCCCGATGGCCCATGGCAACTCATGCAGGCGGATACGCCCATCTTGGTGTTACCGCCACGATAAAGCCGCTCGCCGACTTGGGCCAATTCCTTGGTCTTGGCGGCACCAGCTTTGATTTTCTGGCTGGAGAAGTAGGCACCGATATTTTTCATCTCGGCGGCAGAAAGCGGCGCGGCCATGCCCGACATGATGGGATCCTTGCGCGCGCCGGATTTGAAATCGGCCAATTGTTTGGCGATATAGTCGGCGTCCTGGCTGGCGAGTTTGGGCCAGAGGGGATCGGCTCCGCCGTTGCCTTCGGCCCCGTGACAACCGGCACACATCCCTGCCTTGGCTTTACCCGCCTCCGCATTGCCACCCGCCGCTTCTGCCGACGCAATGGATAGAAACCACAGACCCGAGAGACCGGCGATCATGGCAACGGACAGCAGATGTTTTTTCATATTTCCCCCAACAGGAAAACGGCTAAAACCCGGCCAAGCACCGGAAAATCAATAAATAAGGCCGGCTTATATACCAAGACCCTGCCTCCGGGTCAATTTAATGGGTCAAATCCGGATAGAAAAATGGGAGGCACTTTGACCCGGGGCAAAAAAAACCCCGGAAACAAGGGGAGAGTTATCCGGGGCCTAATGCGTCCCGGATCTTGGATCCGGAACTTCCCCGCTCAGGGAGGTAGAACGGGGACACCCATTATAGACCTGATGATTTCAGAAATGTTCAATCTGCCATCGTCACTTTAACAAAGCTTCCCACATTTTTTGCAGGTGTAAACGCCTTGCCCCGCCTTTAGTGTGCTTCGTCCCAGTTCTGTCCCATACCCACATCCACCACCAGCGGCACATCGAGCGTGGCCACTTCGACCATGCTGCGACGGACGGTTTCCCTGGCCTGATCCACGCTGTCCTCGGCCACTTCGAACACCAGTTCGTCGTGTACTTGCATAATCATTCTGACCCGCGGACGATCGCGCGCAATCCAGTCGTCCACCACCAGCATGGCGCGTTTGATCAGGTCGGCGGCCGTGCCCTGCATGGGCGCGTTGATCGCCGCCCGTTCGGCCGCCTGACGCCGCACCATGTTGCTGGCGTTGATCTCGGGCAGGTGCAATCTTCGTCCGAACAGCGTCTCGACATAACCCTGACGACGCGCGAGTTCGCGCGTGCGTTCCATGAAATCGCGCACCCCCGGATAACGCGCGAAGTAACGCTCGACATATTCCTGCGCCGCCGCGCGATCGATGCGCAACTGTTTCGCCAACCCAAAGGCGGACATGCCATAGATGAGACCGAAGTTAATGGCCTTGGCGTTGCGCCGCATTTCATCGCTGACGAGATCCGGGGCCACGCCGAACACCTCGGCAGCGGTGGCACGGTGCACGTCCATGTTCTGCGCAAACGCCTTCTGCAATCCGGCATCACCCGAAAGATGCGCCATGATGCGCAGCTCGATCTGCGAATAGTCCGCCGAAATAATTTTGTTGCCCGGCTCGGCGATGAAGGCCTGGCGGATGCGCCGGCCTTCCGCCGTGCGCACCGGGATGTTCTGCAGATTGGGTTCGGTGGAAGACAGGCGTCCGGTCGCGGCCACAGCCTGATGGTAGGAGGTGTGTACGCGTCCGGTTTTGGGATTGATCATCTCCGGCAACTTGTCGGTGTACGTCGACTTCAGTTTGGAGAGGCTGCGGTATTCCAGAATCATGCGCGGCAACGGATAGTCGAGTGAAAGCTCCGCCAGCACTTCCTCGGCCGTGGACGACTGGCCCGTGGGTGTTTTTTTCAACACTGGCAGCTTGTGCTGGCCGTACAGCACTTCCTGAATCTGCTTGGGTGAACCCATGTTGAACGGCTGGCCCGCCGCCGCATAGGCCTCCTGCTCAACCTCCTGCAGGCGCTTGGCCAGTTCCTGACTCTGATTACGCAACATGCCAACGTCGATTCGAACCCCGTGACGTTCCATGCGCGAAAGCACCGGCACGAGCGGCATTTCGATTTCATCGAACAATTTTGTCAGGCGCTCGTGCCCAGCCAACCGCGGCCACAGGGTTTCATGCAGACGCAGGGTGATGTCCGCGTCCTCGGCCGCGTAGGCCGAGGCTTGTTCGATGGGAACCTCGCTGAAGTTAATCTGGTTCTTGCCCTTGCCGGCGACATCCTCGTATTTCAGCGTCTTGTAGCCGAGATACTTGAGCGCCAGGCTGTCCATGTCGTGGCGCGAGGCGGTGGAGTCAAGCACATAGGATTCAAGCATGGTGTCGTAGCGGATGCCGGCGAGCGCGATGTCGTAATTCATCAGCACGTTCATGTCGTACTTCAGGTTCTGGCCGATTTTCAAAAGCGCCGGGTCTTCGAGCAGAGGCTTTAATTTTTTGAGCGTCGCGTCGCGATCGAGCTGCGCCGGTGCGTCGGGGTAACGGTGCGCAAGTGGCACGTAGGCTGCCATGCCGGATCGTTCAGCAAACGACACACCGACGATCTCCGCGTTCATGGCGTCAAGACTCGTGGTTTCGGTATCGAAGGCGAATTGCCCCGACGCGCGCAGACGCGCGATCCAGGCATCGAGCTTTTTTTCATCGAGGATGGTTTCATAACCCGCGCCCGCCGCGGCGCTCTCCGCCACAGAAACGGGCCGGTTGGTGCCGCCGAGATCGGCGAGCCAGCCCTTGAATTCGAGGCGCGAGTAGAGCTCGCGCAGTTTCGCCTCGTCCGGCGCGGCGGGTTTCAAGTCCAGCGGCTTTGGCAAAAGCGTCACGTCGCAGTGGATGGTGGCGAGCTGGCGCGACATCGGCAGATGCGAGATCGCGGCGCGCAGATTTTCGCCCACCTTGCCGCCGATGTTGACGGCATGCGCCACGAGTTCATCCAGGGAGCCGTGCTCTTGCAGCAGCTTGGCCGCGGTCTTGGGTCCGATTCCGGGTACCCCGGGAATGTTGTCCGAGGTATCGCCCACGAGCGTGAGGTAATCGATGATCCGCTCCGGCGGCACACCAAACTTGGCAATCACCGCCTCGCGGTCGTAGACCACCTCTTTCATGGTATCCACCAGATGCACCTGCGCGTTGACAAGCTGGGCCATGTCCTTGTCGCCAGTGGAGATAAGCGTATCGAGGCCTTCTGCGGCCGCCTGACGCGCGAGGGTGCCAATGACGTCGTCGGCCTCGACTCCCTGGATTTCGAGCAGCGGCAGGCCGAGGGCCCGGACTATCTCGTGCAGCGGTGCAATCTGGGCGCTCAGCTCATCCGGCATGGACGGGCGATTGGCCTTGTACTCGGCGAAGATGTCGTCGCGGAAGGTCCTGCCCTTGGCGTCAAACACGACCGCGATATAGCCCGGCTCGTAGTCTGCGAGCAGGCGGCGCAGCATGTTGACCACCCCGTACACCGCGCCGGTCGGTTCGCCACGCGAGTTGGACAACGCGGGCATGGCGTGAAACGCGCGGTAAAGATAAGATGAGCCGTCCACGAGGACCAAAAGCCTGTCCTTGTTACCGCTAACCGGCGTTTTCGCCGGGGCCGCTTCCGAATTCGGGGTTTTCCGGGTCATAGTGCGAAAAACCGGCGCGCGCGGTCAGCCGGCCTCGAGGCATTTGTGCTAAAGATCATATATGAACGACAGAAATGTGAATGACAAAATCCCGTCCCTGCCTAAGCCCAACGGGGCGGACTCCCAGTTCCGGGTGGAAATCGCACCTTCGGGTACCATGTCGCGCGAATCCTGGAAGATTTTCCAGATCATGGCAGAATTTGTCGCGGGCTTCGAGCGGCTGTCCCAGATTCAACCCTCGGTCAGCATCTTTGGCTCCGCGCGTATCCAGCCCGGGAATCCCCATTATGCCCTGACCGAGGAAGTCGCGCGCAAACTTTCCGACGCCGGTTTTTCGGTGGTGAGCGGCGGCGGACCCGGACTGATGGAAGCGGCCAACAAGGGCGCCTACGCCGGCAAGTCGCCAAGCATCGGCCTCAACATCCGGCTACCGCACGAACAGCATTCCAATCCACACCAGAACATCACTCTGACCTTCCAGCACTTTTTCGCGCGCAAGGTCATGTTCATCAAATACGCCAAGGCCTACGTTTGTATGCCCGGCGGCTTCGGGACACTGGATGAGCTCGTTGAGGCGCTTACCCTGATCCAGACCGGCAAAAGCACGCGCATGCCCATCATCCTCGTACATGCGCCATTCTGGGCCGGTCTCATGGACTGGTTCAAGCAAACCCTGGTCACCGAGGGCGTTATTGACCAGAGCGACCTGGACCTCTTCACCGTGGTCAATAGTGCCGACGAGGTGCTAAACGTCATTTTTCGCTTTTACGAAACCAGCGGTTTCGAGGCCTCCGAAGCCGAGCGCGAAATTAAACTCAATCTCTGATTCAATATTCCCCATGATCCGCCTTCTGGCTTTATTCTTTGCGACACTTCTTCCGTGGCATTTGGCCTCGGCCGCGGAACCGGCCAAAAACGACCCGGGCAAATCGCCACCGGCCAACTGGACAGTACCGCCGCCCCCGCCGCCACCGGATAAAGATACTGCTTCTCCACCACCACCGGCAGAGCCATCCAATACCGAGCTGGAGCCGGAGATTACTATTACCACCAAGGGCACGGAGATGCACGAGGAGTACCGCCTGAACGGGCGGCTCTATATGATTAAGGTTACCCCGACTAAGGGAAAACCCTACTATCTCATCGACCAGGAAGGCAGCGGGAATTTCCGCCGCAGCGATTTCGACACGCGCCTCTCTATCCCGATGTGGGTGATCAAACGCTTCTGACCCCGAAGTACTGCCTATAATTTCTACACTCGCATGAACGAGATTCCATCGCCGACAGATACCATCACGCCCAAGGGGCCGTTGGCGCAGACAGCGGCTTGGGTATCCTGCGGTTGGCAACGGGTGCAACAGCAAAAACCACTGTGGTTCGGAACCACCGCGGTTTACTTTATTTTCGCCTTCTTGCTGAAGCTCATTCCGTTCATGGGTAATCTGGTGTTGGTCCTGATTACGCCCATGCTGCTTGGCGGATTCTTGCTCGCCGTGCGGGCGCCGGCCACCCCGACAGCTCCCGCCACGGAGTTCCCGGCGTTGTTCCGGGCGTACCTCGTTGAACCGGGTCGCACGCTGTTCCAGATTTTCTCCAATGGCGAGAAAATTTTCCCGGCCACGCTTCTTTGCATCATCACGCTGGGACTGGTCTTGCTGGTCATCAGCGTCGGCTATCTTGCCGTCGGCGGCTCCATGATCTCGGGACTTACTGCCGCCGACCTCCATGCGACCAAGGCACCACTACTGCTGGGCATGCTGGCCATGTCGGTTCTGCATCTGATGCTGGCCATGGGCCTGCTCTACAGCGTACCGCTCACGCTGCTGGACAATCGCCTGCCGCTCGATGCCATCACCGAAAGTTTTTCCACCTGCGCGCACAACGCCCTGTCGCTGGCGTTCCTCGGCATCGTGTTTTTCCTCCCTTACGTCCTTATCGTCATGGCGTTCAATCACGCCCACTGGCTGGGTTATCTGATCCTCCTGAGCCTGGGGTTTGTTACCGTACCGGTGTTTGTTGCCTCGGTGTATTGCAGCTATTTGGCGTTCTATTCAGCCGCCTCCCTCTCCTCTCCCGCAGCGCGGTAATCCAGTCCGCGTCAGGTAACGCACGCGGCGTGTGCGCCAGCGATATAATCGCGTCATGAACGTGCGGGTCTATCAAGGTGCGGCACTCGCTGCCTATGGCTTTGGACAAGGCCATCCCTTTGGCTCTGATCGTCTCGAGGCCTTCTGGCGCGAGGCCGTCAAACAAGGGCTGGATAAACGCGTAATCCACGGGGAACCGGTGACGTGCACACTGGAAGATCTCGCGCTGTTTCACACCGCCGAATATATCCAGCGTGTGCAAAAGCAGTCCATTACCGGAACCGGTTATCTTGACCAGGGCGACACACCAGCATTCCCGGGTGTGTTTGAGGCTGCCTCCTGCGTCGTCGGTTCCGTGCTCGATGGCGTGAAGAGTATTATCGAGGGTCGCTGCACCCGCGTGTTCGTGCCGATCGCCGGTTTGCATCACGCACGTCGCAACGCGGCCGCCGGTTTCTGCGTGTTCAACGATATCGGGGTCGCCATCGAAGCGCTGCGTCAACGCCACGGCCTCCGCCGCGTGGCCTATGTGGACATCGACGCGCACCATGGCGACGGCGTGTTCTATGCCTTCGAGGACGATCCCGATCTCCTGTTCGCCGACATTCATGAAGATGGGCGCTATCTCTATCCCGGCACCGGTTTCGCCAATGAAACCGGCAAGGGAAAAGCCAAAGGCGCCAAGCTCAACATCCCGCTTGAGCCCGGCGCGGACGATGTGGCCTTCCAGCGTGTCTGGCCGCGGGTCGAGGAATTCGTGCGCGCGGGTCGGCCGGAGTTTATTATCCTTCAGGCGGGCGCCGACAGTATCGCGGGCGATCCCATCACCCACCTGCAACTCACGCCCCAGGCGCACGCTCAGGCGACCGCGCGCCTGTGTGCGCTGGCCGATGAATTTTGTCAGGGCCGGATCATCGGTCTGGGCGGCGGGGGCTACAACCGCGCTAACCTGGCGGCGGCGTGGACCGCGGTGGTTCAGGCCATGCTGGCATAAGGGGCGACAAGGTAAAACCCGCCTGATTCCAGTAAACTCGCGCAATCCACAAAACAACATTAACCGCGTCTGTCCATGAATGCCCTGATTGCGCTTGCCCGCCTCATCGATGCCATCAATGAGCGCATCGGCCGTGGTGCGTTCTGGTTCGTGCTCGCCACCGCCGTGGTGTCGGCGGCCAATGCACTGATCCGCTATGGATTCGGGCGTTCGTCCAATGCCTGGCTCGAAATCCAGTGGTATCTGTTTGCCGCCGTTTTCCTGCTCGCCGCGGGCTACACACTCAAGCACAACGGTCATGTGCGTATCGACATCCTCTACGGCCGTCTCTCGCCACGTGCCCAGACGTGGATCGATCTCGCCGGCAGCCTGCTGTTTCTGCTGCCGTTCAGCGCGCTCATGCTATGGCTCTCGTGGCCGGGTTTTATCGAGTCGTTCCACTCCGGTGAGACGTCACCGGATGCCGGTGGCCTGATTCGCTGGCCGGTGCGACTGCTCATGCCTCTCGGGTTCGGCTTGCTCATGCTGCAGGCCATCGCCGAAGCCATCAAATGTGTGGCCTTCCTGAATGGCATCGACCTGCGGTCGCACGAAAAACCGGTGGAGCAGGTATGAGCTTCGGGTTAATGGCGCCGCTCATGTTCGCGGGACTCGTGGTGATCCTGCTGCTCGGTTATCCCGTGGCGTTTGCGCTCGCCGCCAACGGCCTGTTGTTTGCGATCATCGGCATCCAGTCCGGGTTTTTTGACTTTAACCTCATGCAGGCATTGCCCGAAAGGGTGTACGGCATCATGTCCAACCCGACGTTGCTGGCCATCCCCTTCTTCACCTTCATGGGGCTCGTGCTCGAACGCAGCGGCATGGCCGAGGACCTGCTCGACACCATTGGCCAGCTCTTCGGGGCTCTGCGTGGCGGCCTCGCCTACGCCGTGATTCTGGTTGGGGCCTTGCTCGCCGCGACCACCGGCGTCGTAGCCGCCTCGGTGATTGCGATGGGACTCATCTCACTGCCGATCATGCTGCGTTATGGCTACGACCAGCGCCTCGCCACCGGTGTGATTGCCGCCTCCGGAACGCTCGCCCAGATCATCCCGCCGTCGCTCGTGTTGATCGTGCTTGCCGACCAGCTCGGTGTCTCGGTGGGCGACATGTATCAGGGGGCGCTGCTCCCGGGCCTGGTGCTGATGGGTCTGTATCTCGTCTTCGTCCTAGTAACCACGTTCACCAATCCCGGAGCCGCACCGGCGCTGCCGCCGGAGGCACGCACCTTGCGCGGCGCCATGTTGGTGCGGCGTGTGTTCACCGCCATGTTGCCGCCGCTCACGCTCATCTTCCTGGTGCTTGGCACCATTTTCCTTGGGGTCGCCACGCCGACCGAAGGCGGTGCGCTGGGTGCGGTGGGGGCGTTGGCCCTGGCCGCCGCCCACCGGCGCCTGAACCTCATGATGCTCAAACAGGCCATGGACTCGACCGCGAAGCTCACAAGTTTTGTGATCTTCATCCTGATCGGCTCGACGGTGTTCTCGCTCGTATTCCGCGGTGTCGACGGCGACCGCTGGGTGGAAAACCTGCTCACGCAACTACCGGGGGGCGTATTGGGTTTCCTGGCGGTGGTGAACCTGTTCGTGTTTGTGCTCGCGTTCTTTCTCGACTTTTTTGAAATTGCGTTCATCGTGGTGCCGCTGCTCACGCCGGTCGCGGCCAAGCTCGGCGTCGACCCGATTTGGTTCGGTGTGTTGCTCGGCGTAAACATGCAAACCTCGTTCATGCACCCGCCGTTCGGCTTCGCGCTTTTTTACCTGCGCAGTGTCGCGCCCAAGAGCGTGCGCACCGCGGACATCTACTGGGGCGCGGTGCCGTTTGTCCTGATTCAAGTGGTGATGATCATGCTGGTGCTCGCGTTCCCCCAGCTCGTCGGTCACACACCCGTCAAAACCGGAACCACCTCGATTGAAATCCCGATCGAGAGTGACCCGGCAGCTTCCTACCTGCTGCCGCCCGAGAAAAAATAACCCGCAGCCGCTACGCGTATCCATACGCTCTCGCGGCATTACTCCATCCCTGTAGGTCAAAAAAAACGCCCGGGTTTAGGCCCGGGCGTTCGGTCGGATGTCGCGTTTACCTGTTGTAAAACATGAAGTTTGAGTACGAGGCCTCCGCCACCCTGAGCCACTGGTTGGTGGCATCGCGGAATTGCTTCCAATCGACGTAAATATGTTTGAACGCCGGATTCTTCGCCGCTTCCTCATCGTACAACGCTTCCGAGGCCTTGCGTGCGGCCACCATAATGTCTTGCGGAAAGGGG
>JBGPBL010000059.1:0-16498 GCA_041481225.1 Sulfurifustaceae bacterium | reverse complement strand
CTCGTCTTCACGCGGCTCAAGGACTGGGGTGAGCGGAAGGAGTATGAACACTCAGCGCAGGGCATAATCGGCCGGGCGATGGGAACCTTCCTGCGCATCAAGGAGGCCATCATCTTCGCGGTGAACCCTCCACCCATCCCCGAGCTGGGTGCGGTCGGCGGCTTCGATTTCCGGCTGCAGGACCGCTCCGGCCAGGGCCGCGATGCACTGATGAATGTGCGCAATCTCGTGCTCGGTCTGGCGTCGCAGGATAAGCGGCTCGCCGGCGTACGGCCGGAGGGCCAGGAGCCCGGGCCCCAAGTGTTCCTGGAAATCGACCGGGAGAAGGCGCAGGCACTACAAATCGACATGACCGATCTCAACGATACCCTCACGTCTGCCATCGGCGTGGCCTACGTGAACGATTTTGTGCGCGCCGGGCGCATACTCCGGGTGCAAATGCAGGCGGAGGCGGATCTGCGCAAGACTCCCGAGGATCTGTTGAAACTCCCGGTGCGAAATCGCTTGGGCGAGGTGGTGCTGTTGGGGGAAATCGCGAAACCGAAATGGATCGTGGGGCTGCCCAAGCTCGACCGCTACAACGGCAATCCCTCCATGAAGATCGCAGGCGCTCCCGCGCCCGGTCATTCCACGGGCGAGGCGATGCAGGCCATGGAAGAAATCGCTCAGAAGTTGCCGCCTGGCTTCGCCTTCGAATGGTCCGGCACCTCTTTCGAAGAACGCCTCGCCGGCGCCCAGGCACCCATCCTGTTCGCGCTATCGCTCTTCGTGGTGTTCCTGGCACTCGCGGCGCTGTATGAGAGCTGGGCGATTCCGTTCGCCGTGATCCTAGTAGTGCCGCTCGGCATCCTCGGGGCGGTGCTAGCGGTGCATCTGCGGGGACTGCCCAACGACGTGTTCTTCAAAGTCGGGCTCATTGCCATTATCGGACTCTCTGCCAAAAACGCGATCCTCATCATCGAATTCGCCCGCAAGCTCCACGAGGAAGGCATGGAACTCGTGGCCGCTACGCTGGAGGCGTGCCGGTTGAGGTTAAGGCCCATTCTCATGACCAGCTTCGCCTTCATCCTGGGTGTGTTGCCGCTCGCTATCTCCACCGGCGCGGGCGCGGCCAGCCGCCACGCCGTAGGCACGGGAGTGATCGGCGGCATGATCGCGGCAACGGTGCTCGCCATTTTCCTGGTGCCGGTGTTTTTCGTGGTGGTACGCAAATTCTTCCCCGTCCGGCCTCGGGAGGAAACAAAACATGGCTGAACGAAAATTTTCTTCTGTCTTCGCGCCGGGAAAAATAACGCGGGCCTCGCTCGGAGCCGTCGCCTTGGCGTTGCTGGCCGGCTGTTCACCCATACCCGCCTACGAGCGTCCGGCCGCGCCGGTGCCGGAACATTTCGACGGCGTGACAGAGACAGACGCAAGCCCTTTGTCTTCCTGGCGCGAATATTTTCCGGACCCGTCGCTTCACGTCCTGATTGAGGCGGCGCTCAATCACAACCGGGATCTCAAGATCGCCCTGGCACGGGTCGAGGAAGCCCGCGCCCTGGCGGGCCTCGCCCGCGCTGATCGCTTCCCCACGGTAGGAGCGCAAGGCTCGGCCAACCGTTCGCGCACGCCTGCAGACCTCACGGGTACAGGCCAGCCGCTCGTCGCCAGCCGCTATGACGTGGGCTTGGGGGTGACTGACTTCGAACTGGATTTCTGGGGTCGGGTAGCGGCGCTGAGCGAGTCCGCCCGGGCCATGTATCTGGCGAGTGACGAGGCGACGAAAAGTTTTCGCATCGGCCTCATCGGTGATGTCGCCAATACCTGGCTACTGCTCACGGAACTTGCCGAGCGTGAGCAGCTCGCTGTCGAGATTTTGAAGACGCGTGAGGAGAGCCTCACCATCATCCGCAAGCGGCAGGAAGCAGGGCTGGCGACCGACCTCGACGTGCTCGCCGCCGAAGGTCTCGCGGAATCCTTGCGTGCCCAATGGGTTGACCTGAAACGCCAACGGGCCCAGACGGAAAATGCCCTGCGCCTGCTCACGGGCATGGCGGTGATGTTGCCCACGCCAACGAGCGTTGCCAACCAACCTTCGATGACTGATCTTGCACCGGGGCTGCCGTCGGATGTGCTCCTTCGGCGCCCTGATGTGCGTGCCGCTGAGCAGCGGCTTGTCGCCGCCAACGCCAACGTGGGCGCGGCCCGCGCGGCATTTTTTCCGCGCATTGCGCTTACCACCGGCATGGGTACGGCAAGCCAAGAACTGTCCGGCCTGTTCGACGCCGGCAGCAAAACCTGGTTGTTCAATCCGGTGCTGAAGCTGCCTCTGTTCGACGCGGGCCGCACCCGTGCCAACGTAGATGTGGCCGAAGCGCGTAAAGTCCAGGCCGTGGCTGACTACGAAAAAACCATTCAACAGGCTTTCCGAGAAGTGGCCGACGCCCTTGCCGCCGGCAGCACCTTTAGCGAACAAGTGGTCGCCGAGGAGGCCAACCGGCGCGCCCAACAGGCGCGCTTTGAACGAGTAAAAGCCCGTGAGCAGGCAGGCGTCGCCAATTACCTGGAAGTGCTGGACGCAAGTCGGGATGCCTTCAACGCGGAACAGACCTTGGTTAGTTCCCGCCGGCAGCTCCTGAGCGCCCACGTGGCTCTCTATAAGTCGTTGGGCGGCGGCGAGGAGTAGTTCCCGTGCGTGTTGCTCTTTTTATGCCTACACCTAAAATAATTTTTGTAGGTAGAGCCAATTAGTGAAAACGAGATATCCGAGTTCTCAATAAGTTATCCATTAGGCTGGATGCAATTCTTGTAACAGATTGGACCCAATTGTTGAAAATATCCTACTTCTTGGACCCATAACGCGATAATTTCCTATCATAAGCAATATAGGCCTTGGAAATAAGCCCGGAGATCGGATGAATACTGACCTATTCAGTGACGCGAAAATAGTCGAGTCATGGGGCAAGAACGCACGGCCGTGGACCGTGGCGGTGCGTGAGGAACAAATCGAGAGTCGCAAACTGATTACCGATCATGCAATCGTTGATGCAATACTCAGCCGTTCGCCACGTTCTGTCCTCGACATTGGTTGTGGCGAAGGATGGCTTTCCCGTGAACTCGCCACCAGAAATATCCATGTGGTCGGCGTAGACGTCGTACCAGGACTTATTGAAGCGGCCCAACGTACCGGAGGCGGTGATTTTCGCGCGATTTCCTATGAGGAAATTGCTGCTGGAGAACTCAGGGTCTCGGTTGATGTTGTTGTCTGTAATTTTTCACTGCTCGGAAAAGAATCGGTCGAGGGAGTATTTAGGGCTACTCCATCGCTGTTAGATTCGCATGGTTCATTTATCGTGCAAACCCTTCACCCGGCTATAGCGTGTGGCGATCTTCCGTACCAGGACGGATGGCGAGAAGGTTCATGGACGGGATTCAGTGCCGATTTCTCTGACCCGGCACCGTGGTATTTTAGAACCTTGGAAAGTTGGATAAAATTATTCGTGGGTAACGGATTTCGGCTACGCGAGGTGCGTGAGCCGCTTCACCCAAAAACTCAGAAGCCTGCATCCGTAGTATTCATTGGGGAAATGGCTGCCGGTTATTGAAGCACGGGATGCGAATCTCCGGTGGCATGAGAAATGAAGAAAGGTTATTTTTTTCAGCTTCCAGAGAATTGCTTCAACCAGTCCCGGAATTGTTCCTCGGGCATGGGTTTACCGTAGTAAAAGCCTTGCACCGCGTCGCAACCCAAGGTCTTCAGCCGGGTGAGCATGGCCTTCTTCTCCACGCCTTCGGCGACCACCTTCAATCCCAGATCGTGCGCCAGCTTGATCGTTGAGCGCACGATGGTCGCCGAATCCTTGTTGACCAGCATGTCGACGACAAAGGATTTGTCGATTTTCAGGGCGTCCACGGGCAACTTCTGGAGGTAACTCAGCGAGGAGTAGCCCGTGCCGAAGTCATCGATGAAAATCGGCATGCCCTGTTCGTGCAGTTGCGTCAGCGTATTCAGTGCACCGGCTGGATCTTCCATGATGGCACTTTCCGTGATTTCCAGCTCCAGCATGCCCGGACCGATGGCCCATCTCTGGCCTCGTTCTTTTATTTTTTTCAGGAGCCGGGGATCGCGCAGGTTGCGTGCCGAGAGGTTTACGGCGACCGGAATTTTTATTCCAG
The DNA here is from genome assembly GCA_041481225.1 of Sulfurifustaceae bacterium. Taxonomy (GTDB): domain Bacteria; phylum Pseudomonadota; class Gammaproteobacteria; order Acidiferrobacterales; family Sulfurifustaceae; genus Sulfuricaulis. The sequence goes on along the minus strand of JBGPBL010000059.1, from coordinate 12,343 downwards.
CCGCATGCCAGTCGTGGGACTGGCGCATGGCGGCTTCCAGCACCCACTCGGTCAGCGGGTGGATCAGTCCGGTATGTTCCGCCAGCGGGATGAACTCGTTGGGTGAGAGCATGCCGTGCTGAGGATGCGGCCAGCGCGCGAGCGCCTCGACGCCGCACACCTTGCCGCTGCGAATATTGATTTTTGGCTGGAAGTGCAATTCCAGTTCATCGTCCTCGATGGCCCGGCGCAGGTCGCCGGCGAGCGCCAGACGGCGCGGGGCGTCCTGATCCTGTTTTTTAGCATACAAGACGTAGCTGTTGCCGATTTTCTTGGCCTCGTGCATCGCCACGTCCATCCTGCGTATGAGTTGTTCCGCATCCGTAGCGTGGCTCGGAAAGAGCGCGATACCGATGCTGGCATGCACGTCCACCGGCAACCCGCCAAGCAGGAACGGTTCACCCAGTAGACGGATGATCTGCTGGGCGCACTGGGTGGCCGCTTTGGTGTCGGCGCCAGGTAGCAGGATGGTGAATTCATCGCCGCGCATCCGCGCGACCATGCCCCCCTCCCTCAGTTCACTACACAGGCGCTCGCCCAGTTCTTTGAGCAGTGCATTGCCCTGCGTGAATCCAAGGACGTCATTGATCTCCCGGAACCGGTCCAGATCCACCAGCAGCACCGCCAGGGATCGGTTCTGTGTCTGCGCCTGCAGTATGGCCTCCTGCAGATGCTGTTCAAATTGCGCATGGTTGGGCAGACCGGTCAATGGGTCGAAGTAGGCCATGTGCCGGATGGTTTCGTGCGCCTGTTTATGCTCGACGCGGGTACGCAGGGTCTCGATGCCATACGCGAGGTCATTCGCCATTTCCGAGAGCAGCGCGACCTCTTCCGGGTCGAAGGCATCCGGTTCCGCTGCGTAGATGTTAAGGTTCCCGATCGTTTTTTGGTGCACGCGCAACGGCATAGCGATGCAGGAGGCGTATCCGCGCTTGATGGCTTCGCCGCGCCAAGGCGCAAAGGCGGAGTCGGTTTGCACGTTTCGCGCGATGCTGGGTTTACCGGTACGAATGACCGTGCCGGACGGTCCTCGTCCGCGTTCGGTATCGGCCCAGGTGAGGTTCAGTGTCGCGAGATAACCCTCTTCATAGCCGGCTTGCGCCACCGGAAGGATAGTTCTGTGTTCATCCTCCAGGGCAAAGCCTACCCATGCCAGGCGGTACCCTCCCGTTTCCACGATCACCCGGCACATGGCGTCCAATAGCGACGGTTCCTCCGTGGCCCGCACCAGACACTGGTTACCGGCGCTTTGCGTTTTCAGGGCGCGATTGGTCTGCGCGATGTCGTGCGCGTTCTTTTCCATGGCCGCGGCCATGTCATCGAACGTGTGGGCCAGGTGGCTGATCTCATCTGAGTCGTGAGACAGCCCCGTGCGGGCGGTGAGATCGCCCTGGCCCAGTCGCCGGGCGGCCTCGGTCAAGGGCCTCAAGCGCCGCAGCACAAACCGGTTGCTTCCTATCCAGGCGGCAGCAAGCGTCAGCAAGGCGACCACGGCCAGGAGTGAAAGCCCACGGGTAAATTCACGATTGACGTTGGCAAACACGGTTTGCCGCGGAATCCCAATCCCGACGTAGGTGTTTTCCGGCGAGCTGTGGAGCACGGTGAAGGCATACAGCCGTTCGACACCATCCAGGCCCCTGGCTTCCATCGTGACTTCGCCCCGGTGTTCGGTCATGGCCCTGGTGATGGGCGACTCCGGCATCGTATTGCCCACCCATTTTTCCGGATCGGGGCGGCGCGCGAGGATGGTGCCGTGACCGTCGATCACGGTGACCGTGGCACCCTTGGGGAGGGCGATGCCTTCGATCATCTGGTTGAGCCAGGAAAGATTCAGGGCAGCGAACACCACGGCTTGAGTTTTTCCAGAGGTGTCTAGGACAGGATAACCAAAACCCACGACGCGAGCGTTGGTAATGCGCCCAACCTGATACGTGCCCATAGAAAAGTCGTGAGATGCTACGGCACGGCGGAAATAGTCACGATCATGGACATCGACGGGCTGTTTTAAGGGCACCGCGCTGCAGTAGACCTGTCCATCAGGGGCGGCGACACCCAGGTTGCTGTAGTGCGACTGAATTTTAAGGATGCCAGCGAGTATCCGCTGGCAGCTTTCCGATTTCAGGTGGCGGCGCAGCTCAGGCAGCAGGGACAGACTCTGCAGCAACTGGCGGGTGGAGGAGACCAGATTGTTTTGTTCCTGCGCGACCAGGCGTACCAGGTTCAGTGTTTCATCCTGGGTCCGCCGTGCCGCCTCCTGGCGCTGGACAATAGTGTTGTATGCCATGACCCCGATAGCCGGAATCACGGCAAGCAAAACGAGCAACATCACCCGCGTTCGAAGATTGCAGGAAGATTGACGCATCGTGGAGGTAAACCCCTTTTGTCCACAGGATTACTTATGTATTTAGTATAGGCACGTTTTATGCTGGTTGGCGGAGGTTTCAGGGAGTTGGATTCTCTAGAGATGACGGGCATTTTTGTGCGCATGGCGGATTTCAGCTACGTTACAAAATCGAGACCGAGATGGCACGGAACCCGAACCTACAAATAGCATGAGAAAGGGGGAAGGTCAGTCTCGGAAGCCAGGCGCTTGAAACAACTGGAGAATGACGGCTTATGGCTGATTGTGTTGAAAACTCCTGGTTTGTCCCGCCGCAGCACCGTAACCTCGGCTGCACGAGGTAGCGGAAGGAATCACTTTGTAGGCGCCGGTGGTCGTCTTGGCCTATCGACATTTTTCAGCGTGGCGTTTGACGTCCCTGACCGAACAAAATCAATGAAAAGTAACACCTTGGCCGGGACAAAGCGGCGCTCCGGGAACAGGGCATGGATTTCCAGAGGTATCGGCACATAATTCGGCAAAATCTCCCGCACCAAGCCTTTTGCAACACAATCGCCGATCAGCCAATGAGGCATCACGGCGATCCCGCGCCCACCCAATACGGCCTCGCGAATCGCGTCGGGACTATTGGAACGGAAACGGCCATGGACCCGCACCGTCTCGCGCCCACGTGGGCCGGTACAGTTGTTGTTAGATGTCGAGATTGGAGACGTTGAGCGCGTTTTTCTCGATGAATTCCCGACGTGGTTCGACTTGATCGCCCATCAGGGTAGTGAATACCTCTTCCGCGGCCACCACATCATCCACGCTCACCTTGAGCAGACGACGTACGGCTGGGTCCATGGTGGTTTCCCACAACTGCTCGGGGTTCATTTCACCCAGGCCTTTGTAGCGCTGGATCGTCTGGCCGCGTCGTGCCTCGCCCATCAACCACTCCAGCATTTCATTGACGCTCGGTACCTTTTGGGACTTATCCGCCCGCTCGATGGTAGTCTCGTCTGAAAAGTATTTTGCCAAACGCTCGCCCAAGGCACACATGCTGGCATATTCACCGGAGGAGACAAACTCCAAATCTATCTTGGTGACGGTTACCGAACCATGTTCATGCCGTGCAACCTGTAGCTCGTTCAGGTTATTGCGTGTATCGATACCCACGCTCACTTCATAGCGGCGATGGCCATTCTGGTCGCCCATTAGTTGGCTCTGTAGTTCCGAGGCGATTTTCTCCGCCTGCTTTTTTTCCTTTAACTGCGCCGGCGTGATCTTGGACATATAAATCAGTTTTTGCAGCGCCTTCGTGTCATAGCGCCGCGAAAGACGCTTCACCGTCTGGTCAATGGCAAGGTAGCTGCGACAAAGGTTCGCCAGTTCCGTGCCTTGTACGTCCCCGCTTCGGGTATGTAGTACTGCCTCGGCTAATGCGTTTTCCAGCAGGTACTCCTGCATCTCGGCGTCGTCTTTGAGATAACGCTCCTGCTTGCCGTGCTTGATCTTGTATAGGGGTGGCTGCGCAATATACACATTTCCGCGGCTGATCAGTTCCGGCATCTGGCGGAAAAAGAACGTCAACAATAAAGTGCGAATGTGCGAACCGTCGACATCGGCATCGGTCATCAGAATAATTCGATGATAACGTAACTTATTGATATCAAAGTCATTATTACCAACACCGGTTCCAAGAGCGGTGATTAGAGTCGCTACTTCCACGGAGGCAAGCATTTTGTCAAAACGTGCGCGCTCGACGTTCAAAATTTTTCCTTTGAGTGGCAACACCGCCTGAAACTTGCGATCACGTGCCTGTTTGGCCGAGCCCCCGGCCGAATCACCTTCAACCAAATACAACTCACACTTGGATGGGTCACGCTCCTGGCAGTCCGCCAACTTGCCCGGCAGTCCCGCGATATCCAGAACGCCCTTTCTACGTGTTAAGTCGCGTGCCTTGCGTGCCGCCTCGCGTGCCCGCGCCGCCTCAACAATCTTTATGACTATGGCTTTGGCATCAGCGGGATTTTCTTCTAGGAACTCGGCTAATTTGTCATTAACAATCGACTCGACAACGCCCTTTACCTCGGAGGAGACAAGTTTTTCCTTGGTTTGGGAAGAGAATTTTGGGTCAGGGGCCTTCACCGACAATACGGCCGTCAGGCCTTCACGGGCATCATCGCCGCTGATGTCGACTTTTTCTTTTTTGGCTAGCCCGGTTTTTTCAATGTATTGATTAAGTGTCCGCGTCATGGCGGCGCGTAGACCAGCTAAGTGTGTGCCGCCATCGCGTTGTGGAATGTTGTTGGTAAAACAGAATATATTTTCCTGGTAGGAGTCATTCCACTGCATACAAAGCTCAACAGACATGTGATCGCGTTCCGCCGAGATATACACCGGTTTTTGATGCAGTGGGGTTTTATTGCGGTTTAGATGCTCAACAAAGGCGGTGATACCGCCTTTGTATTCAAAAATGTCTTCTTTTCCGGTGCGTTCATCCAACAGTGAGATATGAACACCGGAATTAAGAAAAGAAAGCTCGCGCAGTCGTCTCGCGAGAATGTCGTAGATATAGGTGGTATTGCTGAATATCTTGCTGCTTGGTTTGAAAAGAACGTCGGTGCCAGACTCACTGCTCTCACCGATCGCCTTTAGCGGGGCCTGGGGTTCTCCCAGCACGTATTTTTGGTAGTGCACCCTGCCGCCACGCCGTATGGTTAACTCGAGGGACTCTGAGAGTGCATTGACAACGGATATGCCTACGCCGTGCAAGCCGCCGGAGACTTTGTAGGAGTTTTGGTCGAATTTTCCGCCGGCGTGGAGCACTGTCATGACCACTTCCGCCGCTGAGCGTCCCTCTTCCGGGATAACTTCTGTTGGGATGCCGCGTCCGTTGTCTGAAACCTTTATGGATCCATTAATATAGATGGTAACGGCGATTCGATTACAGAATCCAGCAAGTGCCTCATCAATGGAGTTATCAACAGCTTCAAAAACCATGTGATGTAGCCCGGTCCCGTCATCGGTGTCGCCGATGTACATACCGGGACGCTTGCGTACCGCGTCCAGTCCTTTAAGGACTTGGATGCTATTTGAATCGTAGGCGGGCGCCTTTTCCTCTGGCTTAGTCATATATTCCGATTGTGTTGTTCCACGTGAAACGAAGGAGTTTTTAGAGGTTCCACGTGGAACACCCCGCGGTTGGGCTCCACTTAAATTTATAGCCGCATGGGCATTATAACGTATTGTGGGTACTTGGCGTTGGGTGATGTAATGGTACAACTGCTGTTCGGGTCATTTAACCCTATAACCATTTCGCTGTCGTTGAGCGCGTTTATTGCCTCAATCATGTAACTTACGTTAAACCCTATCTCCATGGGTTCGCCTGTGTAGTCGACAGCGATTTCTTCTTGGGCTTCTTCCTGTTCCGGGTTGTGAGCGGTAACTTTTATGCTTCTGCTTCCGAGGCTGAGACGTACACCGCGGTATTTTTCACTCGACAGGATCGCAACGCGGCTGAGGGTTTCTTTGAATTCTTCTCGTGGGAATTTTAGCTGTTTGCTTAAAGATGAAGGCATAACCTTAGTATAATCCGGGTAACGTCCATCTATGAGCTTGGAAGTAAAGGTAAACTCCTGTGTTTGTGCGCGTATGTGGTTACTGCTGATTTGCATCTCAATTTGATCATCTGTGTCATCAAGAAGCCTAAGAATCTCTTGTATTCCTTTTCTGGGAACGATGACTTGTTTTTCCCCTGGCATGGTTTGCTCGTGATTAATTTGACTCAACGCCATTCGGTGCCCATCGGTTGCGACAGCCCTTACGTGGTTTCCTTTAATCTCTAACAAAAGCCCGTTGAGATAATATCTGACATCCTGCTGCGCCATGCAGAAGTGTGTCTGTTGAAGTAGTTCCCGAAATTGTTTTTTAGAGATAGTTAGCGCTTGCTCCCATTGTGATGTCTGTATGTTTGGGAAATCTGTAACTGGGAGTGTGGTGAGAGTGAACCGGCTTTTGCCTGCCTTTACGACTATTTTCTCGCCTTCTTTTTTTATAGATATCTCTGCGTCATGTGGTAGTGCCCGGCAAATATCCAACAGCTTTCTGGCAGGCAGAGTCATCTCGACATCACCCTTAGCAATGCCCGCGATTTTTGCAATTATCTCTATCTCCAGGTCTGTCCCCGTCAGCGTGGTTTCTCCGTTTTGCTGCTTTAACAAAACATAAGACAGAACAGGCAGTGTCTGGCGTCGCTCAACAACGCCCGCGACATAACTTAAGGGGGTCAGAAGCTCTTCACGGCGTAAACTGATCTGCATGAATTTTCCTTATCTTGCTCTCTTAAGCTTTAAGTTAATTTATTTTTAGTAGTTATGGTAGAGGAACGTCTACGTTGTGCGAAAGCAATTTTCACACTAAAAAACAAGCATATTTTACAACCTTGTACTTGTGTGCAATCGACCATGAAGCATGTGTATAACTGTATTTTCTGTGGACAATAAAACTATCCCCGAGTTACTCAACAGCAACACACAGGGTTATCAACAGCTACGTAAACTACGTAGTAAGAATTCGCATCAGGTTATTGTAATCCTCATTCATCCTAGAATCTTTTTTCTTAAGCTCGGCAACTTTTTTGCAGGCGTGCATGACGGTGGTGTGATCACGGCCGCCAAAAGCATCCCCAATTTGAGGCAGACTATGGTCAGTGAGCTCCTTAGCAAGCGCCATGGCGACTTGGCGCGGTCGGGCGACTTGGCGCGTGCGACTCTTTGCGTGTAAATCCGAAACCCTTATTTTGAAATACTCCGCCACTGTTTTCTGGATATTGTTGAGTGTCGTCAACCGTTCCTGAAACGAGATGAGATCCTTTAGGCTGTCGGTAACAAGCGGAATATCAATAGAACGACCGGTAAAGAACGCACTGGCAAGGATTCGCTTCAGTGCGCCCTCAAGCTCCCGCACGTTCGAACGAACGCGCTTGGCAATAAAGAATGCGACATCTTCCGAAAGATCCACCCCCTCCTGCTTTGCTTTCTTGATCAGAATAGCCACGCGTGTTTCCAGCTCGGGGGGTTCAATGGAAACGATTAACCCCGAGCCAAAGCGTGAAATCAAGCGCTCCTCGACACCCGAGAGTTCCTTGGGAAACCGGTCCGCCGTAATGATAACTTGACGCTGACCCTCAAGTAACGCATTGAATGTATGGAAGAATTCTTCTTGAGAGCGTTCCTTGCCTACAAAAAACTGGATGTCGTCGATAAGCAGCGCATCTAAATTTCGGTAAAGCTTTTTAAAATCGTTCATGGCGTTGTGCTGCAGCGCTTTGACCATGTCAGCCACAAACCGCTCGGAATGTACGTAAGCAATATTGGCCTCTGGCCGATGTTTAAGCATCAGATTCCCCACAGCCTGCATGAGATGGGTCTTGCCTAAACCCACCCCACCATGGATGAAGAGTGGGTTATAGGCCCCTCCCGGGTTTTCACCAACCTGCTTCGCAGCCGCGCGCGCGAGCTGATTTGATTTTCCTTCTACGTGGTTTTCAAAGGTGAACTCCGCATTCAGTCGCCCGATAATAGACGGCGTCTTCTTCGGCACCTCTACAGCATGCGTAGCCTGGGCACTGGCAGGCCGTATCTTGCCGGACAGGCGCGCCTGACTGCCGACCTCGACTTGCACCCCAAGGCTGCCGTTGCTGTACTCCGCGATGAGCTCCATGATTCGTTCCAGGAACCGCTCATTCACCCAATCCATGACGAAGCGGTTGGGAGCCAACAGACGCAGCATCTGGGAGTCCTGCACGGCATGCAGCGGCCGCAGCCAGGTGTTGAATTGCTGTGCGGACAATTCTTCTTCCAGGCGCTCAAGGCATTTTTTCCAGAGAGAAGAAGACATGGGTATATCTGTTGGCTTCGGTGTTTTAGAGGGAGCGGAAGTCTAGCCCGTAAATTTGGAGTTATCCACAGCCATGCAAGCAACCAATATTTACAGACAGTTAGAACAATTTAGGTTGACAAGGCAAGACCAAAGGCAGTAAGTTTGCCGGCCTTTTTAAGGTATCTGAACGATACCAACGTCAAACAAGAGCCCGACCACCATGAAACGCACATATCAGCCAGGCACACGTAAACGCAAGCGCACCCATGGATTCCGCGTACGCATGAGAACCCCCGGCGGCCGCGCCGTGATTCGTTCTCGTCGCGCCAAAGGCCGCGCACGACTGAGCGCCTAGCGTTGGTCGATGCCCGACTCGGGCTTCCAAAGCAGTGCCGGCTTCTGAAGCCGGGCGAATTCACGGCGACCATGAAACAGGGCGCAAGGATTCGAGACGATCTCTTCAGTGTCTTCTTGGCGGTGAATCAGGGCGGGCAAGGGCGAATCGGCATCACCGTTTCGCGCCGCGTGTCACTCAGGGCGGTGATCAGAAACCGGATCAAGCGTCACGTGCGCGAGTCGTTTCGTAAAAATCGGGACACGCTGGCCGGCTTGGACATGGTGGTTATCGCCAACAGCAAGGCTGCGACAGCCAGCGCCGACAACATCCGAGCAGCGCTAGGGAAAATCTGGGAAAAGACCACACAAGCATGCAAAAAATCCTGACCTTCTTTCTACGGGGCTACCAGTACCTCGTCAGTCCTTGGTTCGGCAGCCGCCGCCGGTTCCATCCAAGCTGTTCAAGTTACGCCCTCGAATCCATCGAAAAGCATGGCACGCTGAAAGGTTTCTGGCTCGCCATAAAACGTATCGCGCGCTGTCACCCATGGCACCCCGGTGGTTACGACCCGGTTCCCGATCCCGCGTCGCTGCACGACCACACCACGATCTCGGGAGCCAAGCATGGATAACCAGCGTCTGTTTTTATTCTTCGCTATGGCGGCTATCCTCATGCTGATCTGGCAGGCTTGGGAACAGGAAAATACCTTGCCACCAACCCCGGTCGCCGAGATGCAACAGAAAGCCCCGGTAGAATCACGCGGCATACCGCCAGTTCCGGTGGCCAGCCCCACCCCCGACACGGTGGGAAAACCGCCAACGCCGACCACCGAAAAACTCGCCAGCGTCTCACGCATCACCGTGGTGACAGATCTGCTGACGGCCAGCATCGACACTTTGGGTGGTGACCTGCGTGAACTGGATCTGCTTCGATACCCAGTGGAGCAGGATACCCCCGACAAACCATTTCGCCTGATGAGCGAGTCGGGGGAAGAAATATTTATCGCCCAATCTGGTCTGATCGGCCGCGAGGAGGAAGAGTACCCAAACCACAAAACGCTCTATAGCACGGAAGCCCCTCGCTATATGTTGGCCGAAGGCCAGACGGAACTGCGTGTGCCGCTTACCTGGCGCGCGCCGAATGGCGTCCGCTACACCAAGACTTACATTTTTCATCGCGACAGCTATGTGATTGATACGGAATTTACTGTCTTGAACAGCACGTCGCGCGAGTGGAGCGGATATGCCTACGGCCAGTTCCAGCGCACGCACGTGGAACACCGTGGTTTCCTCACCGGCGTGCCGAGCTACACCGGCGGCGCCATTTATACGGCTGCCAATAAATACGAAAAGATCAATTTCTCCGACATGACCAGTAAGCCCCTGCACCGCGAAACGGAAGGGGGTTGGGTAGCCATGTTGCAACATTATTTCGTTGGTTCCTGGCTGGTCCCCGCCAAGGAACACAACCAGTTCTACAGCGACGTGCTTGGAGGAAACCGCTACGTCATCGGTTTCAAGAACGTGACGCCAACCACCATCGCGCCAGGACAAAGCGGCCAGCTGCGTCTGAGTCTGTATGCCGGTCCCAAGGAGCACAAAATCCTGAAGCTACTGCCGGAGGGGATGGAACTCACGGTCGATTTCGGCTGGCTGACCGTCATTGCCGCGCCGATTTACTGGCTCCTGGGCGCCATCCACCGTCTCCTTGGAAACTGGGGTTGGGCGATCATTCTTCTGACGGTGATGATCAAGGCCGCGTTCTACCCGCTGTCGGCCACGAGCTACAAGTCCATGGCGCATATGCGCAAGATGCAGCCGAAAATGGCGGCACTCAAAGAGCGTTACGGCGACGATCGCCAGAAACTCAATCAGGCCATGATGGATTTGTACAAGACCGAGAAGATCAATCCGCTCGGCGGATGTCTGCCCATCGTGGTCCAGATCCCGGTGTTCATCGCACTGTACTGGGTACTGCTTGAAAGCGTAGAGATGCGTCAGGCGCCCTGGATCCTGTGGATCAAGGACCTGTCGGCGCAGGACCCGTACTACATTCTGCCGCTCATCATGGGTGTGTCCATGTTTGTGCAGCAGAGACTCAACCCGCAGCCGCTCGACCCGATCCAGAAGAAGGTATTCATGGTAATGCCGTTCATGTTCACTGGCATGTTCCTGTTCTTCCCCGCGGGCCTGGTGCTGTACTGGACCATCAACAACACCCTGTCCATCGCCCAGCAGTGGCAGATCAACCGCGCGCTCGGGGCCAATAAGTAAACGACCCGCCGCGCCGTGTTGACCGGGGACACCATCGCCGCCATCGCCACCCCGCCGGGGCGCGGCGGTGTGGGTATCGTGCGTATTTCCGGCCCCGCGACCCGCCGCATCGCCGAGTCCATGCTTGGCAAACTGCCAAGTCCGCGCTATGCCACCCACACCCATTTTCTGGATGGTGCCGGGGAACCCCTCGATGACGGCATCGCGCTTTTTTTCCCCACACCTCATTCCTTCACTGGCGAAGACGTGCTTGAGCTGCATGGACACGGCGGGCCGGTCGTGCTCGACATGGTGTTGAGCCGGACGCTGGGACTGGGCGCGCGCCTGGCGCGCGCCGGCGAATTTTCCGAGCGCGCCTTCACGAACGGCAAGATAGACCTGGCGCAGGCCGAAGCCGTGGCCGATCTCATCGAGTCCAGTTCCGAGGTCGCGGCGCGTTCGGCCATGCGTTCGCTTCAGGGTGAATTTTCAAAACGGGTGCATGGGCTCGTAGAGGCGCTGATCCAACTTCGCATGTATGTCGAAGCCGCCATCGATTTCCCGGAAGAAGAAATCGATTTTCTTGCCGATGAAAAAGTACTCTCCAGGCTATCGGCCATAGAACAGGATCTCGACCGTTTGCTCGAGTCCACGCGCCAGGGGCAGTTGCTGCACGATGGCATGACGGTGGTGCTCGCCGGCCCGCCGAATGCCGGCAAGTCGAGCCTGCTGAATGCGCTGGCACAATCGGAAACCGCGATCGTGAGTCCGATTCCCGGCACCACGCGCGATGTGCTGCGCGAGCGCATCCACCTCGACGGCATGCCGCTGCATATCGTCGACACCGCGGGCCTGCGCGCGTCGCGCGATGAGATCGAATCCGAAGGCATCCGCCGCGCGCGCGAGCAGATGACACGCGCCGACCGCATTCTCCTCGTACTTGATGACTCGACACTGGGCGGTGTACCCGCCGAAGTGCTGCCACATTTGCCGGCGCATCTTCCGCGTACCGTGGTGCGCAACAAAATCGATCTCACTGGCCGCGCTGCTGGCATCGTCAACACCTCGAGTGGTATTGAGATTTTATTGTCTGCGAAAACCGGAGCCGGGCTGGATGCGCTGCGTCATTACTTGAAGGACTGCATGGGATTTCAACCCGCGGGCGAAGGCACGTTCATTGCGCGCCGCCGGCACCTGGATGCTATCCGCCGCGCACAGGATCACGTGGCCAAAGGCAGGGTGCAACTCAAGGAATCACGCGCGGGTGAATTGTTGGCGGAAGAGCTACGTCTCGCCCAGCAGGCGCTGGGTGAAATTACCGGCGAGTTTACCTCGGAGGATTTGCTCGGCAGGATTTTTTCGAGTTTTTGCATTGGTAAATGAGGCGCACCCACGTATCTTGCTTAATCATATCTTGAATCTGGCCACGGCATATTTAAGCGTGTTCAGTTCACGCACGCCACTCTCTCTGCCGTAGCGTGCATGCAGATAATGCCTGGTGATACTATCAAT
>JBGPBL010000058.1:0-16579 GCA_041481225.1 Sulfurifustaceae bacterium | reverse complement strand
GATGGGGTTTGGTGTTGTGCGTGATGGCGATTGGCGCACACACGAGCTTGACTGTCAACGAGTGCGTGGTGGATGGTGGCGAAGATGGTCGAGGAAGTTTCCCATGAGTGTTTTCGCCTGTTCCGGTTCTGTCAGGAGGCGGTCGATCAGATGGAAAACCGGGTAGGAGCGGTAATCGAACAGTTTTCGGGTACGCACCATCTCCAGTGTATGAACCCCTTCACCCTGGATGGCATCGAGCTGGCCCCGCACCAGCTGCCGACCCAGCTTGTGATGATGCGAGCTCACGCTGGTTGCCGTGGTAATCAGGTCTCCGAGGCCGGCCAGACAGCAGGGAGTCGCAGAAGACCCGCCTAACGTGGTGACAATTTCCCCCAGTTCCCGAACGGCTGCGACGGCCAGGTATCCACGAAGGTTATCGCCCAATGCCATTTCATCGGCGACGCCAAAAACAATGGCATAGACGTTCTTCAACACCGCTGACCAGGAAATGCCTGTGATATCCGGGGTGTATTCCAGGACCAGCGCGGTTGACTCAAACAATCGCAGGACCAAATCATATATATTAGTTTGTGTGGCGCCCACCTGAGCGAAGGCCGGTCGGCCGGCACGGATATCCTCGGAGATCATCGGCCCATAGAGCACGCCGACGGAAAGTCCGGGACCCAGCGCCTGTGTCAGCGCCGCCGCCGCGGTACGGCCCTCGTTGTCCAGCCCTTTGGCGATGCTGAGGCAGAGGCAATTCGGGGACAGTGACGGCCGCAGTCGTGTGGCGAGGTCGAAGTGAGGGATAGCGGGCAGACAAAAAATGACGAAATCCTGATTTCCCGCCACGGCCTCCAGATCCAGCGGCTTGCCCGATTTCGGGCGGCGTTCCCACACGCTCAGGTGGTGTCGCGGTTGCAGGAGAAATTCCATCGCCTGGCCCATTTCGCCATGGCCGAGAATAAGCACCCTGAATAATGGTGGTGTCATGTCTAGCTCCTAGCCATAGCCTCAGCCATTTAGTAATGAAAGACAATAGTGTTGCCGTGTCATGGTGGCGGCCGTCTTTGACTGGCTCACAGAATCATGTTGTTATGCCGCGATCGTGAATTCCAATGCCACCAACCGAATCGTTTACGTTCCCGGTAAAAATCCCAAGCCTCCTGTGGATGTTTATTGCCGCCAGCTCCTGCGCTGCCTAAAGCACGGCGTAGGGCGCGCTGACCCCGCGGTAGCACAAGCGATCGCGGCACAGCCGGAGGTGTTTACGCTGATTGCCTGGAATTATCTTTATTATCAGAGCTTCAAGCCGTTGGATCCGGATCTGCCGTGGATCGATGCCTTGTTGGCAAAGACGGGTCCCACCGAGGAGGAGGTGCAGGAGGCGCTTTCCTTCCGGCGGAAGGCGGCTTGGCTGCTGTATAGTTTTGCCGATCTGTTCCCGTTTCTCATCTCATTATTGCCTGATCCAGCCGTCAAGAGCACGGTGCATGAGACCGCCCGTTACTTTGAGAACAAAAACGGCATTGGCACGCAGGTGCGGGAATTGCTCAAGGCCTCCCTGCGGCAGAGATTTGCGGATGGAAGCCGTATATTGTTGATAGGGCACAGCATGGGTTCAGTCATTGCCTACGACGCCTTGTGGGAGCTTTGGAATGAGGATCGTAACTTGGTTTCCATCGATTGTTTCCTGACCCTCGGCAGCCCGCTCGGCCTGCGTTTTGTGCAGAAGCGTCTGTTGGGGGCACGCCATACCGGCGCCGCCAGATATCCCGGGAACATCCGTCACTGGGTTAATATTGCCGCCCGAGGGGACCTGACGGGTCTCGAGTCAACGCTGCTGGATGATTTCAAGGCAATGCGGGAACTTGGCCTGATCAAGTCCATCACCGACATCAATGGCGGCGTGTTCAATTATTTTCGCAACCAGGAGGGTTTGAACCTGCATCGTTCCTATGGTTATCTGGTCAACCCACGCGTGGGTGAGGTTATTGCGAACTGGTGGAAAGGCGGTGATGGCCATTAAGCTTCATTCTTCCTCCATGCTTAGGTTGGCGGCGATTGTATTTTTGTCCACACTTTTCTTGTCTACGGCTGCGCAGGCGGAAAAAGAGAGATCGGAGAATCTTCCCGAGCCGGTGGCCCAAGTGCTCAAGCGATATGGTCTTCCAACGCGTGGTCTCAGCCTTTACGTACGTGAGATTGGCCAACCGTCTCCCTTGCTGGCGGTGGCGGCAGAGCAGCCACGGCATCCCGCCTCGACGATCAAGGTCTTGACCACGCTGGTGGGCCTTGAAGAGCTGGGACCGGCCTACCGCTGGAAGACCGAGGCCTATACCACGGCTCCCGTTCGCAACGGCCGGCTTGAGGGCGATCTGTATCTCAAGGGTTATGGCGATCCTTACCTTGTCATGGAATATTTCTGGCGTTTCCTGCGCGGTCTGCACGCCGCCGGCATCGAGGAAATCGCCGGTGATCTTGTACTGGACCAGAGCTATTTTGCTCGCGAGGAGGGTGATCCGGGCGAATTCGATGGACAGACGCTACGTGCCTATAACGTTCTGCCGAATGCCTTGTTGGTGAATTTTCAGGCAGTGAATTTTCGTTTCATGCCGCAGCCGGGTGCGAGCCGTGTGCACATTTTTGCCGACCCCCTTCCGGCACACCTGGAAGTAGTCAACCGAGTCACCCTGTCGCAGGCCCCCTGCCGTGGCTGGGCGCACAACCTGGGCCTGAAATTGCAACACAAGGGCAATGACACCAAGGTTATTTTCAGCGGTACCTATGAAGCGGACTGTGGGGACAACGAACTGTTCCGGGTGGTGTCCGAGCCCGCGCCATTTACCCTGGGAATGTTCAAGATGCTGTGGTCGGAACTGGGCGGGCGCTTCGAGGGAGGCGTGCGCGAAGGCACGGTGCCCGAAAAGGCGCGCCTGCTTTACTCTGCCGATTCCCCACCACTAGCCGATATCATTCGTTCTATTAATAAGTACAGCAACAACGTGATGACTCGCCAACTGGTGTTGACCATGGGGGTGGAGAAGGCAGGGCCGCCCGGCACCACCGAAGGCGGGATTCGGGTGGTGCGGGCATGGCTCAAGCGTCGTGGCCTGGATTTCCCGGAACTGAAACTCGAAAACGGGGCCGGGCTCTCGCGTGAAGAAAGCATCTCGGCACGGCACTTGGGCGAGGTGCTGCTCGCCGGTTGGCAGAGCCCGTACATGCCGGAATTCGTGTCGTCGTTCCCGATTTCGGCCACGGACGGTACGTTGCGCCATCGTTTCAACGGCACGGACATGGAAGGACAGCTTCATCTTAAAACCGGCAGCTTGAACGATGTGCGTACCCTTGCCGGTTATGTGCTTGATCAACAAGGACGCCGCCTGATCGTAGTTTGTCTGCACAACCATCCGAAGGCGGATACCGCCGCCGGCGAGGCGGTGCAAAAGGCGTTTTTGGAATGGGTGTACCGGCGCCCCTGAGCGGTCGTTTGGGCTGGACAGCGCCGGCTGGATGGTCAATCCTTAATAAGGTTCAGAAAGGGAGGTGCATGCCATGGTGAATAAATTCGTTAATGCCGCGATTACCGAGGACCAGAACGAAAACAGCCTGCCGGTGCTGGATGGCGCGCTCGGCCCCAGCGCCGTTGATATCCAGACATTGTATTCGCGCCATGGCCTGCTGGCCTTCGATCCAGGCTTCCGTTCCACCGCCTCGTGCAAGAGCGCCATCACCTTCGTGGATGGCGATAAGGGCGTCCTGCTTTACCGCGGCTATCCCATTGAAGAGCTGGCGGAGCGCTCCACGTTCGTTGAGGTGGCGTATCTTCTGGTTAACGGCGAGCTGCCGGCCAAGGATCAGCTCCACTCCTTTCAGGATGTGCTCAACCAGCACAACATGCTGCACGAGCAGGTGATGAGTTTTTACCGCGGGTTCCGCCGTGACGCACATCCGATGGCGGTCATGGTCGGTGTTGTCGGCGCGCTCTCGGCCTTTTACCACGACGTCATGGACATCCGCGACGCCAACAATCGCAATCTGGCAGCGATCCGCCTGATCGCCAAGATGCCGATGATCGCTGCCGCGAGCTACACCTATTCCACCGGCCGACCGCAGCGTTATCCCAACAACCGCCTCGATTTTCCTTCGAATTTTCTGCAAATGATGTTCGGCCTGCCAAGCCAGGACTATGTCGTGAACCCGGTGCTGGCGCGCGCGCTCGATGTGATTTTTATTCTGCACGCGGACCATGAGCAGAATGCCTCGACCTCGACGGTGCGCCTTGCGGCGTCGAGCGGCGCCAACCCCTTCGCTTGCATCGCCGCCGGTATCGCCAGCCTCTGGGGTCCGGCACATGGCGGCGCCAACGAAGCCGTGCTCAAGATGCTCATGGAGATCGGTTCGGTGGAGAACATCCCCAAGGCCCTGGCCCGCGCCAAGGACAAGAACGATTCGTTCCGCCTCATGGGTTTCGGGCACCGCATCTACAAGAACTTCGACCCGCGCTCGCGCGTGATCCAGAAGTCGGCGCGCGCGGTGCTCGACCAGCTTGGCATTAACGATCCCCTGCTCGAGATCGCGGTTAAGCTCGAGGAGATCGCGCTCAAGGACGAATACTTTATCGAGCGCAAGCTGTACCCGAATGTGGATTTCTATTCCGGCATCCTGCTGCGGGCGATGGGCTTCCCGATGAATATGTTCACGGCGATTTTCGCGCTCGCGCGTACTGCCGGCTGGGTGAGCCACTGGCTGGAACTCCAGGAAGAGTCGCATGGCATCGACCGTCCGCGCCAGCTTTATGTCGGTAAAACCCTGAGACACTATCCATCAGGAAAATGATACCGGTATTTGCGAAGGATATTTCTGTGCGTCGATATCTGTTATGGGTATTGCTGGCGTTGATGGTGGGCGGGTGCGCCGCCTACACTGCCACTTCCGGCCAAGTTGTGTTGAAAGATGACAGCAAGACGGCGGAGGCCCGCATTGGCAGTAACGATCGCCGGTTGATCGAGGAGTACGATAGAAATCATGCAGACCACAAGGCTGCAACGTCATCCGCGAGGGTGGTTATAGGACATGTATTACCAGCAGGAACCAAGAGCGAGTCGCTGTCGCGCGAGTTGGAGCAGAAGCTGTCACCGCTGCCATCCTCCCATGTTCGCCTGCGGGTGGGCCAGGATGTCGTGCTGGTGGACAGCAAAACGCGTGTGATCGTGGATGTGCTTTACGGTGCAGCGAAGTAGATCAACCGTTTTTTTGTTTTTCCAGGAAACGCCGGGTGAGTGCCCGGCGTTTTTCGTAGGCCTCACGGGCGATGGCCACGTCTTCCAGGAAGTAGGGCAGTTCTTCCAGCCGTAGTGCCTGCGGCCCATCCACCAACGCCTTGGTGGGTGCCGGGTGAAAATCCACCAGGACCATGTTGGCGCCGGCAATGATGCCTTGTGCGGTGACGTGAAATACGTCGAGCATCCCGTCCGGTGCGCGGTCGCGTGAACCGACCGAGTGTGAGGGATCGATGCACACCGGCATGCGCGTGAGGCGCTTGATTACCGGCACGTGGGCAAAGTCCACGAAATTGCGGTGCGGGTCGCCCATGTTGGTTTTCATGCCGCGCAGCCCGAAGACGATGTTGCGGTTGCCTTCACTGGCGAGATACTCGGCGGCGTTCAGCGATTCTTCCAGTGTAATACCGAAGCCGCGCTTGAGCAGTACGGGCAGCTCGTGCTGGCGTCCGACAATCTTGAGGAGTTCGAAGTTCTGGGTGTTACGCGTGCCGATCTGAATCATCACCCCCGTGGGTTTGCCGGTTTTTTCCAATGCCTCGCGGATTTCATCGAGATGCGAGTCGTGGGTGATCTCCATCGCGATTACCTTGATGCCATATTTTCCGGCAAGCTCGAACACCCATGGCAGGCAATGTTTGCCGTGGCCCTGGAAGGAATAGGGGTTGGTGCGTGGTTTGTACGCGCCCATGCGCGTGCAGACCTGGCCATGATCGCGCAGTGCCTTCAGCATCATCTCGACATGCGCGGGATTGTCCACGGCGCAGAGGCCGGCGAAAACGTTAAGGCTATCCTGGCTGAATGTGACGCCGTTGTATTCGAAGCCCGTCGGACGGCTGTCATCCTTGTGACGGCCCAGGATGCGGTATTCCTCCGAGACGCGGACCACGCGATCCACGGCGGGAAGGCTTTCAATTTCGGTCTTGTCGAGGGTGGCGGTCTCGCCGATGAGATAGATTTCTGTCAGAGTCTGTTGCGTGCCGATTTCCTGATGCACCCGGGTTTTGATGTTCGGCTTGTTGGCCAGATAGTCGATGACCTGCCGGTATTCCGGACTCTTGTCGGCGACGTTGGCTTTGAGGATAACGATCATGCGGCATTTCCTTTATTATGCATCTGGCTCACACGCGGCTATTCTAGCAATTACACGGCCAAAGGCACGTGGCCAGAAATAAGAGGCGAACCATGCGATTGCACGCCGTAAAACCCCCGCCCTATGCGTTGGACCGTACACTGCTGGAACGGGAAGTGCGCATTGATACCTATCGCGCTTCCGGCCCCGGCGGCCAGCATGTCAACCGTACCGAGTCGGCGGTGCGCGTGACCCACTTGCCGTCGGGCGTGGTCGTGACGGCCACGGAGAACCGGTCCCAGATACGCAACCGCGAGATTGCTTTCGAGCGGCTGATCGGCAAACTGCGCCAGTTAAACCGTGTCCCCAAACCGCGCAAGCGCACGCGTGTCAGTCGCGCGGCCAAGGCACGCCGGCTCGATTCCAAGAAGCACCGTTCCACCGTGAAGCGGCTGCGTGCTGGCCGGCATGAGGAATAAATTTCGCTGTGTTGGGCCCCATTCATTCCGTTCGGGGCCACCCAATTCGTCCGCCGGGTTTGTCGCAGGGCCGCACCGTCGGCAGATGAGGCGATCCGCCAGCCGGCGATGTAGAGGCCAAGGTTGAGGGATGGTCTTTTCCCCGCGCCCCGGTTCCGGGCTAATAAAATCAGCGTATTATCCGCTCGGCCTGTCCCTTCCCGGAGGGACTGAGACTTTTTCTTGGCCACCCATAAGATTGTTTTGGCCAAGAACTTCACGTAGGATGTTTTTGCGTTCGCGGCAGCACGGAGGGCGGGCGGTCATTGGTATCCTGGCAACAAAATAAAGAGGTAGGTATGCAAACGGGAACGGTGAAGTGGTTCAACAACGCGAAGGGTTACGGTTTCATCACCCCAAGTGACGGCAGTGAAGATGTGTTTGTACATTTCTCCACCATCGAAGGAGACGGGTACAAAAGCCTGAATGAAGGCCAGAAGGTTGAGTTTGAGCATACACAAGGACCGAAGGGCAAGCAGGCCACGCGCGTTATTCCAAGCTGATCTCACGGGTTGCGCGGGTAAGAATATTCAGAACACTCATTCAGGCCCCGTTGCTCCACGGGGCTTTTTAATGGTTGCGGATACGCAAACCAAAACAGTCGTATTGCTGGCGCAAACCCATGTCACTTGATTCGCTGGCCGAACTGATCTCCACCTACGGTTATCTCGCCATCTTGATCGGAACCTTTCTCGAAGGAGAGACCATCCTGATCCTCGGCGGGTTTGCGGCACATCTTGGCTATCTCGAGCTTCCGTGGGTGATCGCCTCTGGCCTCACGGGGAGCTTTACCGGCGATCAATTGTTCTATTACATCGGCCGGCATTACGGACCGAAAGTAATCGCCAAACGCCTTTCGTGGCAGGAGGGTGCACAAAAGGTTTACACGCATTTGCATCGTCACAAGAACCTGCTCATTCTTACCTTCCGGTTCTTTTATGGCCTGCGCAACGTGACCCCGTTTGTCGTGGGGGCGGCGCATATCTCGCGGACACGTTTCTTTGCGCTCAATCTGGTCGGCGCGATCGTCTGGGCATTCTCATTCGGCTATGCGGGCTATCTTTTCGGCGAGGTGTTCCGGCTGTTCCTGGAGGATTTCAAGCGCTATGAAATTTATGTGCTGGTCGCCCTTGTGGTGGCAGGGTTCCTCTTCTGGCTGATCAATCTGCTACGGCATCGCCGCCGCGCACTAGAACATAAGAAATAGCCCTACTAAAATTAAGATAATGCGCTCTCTCAAGAAACCGAGATTATGAATTGGTTTGGCCAGACACTCACGCGCAAATTCACGACCCTGCTGGCCGGGTTTCTGGTGTTACAGCTGTTTCAGCTCGGCGCCGGCATATTCGGTATCCTGCACGTTGGCGAAGAGAGCGCCACCATCAATGAGGCCGCCCGCCAGCGCATGCGCATGTATCAGCTGTTGTCTCTCACGCACGAGGCCTTGGAATTTCATTCCTGGCCGAGCGAGGGGCGCAAGATCGTGGATGGGGTACTTGCCGACTACGATGCCGAGTCCAACCGCCTTGACGCTCTGGTTGGCAAGTTGGTGAACGAAAAATTTCTGGCAGCCGTTACCGCTGAGCGTACCCACTGGAACGGGGAGATGAAACCGCTGCTGCTGGCATTCGATCCGCCGAACCCTCAAGCGGTTGCTGCCCTGGCCCGTTTCGAGGCCCAGGTTCCCGGGCACTTGCGGTATCTTGATGAGGTCGTGCGCCTGCTGGAATTGGATATCGCCGAGGATACCCGCGGCCTCGCCATTCTCCAGGCTGTCGTTCTCGGATTGACCCTGCTCCTCGGTGTAATCGGTTTTGCCATGGCCCACTATGTTGTGACCCTGCCGCTACGGCGGTTGGCGGAGGGAGCGCGTTCCATCGCCGACGGCGCCTATGACAAACGTATCGTGATTTCCACCCATGATGAATTTGGCGAACTGGCAAACGCTTTCAACCGGATGGCGGCCGCTGTCGGTGAAAAAACCTCGCGCATTGTTGCGCTGAACGAGATTGCGGTTCAGCTCACCTCCATGCAGTCGTTACACATGCTGCTCGCAGCGATCATGCGCCAGGGCATAATGTTGACCGGTGCGCAGGCGGCCTGCATCGTTTTTTACGATCAGGAAATGAAACTCTTCAAGGACTGGGTCACACAAGGCTTGTCGGACCATTTTGTCGAGAACTTAAATTTCCGACCCGGTGGCTTGGCCGATGAGGCTTTCACCACCACGGCTGGCACCTATATCCTCAGCAACGACCGGCCCGGAACCAAACATAGACTTTCCCGGCTGACGCATGAAGAGGGTATCCAGTCGTTCATCTGCCTGCTGCTCGCCACTCACGCCAGCCGGCTGGGTGTCGTCTATTTTTACCGCAAGGACCGCGATTTCTTCTTGCCGGATGAAATCGAGATCCTGAGCACCTTTGCCCACCTCGCAGCCGGCGCCATTGAAAGCACAAGGCTGCAGGAACAGACGCGGAACCTGGCCGTGACCGATGCCCTTACGGGCCTGCCCAACCGGCGCACCCTCGACCAGAGTTTGACCGAGGAGCTGCGCCGCGCGCAGCGCTACGGCAAGAGCCTCGCGGTGCTGCTGCTGGATATCGATCACTTCAAAAAAACCAACGACACCTATGGCCATCAGGCGGGTGACGCCGTGCTCAAGGCGCTGGCGCAGGTTTTCAGCCGGCAGATACGCGACGTGGATTTAGTGGTGCGTTACGGCGGCGAGGAATTCGTGTTCATCTTGCCGGAGACGGATATGGTCGGCTCCAAGCTGGTTGCCGAGCGCATACGCCGGGCGGTGGCGACGGAGCTCATCCGGTTGCCCGAGGGACAGGAGATCGGTGTTACAGCAAGCCTGGGCATCGCCTGTTATCCGCTTTGCGGCGATACGACCGAGATGCTTCTGGCGCACGCCGACCAGGCGTTGTACACGGCGAAGCAAGAAGGAAGAAACCGTGTCTGTCTCTACCGCGAGATACTCAAGGTTCTGCTGGAGGAAAAACCGGCGCACATCGTGGAGCTGCTGAAACAGAGCCTGGAAAACATTCAGCCTATCGTGACGGCCATGTCCTCGAAGGGCGCGTTCTTCCAGAACCACACGCGTATCGTGCAGCAGACCGCGGAACAATTGGCCGAGTCGCTGGGTCTTTCCCAGCCGGATCGGGAAAACCTGCGTCTTGCCAGCCAGCTCCATGACGTGGGCATGATCGTCATTCCAGACGAGGTGCTGAACAAACGCGGCCCGTTATCGCCGCAGGAATGGGACTTGATCAAGCAACATTCCACCACCGCCGCCGATTATCTGGAACAGGTGCCTGCCCTGCGGCACATCGCGCCCATCGTTCGTCATCACCACGAACGTTACGGTGGCGCCGGCTATCCGGGCGGTCTCAAGGGCGACCAGACGCCGTATCTGGCGCGCGTACTGGCGGTGGCGGACGCCTATGGCACGATGGTGAGTCAATGGCCTGGGCGCACGGCCAAAACGGTGGAGCAGGCAAGGGCTGAACTGATCACCGGCGCCGGAACCCAGTTTGACCCCAAGGTGGTCGCGGCTTTTACAAATATACCGACCGCCAAGTAAGTCCGCGCGATGAGCGGCTAGCGGTTGTGCGTTTCCGTGTGGGTGGTTTTGTGCTGTTCGTCGTGTAACACCCAGAATTTTTCCATGGCGAGATAAGTGAACGACGCTGACCAGGCGATCAAGATGAGTCCCGTCGGCGTTTCCACGCCGGCGAGCAATCGCAGGCCACCGAGCGGATAGACGTCACCCAGGCCCAGCGAGGTGTAGGTAACCGTGGCGAAATACAGGTAGTCCTGGAATGTCCTGTCGAAATTCCCGCCAAAGGTGCCGATAGCGTAGTGCTCGGTGAGCAAGTAATAGGCGATGGCGTGTAGCCAGACTTCAGTGGTGTGCGCGACGAAGGCAGCAATGATCACGGCGGTGATCTTCTGTCGTGGCGGGAGCCGCAGGCGCGGCAGCTATAGCCAGGTGAACCGCAGCGTCTCGTAATGGATTGCCACCGACAGGATAACCAGCAGGACGCTGAAGAGCATAGCGACGATCATGCGTCTGTCTCCTTGGTTTTTCTTTCCAGGGCGACGGCATAGAAGCCGTCCGTCTGATGCTTGTGGGGGTAAAGCCGTAACGCGTTTTCCGACGATGTGACGGGAATATGCCGCCGCGCAAGAAGCTCGGCCGCGGGCAGGACCGTGAATTCACTATGTGTCGACAGGAACTTCTCCACCACGTCGTCATTCTCTTCGCGCAGCAGGCTGCACGTGGCGTAGACAAGCCGTCCACCGGGCTTGACCAGTTCGGCGGCCGCCACAAGAATTCGTTGTTGTGTCTCCGCCAGCTCCGCCAGATCGATCTCGCGCCACTTGATGTCCGGGTTGCGCCGCAGCGTACCGGTGCCGGAGCAGGGCGCATCCACCAGCACTCGGTCGATTTTGCCATGCAGCCGCTGTACGCGCGCATCGCGTTCGTGACTGATGACGATCATGCGGACGTTGTTGAGGCCCGCGCGTCGCAGGCGTGGTTTGAGTTTTTCCAGGCGCCGGGCGGAAACATCGAGGGCGTACACCGTCCCCGCGTTGGCCATCAGCGCCCCCAGATGCAGTGTCTTGCCGCCCGCGCCGGCACAAAAATCCACGACCATCTCATGCCGTTTCGGTTCCAGCAGGAACGAAAGCAGCTGGCTGCCCTCGTCCTGCACTTCAAATAGGCCGTCCTTGAAGCATTTTGTCCTGAAGAGCGGCGCGCGGTCGTCACGGCGCAACCCAGCCGGAGAATAGGGCGTGGGCTCCGTTGGGAAACCTTCCGCCGCCAGTTGCGCCTGTACCTGTGCGCGTTCCGCTTTTACGGTGTTCACGCGCAAGTCGACGGGCGCCGGCCGGTTCAACGCTTCGGCAAGCAGGATGGTTTCCGCGTCACCCAATTGCGCGCGCAGTTTTTCGGCAAGCCAGTCAGGAAGGTTAGTTTGTTCTCCAAAAGAGAGTGCAGTTTTATCCAGCGTGCGTTTGCGCTCGGAAAGTGCGCGTGCATCACCCTGGTAGCCGGTGTCTTCCAGCACGCGGGCACTGGAACCCTGGATTAGCAGATAGGCCGCCACCAGATCGGATGGGTTGGGTGAACCGCCGGCTATATGTTCGAGCACGCGCTTTTGCCGCAGACAGCCATACACCGTCTCCGCGACAAAACCGCGATCACGCCCACCCATGTCCGGGTGCGCGCGGAAATAGCGCTCCATCTGGTTGTCGGCGGGCAATTTGCCGGTCAGGATGGCGTGCAACAGTTCGGAGGCCTGTTTGAAATGGAATCGGGTGGACATGGGGTGGCAGGTGTTTCAGTGTGGGAATCCCAGGCGTTAACCTGGAATCGGTTTATTTACCGTAACGCTGAGTCAGGTCCTGGTACGCGTCGATACGCCGATCGCGGAAGAAGGGCCAGATGCGCCGCACGTCTTCGACGCGCTGGCGGCTGATTTCAGCCACCAGCACCGCGGTCTTGTCGACGGGTGCTTGCGCCAGGAACTCGCCTTGAGGACCGGCGATAAAACTCGAACCCCAGAACTGGATGCCAGGGGTGCGTCCGGAAGGATCCGGTTCTAGCCCAACGCGATTACACGCGACCACAGGCAAGCCGTTGGCGATGGCGTGGGCGCGTTGGACCGTAATCCAGGCATCGCGTTGCCGATTTTTCTCATTTTCGTCATCGCGCGTATCCCAGCCAATGGCCGTGGGATAGAGCAGGATGTCCGCCCCGCGCATCGCCATCAGCCGTGCCGCTTCGGGATACCATTGATCCCAGCAGACCAGGACGCCCAGCATCCCCACCGAAGTGGAAACAGGCGTGAATCCCTGGTCACCGGGTGTGAAATAGAATTTTTCATGGAAGCCCGGATCGTCCGGGATGTGCATTTTGCGGTACTGCCCGATGAGCCGCCCGTCAGACTCCAGCACCACGGCCGTGTTGTGGTACACGCCCGGGGCGCGGCGTTCGAACAGTGAACCGACAATGACCACGGACAATTCTTTGGCCACACGCCCGAGTTCTTCCGTGGTAGGACCAGGGATCGTTTCAGCCCGGTCGAAGCGTGCGGTATCTTCCGTCTGGCAGAAATAAACACCCGTGTGCAGTTCCTGAAGTAAAATCAGCTGCGCGCCGCGGGCAACGGCCTCGCGGATGCCGGCGACGGAGGCGGCGAGATTCTGCGCACGGTTCTCGGTGCAGGTCTGTTGCACCAGGCCGACTTTAAAAGTGGTATTCATGTACCAATGTTAACATGTTCTGCGAAGATGCTTGACACCGGATGCGGAAATTCCCTATCGTTTGCGCCTCCAACAACTCAAGGAGCGGTACTTTTATGAAACGCATACTGATTCTGACCACGGCATTGCTGCTGGTGGCCCCGATGGCCATGGCCTACCAGGTAACCGGTCCGGTGCTGGACGTGACCGACACCAAGATCGTGGTGGAGAAGGGCAAGGAAAAGTGGGAAATTGCCCGCGACGCCAACACCAAGGTTCAGGGCGAACTGAAGAAAGGCGCCAAGGTGACGGTGGAATACAAAATGACCGCGACCAGCGTTGTGGTCAAAGGCGAAGGCAAGGCTAAGAGTAAGGAGAAAGACACGGGCAAGGCAGCGGGCAAACCGGCTGCGAAGTAACGCCATATCGCTGTTGTTGCCAGACAAACGGGGGAAGCCGCGAGGTTTCTCCCGTTTTATTTACGCCGGCAGCACGCCCGCGGGCAGTTGCATGGTCACACAATGCAGACTGCCGAATTGGTAGATCAGCGGCAGGCAGTCGATGCCCACGATTTCCCGATCCGGGAAGCATTCCTTAATGCGTTTCAGCGCCACGACGTCGGCGGGGTCGCGATAGGTGGGCACCAGTACCGTATCGTTAATAACAAGGAAATTCGCGTAGGTGGCGGGGAGACGATTGCCCTCGTCGTCGAGCCTAGCCTGCGGCCAGGGAAGGGCTACAAGGCGGTAGGGGCTCCCGTCGGCGGCCGCAAAGGTTTTAAGCTCGTTTTCCATCGCCTTCAGTTCCGCATAGTGCTCATCTCCGGGGTCGTCGCAGGCCACGTAGGCGATGGTCTGGCGGTCGCAGTAGCGGGCGAGGGTGTCGATGTGGCTGTCGGTGTCGTCGCCGGCGAGGTAGCCATGATCCAGCCAGAGGATGCGGTTCAGGCCTAACAGTTCTTTGAGGCGTGTCTCCAGTTGGGCGCGCGCAAGCGCCGGGTTGCGCGTCGGCGCGAGCAGGCAGCGCGAGGTGGTGAGCAGGGTGCCGGAGCCATCGACCTCGATCGAGCCGCCTTCCAGAACCAGGTCTACCGATTGCAAGGGCGTGTCACCAAAGGTGTCGGCGTCGTAAAGCCTGCGTGTGATCGCATCGTCGAGTTCGTATCCATACTTGCCACCCCAGCCGTTGAAGCGGAAGTCAAGCAGCAGCGGCTCGTTCTGGCACACCACGGTGATCGGGCCGTGGTCGCGTGCCCAGGTGTCGTTTGAAGGTACGATATGCGAAATGACACGCCGCAGGTCGACGCCGTCGGCGACGAGCAGGTTCTCGATGTGCGAGCGATGCTTTGTGTCATAACAGGAAATCAGAACCTTCTCGTGCCGGCTGATCTGACGCGCGATGGCGACAAACACCGGCTCGACCTGCGGCATGCGCTTGGCCCAATCACCGTGTTTGTGCGGCCAGGTCAGCATCACGCCGCTTTGCGGCGCCCATTCGGGAGGTAGGTAGGTGCGGCAGTTTCTTTGCATCGAATTATTTTTTCAGGTCCAAATCGGCGCGTATGCTATCGCAGCCACACCCGTGCGCCAAGGATAAAATCGGCGGCATAACCGTTTGACCTGCGAGCGCAAGTAGTTTTGAATGTGCGCCACCTGTGTTTTTTTTTGGAGTTGAGATGCCCCTGATTCGTCCCTTTACCGGACTGCGTCCAGCGCCCGGCCGCGCGGCAGATGTGGTGGCGCCACCGTATGATGTGTTAAACACGGAGGAAGCGCGTGTCCGCGCGGCGGGTAAACCGTGGAGCTTTCTGCATATTTCCAAACCCGAGATCGATCTGCCATCGGGCACTGACCCTTATAGCCCCGCGGTCTACGCCAAGGGCAAGGAGAATTTTGATCGCCTGCTCAAGGAAGGCGTGCTGACGCGCGATCCGGAACCTTACTACTATGTTTATCGTCTGGTGATGGGCGCACACAGCCAAACCGGTATCGTCGCGGCCGCCTCCGTGCCGGATTACGACAGCAACCGCATTCGCAAGCACGAGTTCACCCGGCCGGACAAGGAAGACGATCGCGTGCGTCAGATCGATGCGCTCAACGCCCAGACCGGCCCGGTATTTCTGACCTATCGGCATTCAGCCAAGGTGGATGCGGTGGTGGCGGTCGTGGTTACCGGCAAGCCCGATGTCGACGTGACGGCAGACGATGGTGTGCGCCATACGCTCTGGCCCATGCGCGATCGGCAACAGATAAAAACCATTTCCGCCGAATTCGACAACATGCCCTGTCTTTATATTGCCGACGGGCATCATCGCTCCGCCGCGGCGTCGCGGGTCGCGGCGTCACGCCGGTCCGCCAATCCGAAACACACCGAGCAGGAAGAGTATAACTATTTTCTGTCGGTGATCTTCCCGGACAACCAGATGCGGATTATGGATTACAACCGGGTGGTGAAGGACCTCAACGGACTGGGCCGCGGGGCATTTCTTAAGACACTTGAATCTGCCTTCAATGTGAAGTCCGAAGGCAGCGCGGTCAAACCGCCTCGTGCTGGCGAGTTTGGCATGTATCTCGACAAGCAGTGGTATCGGTTGGCTATAAAACCGGAGTGCATTCCACAAACCGATCCGGTGCGGCGGCTCGATGTGAGCTTGTTGCAGGACAATCTTATCGCGCCGATTCTCGGGATCGCCGATCCGCGGCGAGACAAGCGTATCGATTTCGTTGGCGGAATCCGCGGACTCAAGGAACTCGAGCGTCGCGTGGACAGCGGAGAGATGGCCGTCGCCTTTTCGTTCCACCCGACGTCGCTCGCCGATCTCATGAGTGTGGCCGATGCCGGCGAGGTGATGCCGCCCAAGTCCACCTGGTTCGAGCCCAAGCTGGCCGACGGGCTGGTGTCGCATATCCTCGACTGATCAGCGTGCCCGGCGTCGTTTATTGCGCGAATATCCTTGGGAGTTCTGCATGGACCTGGTTGGGGCACGGAGTGACTGGATAAAACGTGGCAAGCCCCTGCCATGCCTGACCAAGCATGGCAGGGGCAGCGCGATTTCTAACGGTGGCTAGAATTCATCCCATTCAACGTCATTCGTCCCGCCCTTGACCTTCGTCACCGGTCGCCGTGATGCCACTGTCTTTAATACGGGCGCTGACTTCTTCGGTGGCGGCGCAGTGTTCTTGGCGGGTGATGGCACCACACTTGCCTTCGTTGTTTTCTGCGGCTGGTTCTGAGCTGTGTTCTCGCTTTCATTCAGCCTGAAGAACATAACCTGCTCCGCCAACTGCACCGCCTGCTCCTCCATGGACTTGGAGGCCGCCGCGGCCTCCTCCACGAGGGCGGCGTTCTGCTGGGTCATCTCGTCCATCTGCATCACGGCCTTGTTGACCTGTTCGATGCCGGTGGCCTGTTCCTGGGAGGCGGCGGCGATCTCGGCGACGATGTCGGAGATCTTTTTGACGCTG
>JBGPBL010000057.1:0-16812 GCA_041481225.1 Sulfurifustaceae bacterium | reverse complement strand
GGCCTTAAGGCCGGGACCGTGGACGTAGGCATCGTCTGGGAGACCGAGATCAAAAACGCCCTTGAGGAAAAATATCCCGTAGAGAGAATATCCCTGCCACCCAAAGACAGCCTGATCGATGAAGTCTCGTATGTCATCGGCATGCTGAACACGAGCGGTCACCAAACCTCGGCACGGAAGTACCTGAACTTCCTGCAGACCGATGCCGGGCAGGAGGTCTACGCCCAGTTCGGTTTTCTCAAGGCATCGAAGGCAGAACTTGGATTGCGGCCCATCCCCTGAAGCAATATTTCATCCCACACGCAGAAGTAAGACGACTTACTCTTGCCGCGGTTCGCGCTTGAGCAGCGCCTCGACCGCCGCTTGGGGCGGAAAGTTTTCGTACAGCACGCGATACACCTGTTCGGTGATGGGCATGTCCACGTTTTTATCCCGGGCCAGTCGGTAAAGCTCGCGCGCGGTCGCGACGCCTTCGGCTTCCTGCCCCAGTTCGGCGAGAATCTCGGGAAGCTTGCGGCCCTTGCCGAGCCCCAAACCAACCTGACGGTTGCGTGAGGTATTGTCGGTGCAGGTAAGAATCAGGTCGCCGGCCCCGGTCAGCCCCATGAAGGTTTCCTGTCGCCCGCCCATGGCCATGCCCAGGCGCGTCAGTTCCGCCAGACCGCGCGTGATGAGTGCGGCGCGCGCGTTGGCGCCGAAACCCAGGCCGTCGCTGATGCCGGCGGCGATGGCCATCACATTCTTGATCGCGCCGCCCAACTGTACGCCGGCGACATCGCGGCTGGTGTACACGCGCACACGATCGCTGCGAAACCAGCCGGCAATTTCCTCCGCCACCTTTTCATCCTCCGCGGCCACGGTAAAAGCAGTCGGAAGTTGCTGCGCCACTTCACGCGCGAAGGTCGGTCCGGAAACCACACCAAGCCGGCCACGACCGCCCAGCGCTTCCGTTGCCACCTGACTCAACAGCTTGCCGCTCCCCGGCTCGAGTCCCTTGGTCGCCCACGCCAGCATGGCGCCGCTGGCGAGACCGGGCTGCATTGCCGCCAGCGTGGGGCGAAAGGCGTGACTGGGTACCGCAATCAGAAAACGTCGTGCGGTTCTCGAAAGTTCGACAATGTCTTCCCGGATATGAAGGTTGGGTGGAAACGCGCTGCCCGGCAGGTGCACGGCGTTGACGCGCTCGTGTTGAAGTCGCGCCATGTGGGCGCTGTCATGCCCCCAGAGCCATACGGTGTAACCGTTACGCGCCAGCAACAGGCCCAGGGCCGTGCCCCAGGACCCGGCCCCGAGCACCGCAATGGTGGAATGGTTATCAGCCGTCATCGCGTGAGATGTGAGGCGAGAGGGGCAAAGGCCGTTGGTGGCGCCTCACCCCAAACACCTTAATTGATGCTGACCTTGCCCGCCTGAGCCGCCAGTTTCTGCTCGTACAAGCCCTCGAAATTGATCGGATTGATCAGCAGCTGCGGGAAACCGCCCTTGCTGACGAGGTCGTTGATGGCTTCGCGGGCAAACGGCAGCAACACATACGCACAACTGATCTCAAGCGCCCGCTGCAGCGTCTCGCCGTCGATGCCGTTGAGACGAAACACACCTGCCTGTTTAACTTCCACCAGAAAGACGTTCTTGTTTTCGCGTTTGGCGGTAGTGGTGACGGTCATCACCACCTCGTGCAAGCCTTGCCCAGGATCGAGTGGGGCATGTTCCACGCCAAGGTTCACGGCAATCTCGGCGGCTGTCTGTTGCTGCGTGAACGCAAGCGGCACGCCCGGCGCCTCATAGGAGACATCTTTGAGATAAATCTTTTCCAGATTGAAGACAATATTCTGTTCCACCTCGATACCCTCGCTAGTTATTTTCGGTTGCAACCATTCAACGGGCGTCCCGCCTTACGTCATGGCTCAAAAGAGCATCCAGCTGCCCCTCCCGATCCAGAGCCACCATGTCGGTGTAACCCCCGACATGTTTCTCGCCAATGAAAATCTGCGGTACGCTGGTGCGGCCCGACAGACGGACCATCTCTTCACGTTGCACAGGGTTTTCGTCGACCATGATCTTCTCCACCGGTACGCCCTTTTTTTCCAGCAACCGCTCCGCCATCCGGCAATAAGGACAGACACGCGTGCCGTACACCAGCACCCGGACCATAATTATTTTTCCACCGGCAGGTTGTCCCGCTCCCAGGCAAGCAAGCCCCCGGAAAGGGAGTAGGCCGTCGGAAGACCATGCTTGCGCAGGAGCACCGCGCCCTTCATCGAGCGGTTGCCGCTGCGGCAGGTGACAATGATGGGTTTGTCCCGGTGCTTGTCCAGATCACGGGCACGGTCTTTTAACTGTGAGAGCGGAAGATTAACCGAGTTCGGGATATGACCCGCTTTGAATTCGCTGGCCTCACAGACGTCCACGACCACCGCCGCGTCGTGATTCATGAGCAGCACCGCTTGCGCGGAGTTGGCGATCTTGACGCCATACACCGCCTGACTGATCGGCCCGGCAACGAGCAGAAACATCACCACGGCCAAGCCAGCAAAGAGATACCAGTTATGAAGAATGAATTGCATAATCCTGAAATAGAGTTATAGAGTTAATGAAGATCCTGGTGGGTGCCGCCACTGACCACCCGACCTATCACGTCGGCCGTGCCAGAATGGCTCATCGAAGTCTTAATGCTAACGCTCAGCGACGGGCCGAGCAGAAAGCATCTCGCAGTGAACCGATCAGTTGCAGTATTTTGGGATCCCCGATCCGATAATACACCTTGTTGGCATCCTTGCGCGAAGCCAGTATGCCCTTGTCACGCAACATCGAGAGATGCTGGGAAATGTTGCTCTGCGAGGTTCCGACCTGCTCCACAATGTCCTGAACACTGACCTCGGTATTCCCCCCGAGGATACAAAGGATTTTAAGACGCAACGGATGCGCCATGGCCTTCAAGGAGCGGGAAGCGAGGTGAATATCCTCTTCATTGGTAATCAACACATCTGCTACTTTTTCGGCAACCACACTCATGTCATCAAGCCTCTGTAGATCGCGCTTAGCCCAGCCCTGCATCTCTGACCGGCGAACCGTGCTGTTACGTGAGCGAAAACATTATACAATATTAATTACTTTGGAAAGGTAGTGAAAATATCGCAATTTTGAGTAATGGAACATGTCTTTTATCCCTAAACCCTTGGTTCTGCTCATCTTAGACGGATGGGGTTACAGGCAGGACAGTCAATACAACGCGATTGCCGCCGCCCGCAAACCCACGTGGGACGCCATCTGGAGTAAGTACCCTCATACGCTGATTCACGCGTCGGAAGCGGCCGTCGGCCTGCCCTCGAACCAGATGGGCAACTCCGAAGTCGGCCATCTTAACATCGGCGCCGGGCGCGTGGTGTATCAGGAGTACACCCGGATCAATCGCGCCATCAGCACCGGGACGTTCTTCACGAATAAGACACTGACCGACGCCATCGATCTCGCCCTGCAAACCGGGAAAGCGGTGCACATCATGGGCCTGTTGTCTCCCGGCGGCGTGCACAGCCACGAAGATCACATTCACGCCATGGTCGAACTGGCCACCAAACGCGGTGTCACCAAACTCTATCTGCATGCCTTTCTCGATGGTCGCGACACGCCACCGCAGAGCGCGACCACTTCCATCAAGGCCATGGAAGACAAATTCGCTACCATCAAACGGGGACGGTTCGCCTCCCTCATTGGCCGCCATTATGCGATGGATCGCGATCACCGCTGGCCGCGCATCCAGGCCACGTACGACCTGATGACCCAGGGCAAAGCGGAGTACACCGCGCACTCCGCCTCCGAGGCCCTGGAACTGGCGTATACCCGCGGCGAGACCGATGAATTCGTCAAGGCCACCGCGATTGTGCCCGCGGGGGAACAGCCGGCGCACATCGTCGATGGCGATGTGCTGATCTTCATGAATTTCCGATCCGATCGCGCGCGCCAGATCACCCGCCCTTTTATCGAGAAGGATTTTGATGCCTTTCATCGTGCCGTGAATCCGAAACTCGGGGCCTTCATCAGCCTGACCGAGTACAACTCCGAATTCCACGTACCGGTCGCGTTCCCGGCGGAGCGTCTGCGCAACGTCCTGGGCGCCTATCTCGCGAGTCTCGGCAGGCATCAACTGCGCATCGCCGAGACCGAAAAATACGCGCACGTGACGTTCTTCTTCAATGGCGGGGTGGAAACACCCTTTGAATTTGAGGACCGACTGCTGATCCCCTCGCCCACGGACGTGGCCACGTACAATCTCAAACCCGAGATGAACGCGCCACGTCTTGCGGACGAAGTCACCAAGGCCATCCGCGGCGGCCACTACGATGTCATCATCTGCAATGTCGCCAATCCCGACATGGTCGGCCACACCGGCGACTTCGAGGCCACGGTCAAGGCCATTGAAGCGGTGGATCAGTGCCTTGGGCGCCTGCTGGAATCGGTACTCGCCGTGGGCGGCGAAATGCTGATTACAGCGGATCACGGCAATGCCGAACAGATGTTCGATTTTGAAACCGGCCAGCCGCACACGGCCCACACCACCAACCCCGTACCCTTTATTTACGTCGGTCGAAACGCCACCTTGGCCGCTACCGGCGCCCTCGAGGACATCGCTCCGACCATGCTCTACCTCATGGGCCTGTCTGTTCCGTCAGAGATGACCGGCCGCCCGCTTATCGAACTAAATGAAAAAAAAACAGCAGTGGCTGAACGTCTTGCCTAAGCCCCAGGAATCACGCGCATTCGCGTCGTGACCGCCGCCGCGGTGGTGCACCCCTGTTGCGCTGGCGGCACAACGTCCGCCCGAGGGTGGGGCCTGCTGCTTCTCGCGGGAATACTGCTCGGCGCCAGCGGCCTCTCGCACGGCCGTGAGGTCACCGGGCACGAAGCGCAACTGCAAAAACTGCGTGACCGCATCCAAACCCTGCAAGAGAGCCTCAACGATACCCGCGGCCGGCGTGACAGCGTACGCGAGGAAGTGCGCGATCTGGAACGGCGCATCGGTGAATTGCTGCACACCCTGCGCGATCTCGATGCGCATATCCATGCCGACGATAAGAAACTGGGGCAATTGCAGGATCGCGCCAGACACGAACATCAGAGCCTTGGACTGCACAAAGTCACGCTGGAGCGCCAGGTGCGTGCCGCCTACATGATGGGGCAGCAGGAATACTCCAAAATGTTACTGAATCAGAAGGACCCGGCGAGCGTCGCGCGGGTGCTGGTGTATTATCAGTATCTGAATCGCGCCCGCACGGAACACATCAGCACCATCAAATCCTCGCTCACCCGTCTCAACGCGCTCGAGGATGAAATCCACTAGCACAGCCGCGCCTTGACGGCACTGCGCCAGGACCAACAGCAGAAAAAAGAAACGCTGCAAACCGCGCGGGCACGGCGTAGCGAACTGCTTATCAGCCTCAACCGTCAGGTGCGAGGCCAAACGCAGGAAATCGAGCGGCTGCACGCCGACGAAAAACGCCTGGGGCAACTCCTCAACGAATTGAACACGGTCCTGCCCGATGCACCGTTGCCGCGCGGGGCACGGCT
The DNA here is from genome assembly GCA_041481225.1 of Sulfurifustaceae bacterium. Taxonomy (GTDB): domain Bacteria; phylum Pseudomonadota; class Gammaproteobacteria; order Acidiferrobacterales; family Sulfurifustaceae; genus Sulfuricaulis. The sequence continues at coordinate 11,250 of JBGPBL010000057.1, read as the reverse complement.
CGCGGACATGCGTGGCCGCCTGCCGCTCCCGACCAGGGGCCGAGTCGTGGCGCGCTACGGCGAGCAGATGAATATCGGCCATCTCAAATGGCGCGGTCTTTTTATCGCTGGGCGCGAGGGCCAGGACGTGATTTCCGTATCCCGCGGTCGGGTGGCCTATGCCGATTGGCTGCGCGGATTTGGGCTACTCTTGATTCTGGACCACGGAGATGGCTATATGACGCTTTACGGTCACAATCAAAGCCTGCTTAAAGAAGTCGGTGACTGGGTCGAAGCCGGTGCAGTCATCGCCAGCCTGGGTAGCACCGGGGATGCGCCACAACCCGGACTCTATTTCGAGATTCGTTATCATGGAGAGCCTCGCGATCCGATGATCTGGTGCAAGGTGCGTTAGCATATACTCATTACACATCCGCCAACCCTCCCGGTACAGCGGTGAATTACATGGAGTCATCAATGAAGCTTACTACTCGGTATATTCTGGTCCTGTTCCTGGGGATGTTCGTCGGCGCCGCGCTGATTCTCGACATGGGGGTGCTCGCCGAACGCGACCAGGCTAAGGAGGAAACACTCGCGCCGCTGCCGCTCGATGAGCTGCGGAATTTCACCGAGATTTTCAGCCGCATCAAATCCGATTACGTCGAACCGGTCGAAGACAAAAAGCTCCTGAGCGACGCCATTCAGGGCATGCTTGCCGGCCTGGACCCGCACTCGAGCTATCTCGACGCCGAAAGCTTCAAGGAAATGCGTATCGAGACCGAAGGACAGTTTGGTGGTCTTGGCATCGAAGTCACCATGGAAAATGGATTTGTGAAGGTGGTCTCGCCCATCGAAGACACACCGGCCGCGCGCGCCGGCGTCAAAACCGGAGACCTTATCATTCGTCTGGACGACAAGGCGGTGAAGGGCATGACGCTGACCGAGGCCGTGCGCGTCATGCGCGGCAAACCCGGCACCGACATCATACTGACCATCGCGCGCGAGGGCGAAAACAAGCCGCTCAAAATTACACTCACACGCGCGGTCATCAAGATACAGAGCGTAAAGAACCGGATGCTCGAACCCGGCTACGGCTATGTGCGTATCACCCAGTTCCAGGCCGGCACCGAAAAGGGTCTGAGCGAGGCCATCAAGAAACTGGAATCAGAAAACAAGGGCACCCTCAAGGGCCTCGTCCTCGATCTGCGCAACAACCCGGGCGGCGTGCTGAATGCCGCCGTCGGTGTGTGTGACGCTTTCCTCGACAAGGGGCTGATCGTTTACACCGAAGGCCGTGTGGCGGATTCGAAGCTCAAGTTCACGGCCACGCCGGGCGACCTGATCAATGGCATTCCGCTCGTGGTGCTCATCAACGGCGGCTCGGCCTCCGCCTCGGAAATCGTGGCCGGCGCGCTCCAGGATCACAAGCGCGCCGTCATCATGGGCACCAAGAGCTTTGGCAAAGGCTCGGTGCAGACCATCATCCCGGTGAGCAGTGGCGCGGCGCTCAAGATCACGACCGCACGGTATTACACACCGAACGGCCGCTCCATCCAGGCCTCCGGGATCGTGCCGGACATAACGGTCGATGAGGCCAAGGTCACCAAGGTCGAGTTGGGTGACCGTCTACACGAAGCCGACCTCGCCAGGCATCTTACCAATGGCGAGGAAATGGCTGCGCCCAAGGAAGAACCGAAGAAAGGGGACAAAAAAGACGATAAGGCCGGCAAAGCACAGGCTGAGGATTACCAGCTTCAGGAAGCGCTGAATCTGCTCAAGGGCGTCAGCTTCTTCAAGGCAACAGATAACAAATAGGCGCGCTTGGTCGTCACCTCGAAGCGGCAGGGATTATTCTAAAAAAAGAAACCAATAAAGAAAGGGCGGTCTGAACGACCGCCCTGGGTACGGGGTTATTTGAAGCCGTAACGCGTTCCGAAGAAGATACGGCTGCGCTCAGGATTATACAGTTCCGGATTGGCGGTGTTTCCAAGTCCATAGCTCGCCTCGGCCTGCAGACTCAGATCGCGCTGCACCTGCCACTTCCACCCGGCCGAGAGCAGGGAACGGTCGTCGCTGCGGGGCGACACCAGCAATGTGTCCTCGGCTGGGTCGTAAAGGCTTTTCTGCATCTTGAAAGACACGTAAGGCGTGTGCGTCTGGAACAGTGTCAGACTGCCGCCTACGGCGAAACCATAGTATTTCCTGCCCAGATGCCGGTAGATTTCTTCGCGCGCGGTTTCATCGCCGAGATACACGCTGCTGGTGAGACTCGGTTTGATATCGCCCGAAAACTGGCTGGTCCAGGTAAAGGCCGCGCGGGTGTCGAGCGTATCGAGTTTGAACGGATACACCGCCACGCCTTCACCGTATTCCGCAGATACCGCAAAACTGTTTACCGTATCCATCCGATGCTGCCACTTCACACCAAAGGCATTCACCCGATTTAACGAGGAATCTTCCAGCGGCGCAGGCGACGACACGCGGTTTTCAGGAGCGGACAGACTCGGCGTACGACTGGACTCGACTTCCCCGTAAAGACGGACAGTGTCGAACCCCAGAGAAGGCTCACCGGAATCCAGCGGATATCTTTCTTCCGTGGCGATGGACTGTGGCCGGTAAAGTTCGAGGCCAAAAGACTTATATTCCTTGGGGTCACGCAAGCGCACTTCCGGAACGCCCACGCTGCCCACCCCGGCAAAGGGGGCGTCATCGAACCAGGAAAGCTTGCCGGCAAGCGCAGACAAAGGAAGCGCCGTGACCAACGCGGCGGTTATTCCTGTCAAAGCGGATTTAGTCGATACCTTCATCACAATAAGCTACTCGGCCGTTGGTTCGGAAATTTTAGCATAAAATCACCCTTACCCGGCATACCGTCCGTCACGAATTTCGGCCCGGCCACCCGCGCAGAAGTAAAAATACGCCAAAAGACGCCAAGATCCATCCCGGTGCGCCACTAATGCCAAAAAAATCCATATCCAGAGCCAGCACGCCAGCAATTAACAGGCCGCTGCCTGTCACCGCGAAATATTGGCGGCGCTGATTCTGCCGCAGCTGGACACGCAACCGCTCGGTTTCGCGCAAATTCGATTCCTGCACCGGCTCGCCCCGACCTGAGCGCCGCAGGGTTTCGTGCATCAATGCCGGGATCTCCGGCAGCATGGCCCACCACTTGGGAAATTCCTTGCGCAGGCTGCGCAAAAACGCGCGTGGACCCATTTGCTCGCTCATCCAGCGCTCCAGATAGGGCTTGGCGGTCTCCCACAGGTCCAGATCGGGATATAACCGTCGTCCCAAACCCTCGATGTTAAACAGCGTCTTTTGCAACAGCACGAGTTGCGGCTGAATTTCCATGTTGAAGCGGCGCGCGGTCTGAAACAGGTGCAGCAGAAACCGTCCAAAAGAAATGTCCTTAATGGGCCGGGCAAAAACCGGTTCGCACACGGTGCGAATGGCCGCCTCGAATTCCTCCAGGCGCGTGCCCGGTGGCACCCAACCAGCACGCAGATGGGCTTCGGCGACGGCACGGTAATCACGGTTGAAAAAAGCGAGAAAATTTTCCGCGAGATAGCGTTTGTCCTTCTCGCCCAGCGTGCCCATGATGCCGAAATCCACGGCGCGGTACTGGCCCTCGGGCGAAACAAAAATATTACCCGGGTGCATGTCGGCGTGGAAAAACCCGTCACGAAACGCCTGTGTGAAAAAAATCTCAACGCCGTCGTGCGCCAACTTGCGCATATCGATGCCGGCGGCCTTGAGGGCCTCGATATTGGCCACGGGGATACCATGGATGCGCTCGAGCACCATCACCGTGCGCCGCGTCAGATCCCAATAGATTTTGGGAACGTGCAGCAGGCTGGAACCTTCGAAATTGGCGCGCAGCCGGCTCGCGTTCGCCGATTCCACCCGTAAGTCGAGTTCGTCATGAATGGTCTTGCTGAATTCATCCACCACCTCGACGGGTCGCAGCCGGCGCGTGTCTGGCGCATAGCGCATGGCCAGGCGTGCGAGCAGATAAAGCAGTTCGAGATCGCCATCGATGACCGATTCGATGCCGGGCCGCAGCACCTTGACCGCGACTTCAGAAGCATCATGCAACCGCGCGATATGCACCTGCGCTACCGAGGCCGAGGCGATGGGTTCGCGATTGAATTCGCTGAAAAAAGTCTCGAGCTTTCCTCCCAGCGCCTCTTCAACGAGGCGTACGGCGGTATCGCCCGGATACGGCGGCACCCGGTCCTGGAGCTTCGCGAGTTCTTCGGCGATATCCTCCGGCAGCAGATCGGGGCGAGTGGACAGCATCTGTCCGAACTTGACGAAAATCGGGCCGAGCTCTTCCAGCGCCTCGCGCAGCCGCACCCCGCGCGGCAAGCCGCGGCGCGCGAACAACCGCCACGGCGCGAGCCGCAGCAACAGGCGATAAGGACGAAAGAGGTGGATGGCGGTGACGAATTCATCAAGATCGTGCCGGACGAAAATCTGCGTGATGCGCAACAGACGGCCAAGTTGGCGCAGGCGCCTCATCGTCCGGTCCCCGGTAGACGGGCAATACGTTTTTCCAGGCGATCCACGTCATCCCGCAAGACATCCACCGCGCGCAAAAATGATTCAACCTGCGCGCGCGGGGCCAACAGGCGGGTTTCCTCGCGCAGGTACTCCGAGGCATCTTCGCCCAGGGTACGCAGGGATTGCGCCGACCAACGGCTCAACCCACGCACGGCATTACCAACCTGGTGCGCCGCGACATCGCCGATCACACGCGCGGCCTGCTCTTCCCAGTCGATGTCGATTCGCTCCAGAATGCGCTGGAACCGTTGTCCGAGTTCGATGTCACCGCTGATTTGAATTTCCCCGGCCGAGACGGGTCGGGACGTGATGCGGCCCAAGGCGAGTTTGGCGAACAGTGGTACTTCGCCGCGGATAGTCACATCCGGTTCCTGGTCATGCTCCGCCCGCAACCGCAGTCCGGATTCCGACGGCAGCACATAGATATCGAGCGGTGTCACACCGGAAAGACGCAGCCGAATGATCCTGCCGTGCAGTTCACCCAAACGTTGCCGGACCTCGGGATCGAAGCGCAGGACGCGGTTGATTGCCTCCTCCGCCAACGACAGCAAAGCAGGCGCCGCATCCATCTTAAAATTTATAGCCCTTATGCAGGGCCACAATGCCGCCGCTCAGATTGAAATAATGCACGCGCTCGAAACCAGCCGTCTCCATCATGCCCTTCAGGGTTTCCTGATCCGGGTGTTTGCGGATCGACTCCGCCAGATAACGGTAGCTGCCTTCGTCCTGGGCAATCACGCGCCCCAGCCACGGCAACACATTAAAGGAGTAGCGGTCATACAAGCGGTTCAGTCCAGGCAGGACGGGACGGGAAAATTCCAGCACCAGCAACCGGCCGCCGGGCTTGAGCACACGAAACATGGAAGCCAGCGCGCGATCGATGTGCGTGACATTGCGCAACCCGAAGGCGATGCTCACACAGTCGAAGGAATCGGAAGGAAACGGAAGCGCTTCGGCATTCGCCTGCACAAACTCGACGTTGCCGACCACACCCCGGTCGGCCAGACGGCCACGACCCACTTCCAACATCGAGTCGTTGATATCGGCCAGCACCACCTGACCCTGAGCGCCCACCCGCGCCGCGAACAGCGCCGCCAAGTCGCCGGTGCCGCCCGCGACATCCAGCACCCGGTTGCCCGGGCGCACGCCGCTGGTCTCAATCGTAAAACGCTTCCACAGGCGATGAACGCCCAGGGACATGAGGTCATTCATCAGATCGTATTTGTGCGCGACCGAATGAAACACCTCACCGACCAGCCCATCCTTGGCCGATTCCGGCACATCGCGGAATCCGAAATGCGTGGTCCGATCTTCCCCCTTGCCGGTCGCAGACATCGTGCTCATCCAGCCGGCTTGGGCTTGCGGGTCACGCCGGCCTTTTCCAGCCGTTCCAGATATTCCTTCCACAGACTTTCCTGGTCCGTGCCCAGATGGTGCAACCAATCCCACGAATAGATGCCCGTGTTGTGGCCGTCATCAAAATGCAAGCAGACGGCGTACGAACCTACCGGCTCGATCTGGGTGATGTTTACGTTCTCCTTGCCCACCTGCAGCACTTCCTGTCCCGGCCCGTGGCCACGTACCTCGGCCGAGGGTGAGTACGCTCGCAGATACTCGCAAGATAACTTGAAATGGCTGCCATCGTCGAAGGCGATCTCCAGGAGACGCGATTTCTGATGCAGCTTGATATCCGTCGGTCTGACCGTGTTTTTCCGCATACTTTCCTGTCTCATTGATGAAACCCGCGTTATCTGACGTTTCCCGTATCGCCGGAGCGAACGGCATGAAACGGTAATGGTAACCAAATTGACATTTTTATGGTATGAAATGGCGGAAAATAGAAGAATTATATAGGTATTAAGGACCCTGAAACATGCGCGGTAAAATCCTCATCATCGACGACGAAGCTGCCATCCGGCAGATGGTCTGTCTTGCCCTCACGCAGGCGCATTTCGACTGCCTCGAGGCCGCGGACACCGCCGAAGCCCAAGTGCAGATTCTGAAAGAAAAGCCCGATCTGATCCTGCTCGACTGGATGCTGCCAAAACTGAGTGGCGTGGAATACGCCCGCACTCTGCGGCGCGAGAGACTGACGCAAAACATTCCGGTCATCATGCTGACGGCACGCACCGAGGAGGCAGACAAAATCAGGGGGCTCGACAGTGGTGTGGATGACTACATCACGAAACCCTTTTCCACGCGCGAACTGCTGGCGCGCATCAAGGCGTTGCTGCGGCGCACGGCGCCGCTGGCGGCGGATACCGCGGTCGAGATGGACGGCCTGGCGCTCGATCCGATCACGCACCGCGTCACGGCGGCCGGCAAGGTACTGGAACTTGGCCCCACCGAGTTCCGCCTGCTGCACTTCTTCATGACCCATGCGGACCGCGTACATAGCCGTGAGCGGCTACTGAACAGCGTCTGGGGAGACAACGTGTACGTCGAAGAACGCACCGTGGATGTGCACATCCGCCGCTTGCGCAAGGCGCTGGACCAGACCGGTCATGACCGGCTGATACAGACCGTGCGCGGCAGTGGCTATCGCTTTTCCATGTCGTCATAGCCTCCATGCAACCAGGCCTCTGGCGTGAAATCTGGATTCTGGTCGGCATCGCTGGCGTAAGCCTGCTGTTCGGATCGCTCACCCGTCACCCATTCCTGATGGCAAGTATCGGCTTCGGATTCTACATCGCCCTGACACTGCGACACCTTCAGCGTCTGCATCGCTGGCTGCGGCGCCGCAAGGAAGCCGAGGTTCCCGAGGCCAGCGGATTGTGGGGCGAGGTGTTCGACGAGCTGCGCTGGATGGAAAAAGAAGCGGCGCGCCGTGAAGCCCAGCTTACCGAAATGCTCACACGGTTTCAGGACGCCGCCTCCGCCATGCCCGACGCCGTGATCATTCTGTCACAGGAAGGTGACATCGAATGGGCCAACCCGTTGGCCGATAAACTGCTCGGCATTCATTTCCCGCGCGACGCCGGCATGCGTATCGGCAACCTCCTGCGTGACCCGGATTTTGTGCAATACATGCAAAACGGAGAATACGCCGAGCCGATCGAGATCACCTCGCCGGAAAATCCGGAGATGCACGTCGCCATCCAGATTACCCCCTATGGCAGCAGCCAGAGGCTGGTCATCGGCCGGGATGTAACCCGCCTGGCGCGTCTCGAGAAAATGCGGCGCCACTTCGTGGCCAACGTCTCCCATGAGTTGCGCACGCCGCTCACCGTGCTCGGTGGCTACGTCGAGACACTGAGCCAAATGGACCAGATTCGGGTGGAGGATTTGAAAAAACATCTCGCCACCATGCAAGAGCAATCCGCACGCATGTCGCGTCTGGTGGACGACCTGCTGACGCTGTCCCGGCTGGAAACAGCGCCGCCACGGACACACGATGCCACGGTGGATGTGCCGGCGCTGCTTGCCTCCCTCGAGAAACAAGCCGGGATTCTGAGCGGCGGTAACCGCCACGTCATCACGCTCGAGGCGGATCCATCGCTCAGGTTGCTCGGCAGCCGCGAGGAACTGCACAGCGCCTTCTCCAATCTCATCAACAACGCCGTGCGCTATACGCCACCAGGCGGTTCTATCCAACTGCGCTGGCACGCCGCCAATGGGGCCGCCAGGTTCTCAGTCACCGACACCGGCGACGGCATCGCCCCGGAGCACATCCCTTACCTGACCGAACGCTTTTATCGCGTCGACACGGCACGTTCACGCGCCTCGGGCGGCACGGGTCTGGGCCTTTCCATCGCCAAGCACGTGCTCCTGCGCCACGACGCGCAGTTGCAGATCGAAAGCGAACTCGGCCAGGGCAGCACTTTTTCCTGCGTTTTTCCGGCATCCCGGGTGGTGCGCGAACCGTCGCCGGCTTCCGGCGACGCCTGAAATCGCCGTGTCCACCACGCCACCCCCCGGTTCCGGAAAGACAGCGCCTGATGGTACCGGTGTGCGCGCCGACGGCGCAGAATCGCTTAATCACGACTGCCTGTGCGTGACGATTGACCACGAAAGCTTGCGCCGCGAGCTCGACAACCATAGCCGCGATGCCGATCTGTACCACGAGATCCTGACGTCTCGTCCCCACCTTTTCTCCGACACCGCCGTTTTCGTCACCCGCGAACAGACGGCGTGCATGCGCGCCGTCATTGCCGCCATCGAGACGGTGGTGGCGATGCCGGCCTATCGCGAGCATGTGCTCGGGTGGGCGTCACCGATCGCCCGTCTCGACCTGGGGCCGCGCGGCGTGTTCATGGGTTATGACTTTCATCTGGGATCGCAAGGCCCACAGCTTATTGAAATCAACACCAATGCCGGCGGCGCGTTGCTCAATGCCGCGCTCGCACGGGCGCAACTCGTCTGCTGCGAGAGCACGAGGCCCCTCATGTCGGGGCCGATGGTGCGCGACGAAATATTCGTTGACATGTTCCGGCGTGAGTGGCGTCTGGCGCGGGGCGATGAACCACTCTCCAGCATCGCCATTGTCGATGACACACCGACGAAGCAGTATCTCTATCCCGAATTTGTTTTGTTCGAGCGCCTCTTCCAACGCCATGGGATCAAAACGGTGATCACGGATCCTGCCGAACTCATGGTGTGCCACGGCCGGCTGTGGCACGAGGAGTTCAAGATTGACCTGGTGTATAACCGCCTGACCGACTTCGCGCTCGAAGCTCCACGGCACGCCACACTGCGCGAGGTTTGGCGCACGGGCGGAGCCGTGCTCACGCCGCATCCACGTGCGCACGCCCTCTACGCCGACAAGCGCAACCTGGCCGCACTGACTGACGAGGCCCTGCTGCGCCGCTGGCAGGTGCCTGATTCCCTCATACACACATTGCTTACCGGCATCCCGCACGTGGTGACCGTCAGCGCGGCCAATGCCGGCGCATTATGGGAACAACGGGACGGACTCTTCTTCAAACCCGCCGCGGGGTACGGCGCCAAGGCGGCTTACCGCGGCGACAAAGTCACCACGCGCGTATGGAATGAGATCATTGCCGGAAACTACGTCGCCCAAAAGCGAATAGCACCGAGTGAGCGCTGGCGGCGTCGTGAGGGGGCGGAAACGGCGCTCAAGCTCGACATCCGTAACTACGTCTATGACGGCGAGGTTCAGCTTCTCGCGGCACGTCTGTATCAGGGCCAAACCACCAACTTCCGCACACCCGGCGGCGGCTTCGCCCCAGTCTTCAGCACTCCGTGAGATCAGGCGTCGGACGATCCGCGTTCGACAAAATGTTGGCCCACGATGAACAACCAATCGGCTGTTTGTAATATGGCTGTCATCAAAGCAGTCCAATATTCCGCGCATGAGCAATCTGACGGAAAAACTCGCTTGCCCGGAGGAAATGCCATCCCTCCATCCGATGGGGCAGGCAACCAGCGCCCCCGGCACTTGGGAATTTCTGGCCGATACGATTTACCCATCCCTGGTGCGTCTCCTTACTGGGATGCTGATTGTGACGCTATGCCTGTGGATGCTGGCGGGCGTGGTCGACATGGTTCTGGGACTGCGAGAAATCCTTGCCGCCGGATGGGCCAGCATCGCGGAACATGCGATTATCAAGGGCTTGATCATGCTGGCGCTGCTTGAAGTCATACGCACACTCCAGGCCTACTTGAAACTCGGGCGCGTGCGGGTAACCTTTATCCTGGACACGGCATTGGTGGTGTTGATCGGCGAACTGATGGGATTGTGGTTCAAGGAATATTCTTCCGGGAAAGTTTTTCTCGGAACGGGTGTGATCGCTATTCTGGTGGCGCTGCGCATCGTCACCAACAAATTCTCACCGGAGCCGCACGGCGGGGCCTGAATCCGTTTTCATCGACAAACACACCTTCAACATCATGCACACACACAAAACCCACGTTTTATTTTTGTGCACCGGCAACTCCTGTCGTTCCCAAATAGCGCAAGGATGGGCCAACCATCTGGGCGGCGATCGGGTGGTGGCGCGCTCCGCCGGTATCGAGGCCCACGGCAAGAATCCGCGGGCCATTGCCGTCATGCGTGAAGCAGGGGTGGACATCTCGCATCAGGAATCGACGAAGCTTGCGCCGATGATGCTGGAATGGGCCGATCTGGTAATAACCGTCTGCGGTCATGCCGACGAGCACTGCCCCGTACTGCCACCGGGCATGCAAAAAAAACACTGGCCACTGGAAGACCCGGCCAAGGCCACCGGTACGGAGGACGAGATCATGGCCAAGTTCCGCGCCACGCGCGACGAAATCAAGAGCCGCGTTGATGGCATGATCGACGGCATCAAGCGACTCGCGCGCGGCCATGAAAACACCTCACCCGGCAAAAGGGGTCAATCATGAGCATGCAATGCGAAACCACTACGAAGCATTCCGCTCGCGCCGAGATGGGATTCTTCGAACGCTATCTCACGGTTTGGGTATTCCTGTGCATCGTTGCCGGCATCACCCTCGGGCGGTTGTTCCCGATGGGGTTCCAGACCGTGGGCAACCTCGAGATCGCCAGAATCAATCTGCCGGTCGCAGCGCTGATCTGGCTCATGATCTTCCCGATGCTGCTCAAGGTGGATTTCGCGGTGTTGCATCGCGTGACGGCGCACTGGAAGGGTATCGGGGTGACGCTGTTCGTGAACTGGGGCGTGAAGCCCTTCTCCATGGCCCTGCTCGGCTGGCTGTTCATCGGCTATCTGTTCCGGCCGTGGCTGCCGGCGGAGCAGATATCCT
>JBGPBL010000056.1:0-16856 GCA_041481225.1 Sulfurifustaceae bacterium | reverse complement strand
TTGTGCGACCGTTTTACCGATGCCTCCTATGCCTATCAGGGCGGTGGCCGTGGCGTACCAGATGAACGTATCGCCATCCTGGAAACCTGGGTACAGGGAAATTTACGTCCGGATTTGACTCTGCTCTTCGATGTTCCAGTAGAAACGGGAAGACAGCGGGCCGTAAATCGCAGTAAACCGGACCGTTTTGAACAGGAGAATAACGAATTTTTCGATCGCGTCCGCCAGCGTTATCTCGACCGCGCCGCGCGTGAGCCAAGGCGTGTACACATCATCGACGCACGTCAAAATCCGGAACAGGTAGGGCAACAGATCGCTACCATTTTGCAGGGGTTGGTGCATGGCCAAGGATGACCCGACTATCGCCAGCCTGAGCTTTCCTGCGACCGAACGTTATCCGTGGCACGGATCCCCTTGGTCGTCGCTGACCCAACGTCTGGATCTGCTCCCGCATGCGCTTTTGTTGTACGGCCAGCCCGGCCTGGGGATGCGCGCATTCGCATTTCGGCTGGCGCGCACCTTGCTCTGCGCTCACCCCGCCGCAGAAGCCGAAGCCTGCGGCCGCTGCCAAGGTTGCCTCCTGCTCGCGGCGGGTACCCATCCTGATATCGCTGTCGTGGAACCTCTGGAAGACAAGACAGGCATTGCCATTGACCAGATCCGTGAACTGGGTAGTTTCCTGTCCTTGCGCCCACATACCGCGACCCGAAAAGTGGTCGTCATTTCACCTGCCGAAACCATGACCCTTAGCGCCGCCAACAGCCTTCTGAAGATGCTGGAAGAGCCGCCCCTAGGAAGCGTGATTATTCTGGTGACCTGCCATCCGGCACGCCTTCCCGCCACCATTCGCAGCCGCTGTACCCGGGTTTTGTTCAAGCATCCGTCCGAATCTGACGCACTCGAATGGCTACAGGCTTTCCCGGAGACGAAGGAACAATCTGCCAGCCTTCTGAGAAAAGCGGCTGGCGCACCGCTTCTGGCCATTGAATTGGCCCAGGAGGGGTTTCTGGAGAATCGAAAGCAGTTACTTCAGGACATGTCGGCATTGAGGAACGGCCTGGAACAGCCTTCGGTGTGTGCCGTGCGCTGGAAAAATCTGGGAACAGCCCGCAGTCTGGCATGGTTATACAGCTATGTGGCAGATCTGATCAAAATGAATCTAGGCGTTTCTGGTGCTTTTCGGCTGGCCAACCCAGAGTTAATTTCCAGCAACAATAATAATAAATTATCTATAGAAAATAATGGACTATACAATTTACTTGATGTTATTAGTGAATTATACAAGCAACTTTCCGGGCCTATCGACCATCTCTTGCTACTCGAAGATATTTTGATACGCTGGGGACGCCTGAGCCGTCTACACTAAATTCAAGGAAGAACATGACTGACAAACCAGCCAATCCAACACCCATACCGGCAAGCGCACTGCCGATCAAGCCTATGCCTGTCGTGGGTGCTCGTCCGGGTGTCCTGTCGCTCACCATCAAGGATAAAAATGCCCTGTACGCAGCCTATATGCCTTTTATCAAAGGCGGGGGGATTTTCGTGCCCAGCAGCCGTTCGTACAAACTCGGGGAAGAGGTGTTTATGCTGCTGACGCTCATGGATAGCAAAGAGAAAATCCCGGTGGCCGGTCACGTGGTCTGGGTCACCCCTCCGGGCGCCCAAGGCAGCCGTACCGCTGGTATTGGCATCCAGTTCAGCGAGAAGGATTCCGGTATCGCCCGCAATAAAATCGAAGGGGTTCTGGCTGGTGCGCTCAACTCCGACAGGCTCACGCATACGATGTAACCCGTGGCGCCGCTCGTCGATTCACACTGCCATCTTAATTTCGAGCCCCTACACAACACCCTGGATGATGTGCTCAGGCATGCCCGGGACAACGGGGTCGGGCACATGCTGTGCGTGTCGGTGACGCTCGAGACATTTCCGGAAATTCGCGCACTGGCCCACGCCCACCCGCATATTTTCGCCTCCGTCGGCGTACATCCCAATGAACGCGAAGGGCAGGAACCTACCGTAGACGAGCTTGTTGATCTGGCGAAGGACAATCGGGTGGTTGCCATCGGTGAGACGGGTCTCGATTACTACCGCAGCCAGGGCGACATGGCGTGGCAACAGGAGCGGTTTCGGCGCCATATCCGTGCCGCCAAAAAATCAGACAAGCCGCTGATCATTCACACCCGTGACGCCGCCGCGGACACCCTGCGGATCATGCGCGAGGAAGGGGCGGCCGACATTGGTGGAGTGATGCACTGCTTCACAGAAAGCCTGCAGGTTGCACACGAAGCCCTTGATCTCAACTTCTATATTTCGTTTTCCGGCATTGTGACCTTTCGCAATGCCGATGCGTTGCGTGAAGTGGCAAAGATGGTCCCAACGGATCGGCTGCTGGTCGAAACCGACGCGCCATATCTTGCGCCCATGCCATTTCGCGGCAAAACTAATGAACCGGCTTATGTACGCCACGTGGCGGAATGTCTCGCCGATGTCCGTCAGGCGTCATTGGAGTCGATCGCTGAATCCACCACGCAGAATTTCTTCCGCCTATTCCGTACCGCCAAAGCAGTGGAGCTGTCGCCATCACCAATACAGCCCGGCTCGTTGTGATTAAAAATTTACATTAATAAACATTAAGTTGTCCATGTCTATTAATGAAAAATCCCATAAAAAATAACTCCTGACAATCTGAAGCGGGCGGCCACTCGCAAAAATTTTGCGATAGCCCCTGACAAAACTTGTCGAGCGTCTTCTTTATAAGTACACGCACCAACACTCCCTAACAAGGCGTTATGCTCCTGTGTGCTCACTCCCGCGCGAGCGGGGGTAATCACCTCTTGGTTGTTTGCGGTGTAACACATTGCTATGGTTCCCACGCAAAGAACAGAATCACCCTGCCATGTGGATGGCCTGGTGGATTTCTATATATTTCGTAATGTGAAATGCCATAACACTATGCAGACTCCACTGTTGTTTTTTGTAAGGGAAAGGAATAGATTGATTCTATTGTGGCATTAGCAAACGTGAGGTTCATCTAAAGCGGAATTACTCAGTCGCAACAACAAGCTAGGAGGGCTCATTATGTTGTCTGTCTCAAGACGTCAATTCCTCAAGCTCAGCGCGGCCGGTCTGGGCGCGTCGAGCCTGGCCGTGCTGGGCTTCTCGCCCGGAGAAGTCCTGGCCGAAGTGCGACAGTTCAAGCTTGCCCGCAGCACCGAAACGCGTAACACCTGCCCCTATTGCTCCGTCGGCTGCGGCATCATTATGTACAGCCTTGGCGACACAGCCAAGAACACGGCATCCAAAATTATCCACATCGAGGGTGACGCCGATCATCCGGTCAACCGCGGCACGCTCTGCCCGAAGGGCGCCGGACTGCTCGATTTCGTGCACAGTCCTAACCGCCTGCAGTACCCGGAGTATCGCGCGCCCGGTTCCGACAAGTTCACGCGCATCTCTTGGGATGAGGCGTTCAGCAAGATTGCGCGGCTCATGAAGGATGACCGCGACAAAAATTTTGAGGCCAAAAATGCCGAGGGCGCCACGGTGAACCGCTGGCTCTCCACCGGCTTCCTCGCGGCCTCAGCCTCAAGCAACGAAACCGGCTATCTCACGCACAAGGTTGTGCGCAGCCTCGGGATGTTGGCATTCGATAATCAGGCGCGCGTCTGACACGGTCCGACGGTGGCCAGTCTGGCCCCGACATTCGGACGCGGTGCGATGACCAACCACTGGGTTGACATCAAGAATGCCAACCTGATCCTGATCATGGGCGGAAATGCCGCGGAGGCACACCCCTGTGGATTCAAATGGGTAACCGAGGCCAAGGCGCACAACAAGGCCAAGCTCATCGTCGTCGATCCGCGTTTTACGCGCTCGGCAGCGGTGGCCGACTATTACGCGCCGATCCGCGCTGGCAGCGACATCGCGTTTCTCGCCGGTGTGATCAACTACCTGCTCACCAACGACAAAATCCAGCACGACTATGTCAAGTCATACACCGACGTGAGCTTCCTTGTGAAGGAGAATTATTCGTTCAAGGACGGCCTGTTCGAGGGTTATGACGCAGCCAAGCGCAAGTACGACCGATCGAGTTGGATGTATGAGCTCGACGGCAAGGGGTACGTCAAGTCCGACCCGACGCTCAAGCATCCGCGCTGCGTATTTACCTTAATGAAGCAACACTACGCGCGTTACACCCCAGAACTGGTGAGCAGCATCACCGGCACGCCCAAAGACCAGTTTCTCAAGGTGTGCGAGGAGATCGCCGAAACCTCGGCGCCGAACCGCACCATGACCGTCATGTACGCGCTCGGCTGGACGCAGCACTCCGTGGGGTCGCAGATGATCCGCACGGCGGCGATGGTGCAACTCCTGCTCGGTAACATCGGCATGGCGGGCGGCGGCATGAATGCGCTGCGCGGCCATTCCAACATCCAGGGGCTCACCGATCTGGGTCTGCTGTCGAACCTTCTGCCCGGCTACATGACGCTGCCGGGCGAGAAGGAAACCAATTATAAGACCTACATCGAGCAGCGTGTGCAAAAGCCGTTGCGTCCGGGCCAGCTTTCGTACTGGCAGAACTATGCCAAGTTCCACGTCAGTTTCATGAAGGCCTGGTTTGGCAAGGCCGCGCATGCGGGGAATGACTACGCCTATAACTATCTGCCCAAACTCGACAAGGTGCATGACATCCTGCAAGTGTTCGAGGACATGCACCAGGGAAAGATGAACGGCTACATCTGCCAGGGTTTCAACCCGATCGCCTCGTTTCCGTGCAAAGCCAAGGTGGATGGGGCGCTCGCCAAGTTGAAATATCTGGTAACGATCGACCCACTGGCCACCGAGACCTCGGTGTTCTGGCAGAACCACGGTGAGCACAACAACGTGGACCCCGCCAAGATTCAGACTGAGGTGTTTCGTCTGCCGTCCTCCTGTTTCGCAGAGGAAGACGGCTCGCTGGTGAGCAGCAGCCGTGTGTTGCAATGGCACTGGAAGGGCGCCGAGCCGCCGGCCGAAGCCAAAACCGACACCGCGATCATGGCGGGCATCTTCCTGAAACTCCGCGATCTCTATACGAAAGAGGGCGGCAAATTTCCGGATCCGATCGTGAACCTGGTCTGGGACCACAAGGACCCGCAGTCGCCAGCGCCGGAAGAGCTGGCGCGCGAGTTCAGCGGCAAGGCGCTGGCTACCGTCTTCGATCCCAAGACGAAGCAGGTTCTGCGCAAGGCCGGTGAGCAGCTCGACGGTTTCGCGCAGCTCCGCGACGATGGCAGCACCAGTTGTGGTTGCTGGATCTTCTCCGGCGCCTGGTCGGAGAAGGGTAACCTCATGGCGCGGCGCGACAATTCGGACCCGACCGGCATTGGTAATACGCTCAACTGGGCATATGCATGGCCCGCGAACCGGCGCATTCTCTACAATCGCGCCTCCTGCGATCCGAGCGGCAAGCCGTGGGACGCCACGCGCAAGCTCATCGCTTGGGACGCGAAGGAGAAGAAATGGTCCGGCGCCGACGTGCCGGATTTCAAGCCGGATTCCGCACCCGAGGACGGCATGAGTCCGTTCATCATGAACCAGGAAGGCGTGGCGCGCTTCTTCGCCGTGGACAAGATGGCGGACGGACCGTTCCCCGAGCACTACGAGCCGTTCGAATCGCCGCTCGATGCCAATCCGATGCACCCGAAGTTTCCGAAGGTGAAGAGCAGTCCGGCGGCACGGGTGTTCAAGGGCGATCTCGAACAGTTCGGCGATGCCAAGGAGTTCCCGTATGTCGCGACCACCTATCGCCTGACCGAGCACTTCCACTTCTGGACCAAGCACGTGAAGATCAACGCGATCCTGCAACCCGAGCAGTTCGTGGAGATCGGCGAGGAGCTTGCCGAGGCGAAGCGCATCACCAATGGCGACCACATCAAGATCCGGTCGAGCCGCGGTTTCATCAAGGCGGTGGCGGTGGTGACGAAGCGCATCCGCTCGCTGGACGTCGCCGGCAAGCGTGTGCACACCGTAGGCATCCCGATCCACTGGGGCTTCCAGGGCTTGGCGAAGAACGGCTATATCACCAATACGCTGACCCCATTCGTGGGCGATGCGAACACCCAGACGCCGGAGTTCAAGGCGTTCCTGGTTGACATCGAAAAAGCGTAAGGGGGCGATATGGCACAGCAAACACTCGAAGTCGAACGCCGTTCCGCCACCGGTGCGTTGCCCGCGACGGCACCGGTTGCCAAGGTGGCAAAGCTCATCGACATCTCTAAGTGCATTGGCTGCAAGGCCTGCCAGGCGGCGTGCATGGAATGGAACGACCTGCGCGACGAGATCGGCAGCAACGCCGGTATCTACGACAACCCGCGCGATCTCACCGATCAATCGTGGACCGTGATGCGGTTCTCCGAGGTGGAGGTCGAAGCCGGCAAGCTCGAATGGCTGATTCGCAAGGACGGCTGCATGCACTGCGCCGACCCGGGCTGCCTCAAGGCCTGTCCGGCACCTGGCGCGATCGTGCAGTACTCGAACGGCATCGTGGATTTCGACAGTGAGCATTGCATCGGCTGCGGTTACTGCATTAGCGGCTGTCCCTTCAATGTCCCACGCCTGTCGAAGAAGGACAACAAGGCATCCAAGTGCACGCTCTGCTCCGACCGTGTCGCGGTCGGACAGCAGCCGGCGTGCGCCAAGACCTGCCCGACCAAGGCAATCGTGTTCGGCACCAAGGACGACATGATCAAGCATGCCGAGGGCCGCATCATTGATCTCAAATCGCGCGGCTACAAAAATGCGGGCCTGTACGATCCCAAGGGCGTCGGCGGTACGCACGTCATGTATGTGCTGCAGCATGCGGACAGACCGGCGATATATCACGGTCTGCCGGCGGATCCGAGCATCAGCCCAGTGGTGTCGTTGTGGAAGGGCGCACTCAAGCCAGTGTTGTCGATCGGCCTCGGTATCATGGCGTTGGTGGGCGTATTCCACTACCTGACCGTGGGACCGAAGGAAACGAAAGAAGAGGAGTCCAAGTCATGAATGACAAGAATGTAATCAAGCGCTACAACCCGGCGGAACGCGCCAACCACTGGGTGGTGGCAGTAACTTTCATCTTGCTGGCCGTGAGCGGGCTCGCGTTGTTTTATCCGCTGTTCTTCTGGCTAACCAATCTGTTTGGCGGCGGTACTTGGACGCGCATCCTGCATCCGTTCGTGGGTGTGTTACTGGCGGTCTCGTTCACCAAGCTTGCCAGCCGCTTCTGGAATCTCAACCGCATTACCGACAACGACCGCGTGTGGATACGTCGTGTATGGGATGTTATTACCAAACGTGATCGGGGTCTGCCGGAGGTAGGGCATTACAACGCCGGCCAGAAATATCTTTTCTGGACCATGGTGATATCCATCGCCATCCTCTTTGCGAGCGGCATTCTCATGTGGCAGCCGTGGTTTGCGCCGTTCTTTCCGGTCGTTCTCATCCGGCTTGCCTCGCTGCTGCACGCGCTTGCGGCATTTGTGCTTATCGCTGGCTTTATCGTGCATGTCTATGCGACGATCTGGGTCAAGGGCACACTGCGTGCCATGACGTGCGGCACCGTGACGCGCGCCTGGGCCGCGCAGAATCACCCGGGCTGGTATCGTGAGGTTGGCAAGGGCACAAAATGACCGCAACCATTATTGAGCCAGGAACCATTGAGGCGCCGCCCGGTGACCTGACGTTCCTGCGCCTGCCGGAGCGCGACCTGTTCCAGGTGCGTGCCGAGCGTCTGGACTCCTTGGCTGCGGGCCACGCACTGGCCGACTACCTGAAGTTTCTCGCCAGCATGGCGCGCGCGCAGCACTCGGCGCAGGCGTTGGTGCGCGATGTGCCGCTGCCTACGTCCGGGCAGATGGAGCGTTGCCGCGAGCACGGCTTGCCACCGCTCGGGGTGCAG
Organism: Sulfurifustaceae bacterium; assembly: GCA_041481225.1. GTDB lineage: Bacteria > Pseudomonadota > Gammaproteobacteria > Acidiferrobacterales > Sulfurifustaceae > Sulfuricaulis. Next base: position 8,932 of record JBGPBL010000056.1, on the reverse strand, counting down.
GGCTGGCAACGCGCGCCGGTGTGGCGCGAAGTCTTGCGCCATATGCTGGCGGCGCTTGAATCCGGTGCGTTACCCGAAGCCGCGCGTGCAACCATCGCGCAACTCAAACAGACGGATGACGCCAGCCTCGAACGGTTGGCGGACCAGCTGCTTGCCGGCGATTGCACGCAGATCGATCGTGCCAGCGCGCCTTTTGTTGCCGCGGCGCTGCAAGTGTACTGGCTGCACATGGCCACCAGCCTGGGCGCGAATGCCTTCGGGCGGCTGGAGACGCCGTCGCTCTGTCCGGTGTGCGGCTCGCCACCGGTAGCGAGCATGGTGCGTATTGGCGCCGCCGATCAGGGTCTGCGCTATCTCAACTGCTCACTGTGCAATAGTCAGTGGCACATGGTGCGCATCAAGTGCTCGTCCTGCGAATCCACCAAAGGTATTGGCTATTACGGCATCGAAGGCGCGAGCGCCGCGATCAAGGCCGAGAGCTGTGATGCCTGCCACAGTTATCTCAAGATTTTCTACATGGAGAAGGACCCTCAGGTCGACGCCGTCGCGGACGATGTGGCCAGTGTCGCGCTCGATGTCCTGATGTCCGAATCCGGTGTCGCTCGCAGTGGAATGAATTTTTTCCTGATAGGAGGAGACGCGTAGCCCGGTAAACGTTGTTACTGTTGCAAAACTCGTTCACAGGCGGAACCGTCCTTGGTCCAAGTGCAGAATCCGCAAACTGCTGTCATCCTGCCGGCTGTCGACCGTGTGCTGCGTATGCCCGCGGTCGAGACGCTCGTTGCGCAATACGGCCATAGCGCCGTTGTTCATGTGGTTCGTTCCCTGTTCTCCGAAATCCGCCACCTCATGCGCGAGGGTGCTGTGTTGCCTATCGAGGCAGTGCAAGAACCGCGACTCGCACAGCAACTGCAGGAACGCCTGGACGCGCGGCTCCGTCCGTCATTGCGGCCTGTGTTCAATCTGACGGGCACGGTGTTGCACACAAACCTCGGCCGCGCGCTGTTACCAGACGAAGCTGTGCAGGCCGTGCAAGCGGTGATGACGCAGCCGTGCAACCTCGAGTTCGAGATGGGGGAGGGCGAGCGTGGCGACCGCGATACCCACGTGGAGGCGCTGTTGTGCGAACTCACCGGCGCCGAAGCCGCGACCGTGGTGAACAACAATGCCGCCGCGGTACTGCTGGTGCTCAGCACGCTGGCAGCGCGCCGGGAGGTGGTTGTGTCGCGTGGCGAGTTGATCGAAATCGGCGGGTCGTTCCGAATTCCCGAGATCATGGCGCGCGCCGGATGCAAGCTCCACGAAGTTGGCACCACCAATCGCACGCACCTTGCCGACTTCGAGCAGGCGATCAACGACCGCAGCGCCTTGCTGCTCAAGGTTCACACCAGTAATTACGTCGTGCAAGGCTTCACTGCCGCCGTACCGGAAAATGACCTGGCCAGTCTCGCCCACGCGCGGGAGCTGTCGTTCGTGGTGGATCTGGGCAGCGGCACGCTGGTGGATCTGAGCCAGTACGGCCTGCCGAAAGAGCCGATGCCACAGGAAGCACTCGCCGCCGGCGCGGATCTCGTGACCTTCAGCGGCGACAAATTGCTCGGCGGCCCGCAGGCCGGGATCATTGTCGGCCGTGCCGACCTTATCAAGAAAATCAAACGCAATCACCTGAAACGCGCGTTGCGCGTGGACAAAATGACGCTCGCAGCGCTCGCAGCGGTGCTGCGGCTTTACCGGCAACCGGAGCGGCTGGCGCAGCGCCTGCCCACGCTGCGATTGCTGACGCGTGTGCCGGGTGAGATCGAAGCCCTGTGCCGGCGGTTAGCGCCCGCGGTTTTGCAGGTCGTCAAGGAACTTGCAGTGGTGGAGGTGTCGCCATGTTCCAGCCAGATTGGCAGCGGAGCGTTGCCGGTGGAAGTTTTGCCGAGTCATGCCTTGGTGCTTACCCCAATCAAGTCCGGTCGTGGTGCGGGAACGGTGCTGCGGCGACTGGCGGAAGCATTCCGCGCTCTACCGATTCCGGTGATTGGAACGATCTCCGCCGGCGCGCTGCGTTTTGATTTGCGCTGTCTTGAAGACGACCGGGCCTTCGTTGAACAGCTCGCGCACCTGCGACTCGACGCCGACGGGAGGCAGACATGATCATCGGCACCGCCGGACATATCGACCACGGCAAGACCGCGCTCATTAAGGCACTCACCGGCGTGGACGCCGATCGCCTCAAGGAAGAGAAGGCGCGCGGCATTACCATCGATCTCGGCTATGCCTATGCGTCGCTCCCGGACGGCGAGGTGCTGGGCTTCATCGACGTGCCGGGTCATGAGCGTTTCGTGCACAACATGCTTGCCGGCGCCACTGGCATCGACACCGTGTTGCTGGTGGTGGCCGCGGACGATGGCGTAATGCCCCAGACCCGCGAGCATCTGGAAATTCTTGACCTGCTGGGTGTTACTCAGGGACTCGTAGCCCTGACCAAAATTGATCGTGTCACACCTGAACGATTGGGCGAAGTGCGGACCGGGATCGAACAACTGCTTACCGGAACTACGCTCGCCGGCAGTCCGGTGTTTCCAGTGTCGTGTATCACCGGCGACGGAATTGAAGCGCTGCGCGCGCATCTGCAACTGGCTGCGGCAGCAGCGAAGGTCCGAGCCAGTGATGGCCATTTCCGTCTGGCGGTGGATCGCTGCTTTACGCTCGCTGGCAGTGGCACGGTGGTAACCGGCACGGTGTTCGCGGGCCGCGTGCAGGTGGGCGACAAATTGCTGGTGTCGCCGACGGGGAGGGAAGTGCGGGTGCGCGGCATCCATGCCCAGAATCACGCCGCGGAACAAGGCGAGGCCGGTCAGCGTTGCGCGCTCAATCTCGCCGGGGTGGAGAAAAAGGACATCGCGCGTGGCAACTGGGTGCTTGACCCGGCAGCGCATGCACCGACCAGCCGCTTCGACGCGCAACTGCAAGTGCCAGCCTCCGCCGTCCGCGCGTTGCGACACTGGACACCGGTGCATGTCCATCTCGGTTCTGCAGACATCATGGCGCGCGTGTCGCTGCTGGAAGGCACAGGCATCGAACCGGGTGCGAGCGGCTTCGTACAACTGGTACTCGATCAACCGCTTGGCGCCCTGCACGGCGATCGCTTTATTTTGCGCGATCAATCGGCACAGCTAACACTCGCGGGCGGCAGGGTGCTCGATCCCTTTGCACCGGCGCGCAAGGTGCGCACACCCGAACGCCTGAATCTGCTCCGCGCGCTGAAACAGACGTCCGCGCGCGAGGCGCTGGAGACATTGCTCGCCACGTCAACAGCGGGCATCGATCTCGACTGGTTCGCACGCAGTTACAGCCTGCCTAATGCGGTCAGCGAGCCGTTGTATCGCGGACCACCGATGGTCGTGCTGACCGTGACCGGTAAGGGGCGCTTCGGCATGGCGCCACAGTCCTGGGAAAAACTGCAACAAGCAGTGCTGGATGTCTTGGCGACTGGGCACCGCCAGACACCGGAGCTGATGGGACTCGATGCGCGGCGGTTGCGGCGACTAGCGGCGCCGGAAGTGTCGTGGGAGGTGTTCTCGACACTGATTGAACAGATGCTCACCGAAAAGCACATCGCCCGTCACGGACCGTGGCTGCATCTGCCGAGCCACCGCATTGCACTCACGCCAGCGGAAGAAAAACTCTGGCGCCAGATCGCGCCGTTGCTGCGCGCCACACCGTTTCAACCACCATGGGTGCGTGACATGGCCACGGTCCTCAAGGTGCCGGAGGTGCAGGTGCGCATGCTGCTCAAGCGTGTCACACTCATCGGCGATACCTATGAAGTGTTGCACGACCGATTCTTCACGCGCGAGGCGCTGACACAGCTGGCACAGATCGCGACGGAACTTGCAAACCTGAATGGCGAGGTGCGTGCTGCCGAATTTCGTGATCGCATTGGCAGCGGCCGCAAGCTCGCGATCCAGATTCTTGAATATTTCGACAAGACCGGTTTTTCGCGCCGGGTCGGCGATGCCCACTGCATGCGTGATGCCGCGCTGCTGGTGGACAAGATCGGATCCACGAGTGCGGGTGCGGCCCGTACGGTACAGGTTACTGGAAGAGACTCGCACCCCGGTGGGGCGGCCTGACTTCAAATCAGGGAAGGGCCGTCAGCCGGCCCTTGGTGGGTTCGACTCCCACACTCTTCCGCCATTTTGTTCTTGACGCAAGTAAGGAGAAGGCGCCATGTCCGACGTTCGTTTGACCAGCCTGTCGCACGGCGGCGGTTGCGGTTGCAAGATCGCGCCGGCCGCGCTTACGGAAATTCTTGCCAAGCTCCCGAACGGGTTCGTCGACCCGGCGCTGCTGGTGGGCACCGAGACCAGCGACGACGCCGCTGTCTACAAGCTGAATGACGAACAAGCGATTGTCGCCACGACCGATTTCTTCATGCCGATCGTGGACGATCCGCACGATTTCGGGCGCATCGCCGCCACCAATGCATTGTCTGATATTTATGCCATGGGCGCCCGGCCACTGCTGGCACTCGCCATCGTCGGTATGCCGATCGGCAAGCTCTCGGCAGAGGTGATCCGGCAGATCCTTGCGGGCGGTGCCGCCGTATGTCAGACCGCCGGGATTCCCATCGCCGGCGGGCATTCCATAGACTCGGTCGAGCCGATTTATGGTCTGGTGGTGCTCGGCTTGGTACATCCGCAACGCATTAAGCGCAACAGTACGGCGCGTGCCGGTGATGTGCTGGTGCTCGGCAAGGCGCTGGGCGTAGGCATTCTGAGCGCCGCCTTGAAGAAAGATGCACTGACGGAGGAGGGGTATCGGCAGATGCTGGCGAGCACCACCCAGCTCAATGAGGTCGGCAGCCGACTCGCGGGACTTACCGGCGTGCACGCCATGACGGATATCACCGGCTTCGGGCTGCTCGGCCACCTCGCCGAGGTCTGCCGTGGTTCAGCGCTCGGGGCATGTATCGATTTCGAATCGTTGCCGATCATTCCCGCGGCCTTGCCGCTGGCGCAACAGGGTTACTCCACGGGTGCCGCCGCCCGCAACTGGGCCAGTTATGGCGATGCCGTGCGCTTACCGACAAACCTGGCGCCTTGGCAGAAGACGCTGTTGTGTGACCCGCAGACCAGCGGTGGCCTGCTGGTGAGCTGCACGAGCGCGGCGCTGCCGGAAGTGCTCGATATGTTCCGGCGCGAGGGTTTCGCTGCCTCAGCGCCGATTGGCTATATGCGCGGCGGGGCAGCGGTGATATGCGTCGAACACGTGGCAGACGTAGTCGTAAACTCGTGAAATTCTCCAAGCCAGATTGCTTGTGTCGTGCGTCATGTGCCCAAGGCGTTGGGGTGACCTTACTCAGCAGCTGGCGAGCATAGTTTTGCCGGTGCCGGGTGGGTTGATGAGCAACAGGTTGTGGCCACACCTGTAACGAAACCGGAGCTTTCGATAAGCGCGCGAAGGGTATCGCGGGATTCAAGATGCTGTGATCCAAGTATTTGGGCGGGGCGCTGATCTTCACTGCGGGCAAATATTTCCCGGATGCGCTGCGCGCGACTCGGGGTCCAGGACGTTGCCGATAGTAGCGCGGTTAATTCTCAGGCATCGATCTTGACCAGCGTTTCCCCCGGCTCACGCTCGACGCGGACACAACCGCTGTCGACGTCCAGATGATAAGTCAGGTAACACACTGTCCGTGGGTCGATAAGCACGTCTGGGCGAAAAACACCGGCGATAAGGCCATTGTGATAGCGCGCGGACTGGCTGAGCACACCTGGCAATGCCGCGTGATAAAGCTGCGCGCCAAGTGCCTGACAGGTGCTGTAATCATGGGGGTCAATCAAGCGTGGCTCATGCGCGATCTGAGGCCGCAGGTCAATCAGGGCAGCGGTACAACGAACCAGATGAACACGGCGTTCCTGCACCACCACACTGCCGCTTGCGACAGCGCTACTGTCGAGCGTATCAACCCGAAAATAATGAGCGGTCTCGTGGATAGACGTCAGTAGCGAGTCGCCGCCGTACCATACACCGAAGGCGCCGGTGGAAAACCGTGAGCGGCAGGGGTGCTCGAAGGGCCAACCGATCGCCTCGGCGATGGGGTCGTAAATCTCCGCCTCTTCAAATGTACGGGTGATCAGTGGCGCCTTGCCCTGGCAGGGTTTAGTGGCCATCTCATGGGCGACCAGAATGGCTTGGTCCTTCGGGTTGTCGACCAAGCCCCGGAAAAGATCAACGCTGACGCGACGGCTGACGATGGTGCGGTGCCAGTCTCGCTGCGTGTCGCCGGTAACTCCGAGTTCATCCAGCTCCATGATCAACGGCCACGCATGGCATCCAGCGTGCCGCGGACCATGGTCAGGCCGGGTAAACCGAAGCGACGCACCACCTCAACCGGTGTGGTGTCGTGAAATTTGCGGTTGGTCGACGACATCCACCGCTTGACGATTTCCGTGTTGTGCGGATACAGAAGCTGCAGCGACTTATAAATCCCCAGCAGGTGTCCAGCCCGATCCAGCATATCCCGGCTGCGGGCCAATGGCTCGCCATGAGCATAGCGCGCCAGGGCCGCTCGGTTGCCTTCAGCCAACCCAAGGAGCGTCAGCCTATCGGCAGTATTGAGATCCCAAAGATCGAAAAGGCGAGTTATCGACTTCGCGAGAACGCTGCGGGGGTTCTGCTCTTGTCCGTCATTGATATTTTTCTGTTGTTTCATGGGTTATAGACGTCTTGATAAACTGTTATAATTATACGCAATAGCAATATAATTGCAACATATATAGCGTCCGCGTGATGTCGGCCCATACTGAGCGGCCAGCTGCGCTGTTTCCAGTATTCGTATAATGTATATTATGTCAAATTAAGAAAAGGCAGGAGAAAAACCCTACACCTAAATGGATAATTGCAAAAACAGACTATATTTAAGGTCTACCCCCAATCATGCCCAAATCCCGCAAGATCAGAAGCATGGATGCTTTTGGCTTGCCGTGGGCAGGCGCAACCATCAAAGGCGACACCCTCACCCTAGCCAACGGTGAGAAATACACCGTTTCCGAGCTTGAACACCTCCGATGGGAGCGCAACAGCTACGCCCACCTTGTCAGGCTGATGCGCCAAGACACTGAACGGCTGAAAACAGAAAACGCTACTTTCTTTAATAGCGATGAACTCAGAGAGATCCAAAAAGTTGTAAACCTACTACTGATAATACTGACACCAAAAACAAGACAGGAACAAAAAAAATGGTAATCAACGTTTTGTTAATTGCTTTCATAGTGGGAGCAATAGCAATCCTGCTCAAATCGAAGGTACCAAGAACAACAGATTTCTTCGCGTCTGTACCAGAACGAACAATTTCGACACTGCTTAAAACATCGAAAGCCTCAAAATTCTTTCCAAAGAAACCACTGTCTGAACCAGAGCAAATACTTTACTGGAAACTTCTTAAAAGCCTACCAGAACAAATAATCCTTGCCCAAGTGGGGTTCAGCAGAATTCTATATACAAAAGGAGGAACCTATAAGGGAAACTTCAGCAAATTTTCCACAGCCAAACAAAAAGTTGCAGACTTCGTTATCTGTGACAAAACCTTTTACATCCTTGCCGTGATCGAGTTGGACGACAGTACACACGACAAAGAGAAAGACAGAATCAGAGACGAAATGCTTAACCAAGCAGGACTTAAAACAATCAGGTGGTCAGTCAACAGAATGCCAACAGAAGAAGAAATTCACAAAGCAATTTTTCAGTAACTCGCCATCCAGACAATCCCAGCGTTCACGGGGCTGACAGAAGATATTTACGCCACGTGAGGTTTTTTGTGATAACGCACTCCATCTTGGCGCGTGACACTTAACCCATCCACCCCTAGCGCATACGCCGAATGGTCATAATCATCAACGCTAGTACCACGATCCATTGCAGCATCGCGGACCTGCCCTGCCAATGCGGCCAACGATTAAACGAAGTGCCTCAACAGTGGTGGCGCGATTTGCCGTGGTGGTCGGCGTTGTGCTCAACGCGATGGCGTTCTACCATAAATAAATAACCAACGAGGCACCATTTTTTCTCGACGGCGACACGGCTAATCATCCCGGCCTCGTAATGGCCGGCCTCATGACACGCGAGCTCGACCGTTCCGGGCTGCGTGAACCGCCACACGATGCTCTTGGTTTCCCCAGGTGCGAGACTGAACAAGAGGCCTGCCCCACACTGCTCGCCACTGTCAGCCTCAGCATCGACAAGCGCACACATCCGCCCTCTTCCTTTTCTCCGCTGGCACATCTCTGCTTCTGATTTTTTCGAACGTCAATCATAGAGTAATCACAACACCGCAGAATGCGGCATAATGCCACACCGATGCACGCAGGCGTTCGCGCGCCGCTAATTCTTTCCAAGATAATCCTTCTTGCCGATCTCGACACCGCTGTGCCGCAGAATGCCGTAGGAGGTGGAGATATGAAAATACAAATTAGGCAGGACGCGGTTCAACAGGAACGTTAGCCCATCAAGCGTGATCGTTTCGTCGCGGATCTTGAGCGTAACTGTCCGACTCTCGGAACCGTCGATCTGCTCTGACTTGAAGGTGTTGACGTAAGCAATCGTCTTGCGCAGGCGCTCGACCAATTCGTGAAATGTCTTTTCACTGTCCTCATATTTCGGCGGTTCCACCCCGGCCAATCGTGCTGCGCCGCCTTTGGCGGTATCCGAGACAATCTGGACCTGCCGCGACAACGTAAACATGTCGGGATACAGGCGGCTGTTGAGCAACACTGCGGGGTCGATTTTCCTGGCTTCGGCATGTGCCGCAGCCTTGCCGAGTATATTGATGAGATTGCTCAGCGAGCGAACAAATACTGGAATCGACGCCTGGTACATGGAAATTGTCATGGTTGTTCTCCGAAGGGTACGGTTAGCTATTTTATATGTCGCTTTGGAATAG
>JBGPBL010000055.1:0-17345 GCA_041481225.1 Sulfurifustaceae bacterium | reverse complement strand
GGTCGATAACGAAGGTCATGGGCAAGCGCCAAATGCGACCAAACCCTTTGAGATTACTCAGACGGCCAACGCCAGCGGCGTAGCTGTAAGACTGCATGATTTCTCGCACCTTACCGTCTTCGCTGGCCTCATCCATGCTGATGGCAACCATGCGCAGTCCCTCGGCCTTGTGGCGTTGGTAATAGGCTTCCAGGGCCGGCATTTCCTCTCGGCAGAAGGTGCACCACGTGGCCCACAGGTTGACCACGATTACTTCACCCCTGGCTTCCGATGACTTGAACACTTTGCCGTCGCTGGTGGTGATCTCAAAATAGGGGGCTGGTTTACCTTCTTCAAGGGCCTTGGCGCTTGAGATGGCGAGCACAAGGAAGAAGGCTGACAGACAGGCAGTCCAAGAAAAATGCCGAGTGTCGATCATGATGCGCTTTCCGAATCCAGCCTAAATGAGAGGATGTAAGATTGTTTCCTCATCCGTAGAGCGTGTATTTCTATAGAAGACGAGACTTGGACAGAATAATAGACGTCAGGCTATTCGGCTACAAATCAAATCAGATCAAAGGCTCGTTTGAACTTTTCTGGCCGTCTGCAACTAGCTGATCGTGTTGAAAAACTCGCTGTTGAAATGAATCAGGGACGAGGCAGATGGGATGTGGCGGACAGGTCACTTGTTGACTATATGTATGATTGAATGGCAATTCGCCAACACCATGACAGACTTCCCTCCGAAAGCAGCTGACTTCACCACCGAACTCGATGCCGCCGTCGAGGCGCACATGGACTGGACACGCCGTGTGTTGCACTGTGCTGTGCTGCGGGTGTCGCCAGGCGAAGATGTGCTCGCACCCTTGGCGCACACCCTCTGCCGCTTCGGTCGCTGGTTTGTGTCGAACAAAGCCCATTTTGAGAAATTCGACGTACAAAAAACACGCAGGCTCGAATCTGTACATCAAACCATGCACGATGCCATTCGATCTATCTGCGAAGATGTGTTGGTTGGGCGGCCGGGGCAAGGCATCCATCTAGAGGTTTTCGAACAGACACAATCCGAACTGATACATCTGCTGGCCGAGTTCAAGACTCAGTTCGTCGAAAGCGTCGTGCAGGACGATCCCCTAACCGGGCTTCCCCTGCGCTACGCTATCGAAACTGAATTCATTCAGATCCAGAAGTATTGCAAGCGCACCAACACCCTATTTTATGCCGTGATGATTGATGTGGATCATTTCAAACGCGTCAACGACCGCTATGGTCATCCGGTGGGCGATATCGCCTTGCGGCATCTGGCAGACACGCTGAAACGCATCGTGCGACCCAACGAACCGCTGTATCGTTTCGGCGGAGAAGAGTTCCTCTTGCTGATGCAATGCCAAGCCCCGGAAGGAGCTGCTCAAGCTGCGCAACGTTTAATCAATGCGGTGCGCGCCTCGCCGGTTCCGGTTCCGCAAGGTGAACCTCTGGCATTGACCATCACGCTGGGGCTGGCCTGTGTGGGAGATCACGAAGCCATGGCCAGCGCCATTGAGCGTGCCGACAAAGCGCTCTACAAAGGTAAGAAGGCTGGGCGAGGTCGTTATGTCATTGCCGATGACTGACGCGACGGTTTGAATCGTGCGACGCGCATTAAGGAAATACTGTCGCTCATGATATTTCGTGAGAAGTATAATGGTGGTCGAACTGATGAAGCAGCACGGAGCGAAGTCTTCCGTTCAGTCGAAGGCGCCTGGCGCCGCCTTGTCCAAGGGTCGGGACGGGGCGAAGGTGGACAAGAAGCAGGGTAGTGCTGCGGTGGAGAGCCAAAAGTAGCCGGGCTGGGTCGCCAGCGTAAGTCATGCTGGGCGTTTCCCGCTCGCGGCGCGGGTAACGCTTTCAGTGGCTGTCTGGGTTTCTGTGCCTTACTTCTTTTTCCCGCCCTGTTTTCCAATCGCTTCCAGGATCCCCTGCAGTAAATCCAGGGGCGTAGGGGGGCAACCGCGAATGACGGCGTCCACGGGGATCACATTCGATACGGCACCGCAGGAGGCGTAGCTAACACCGAATTCACCGCCATTGGCGCCGCATTCACCGACAGCGATTACGAGTTTTGGCTCGGGGGTGGCGTCGTAGGTGCGGCGCAGCGCGGCTTCCATGTGGCGCGACACCGGTCCGGTGACGAGCAGCATGTCGGCATGCCGCGGCGAGGCGACGAAATGCACACCAAAACGTTCGATACCGTAATAAGGGTTATTGAGCGCATGAATCTCGAGTTCGCAGCCGTTACAGGAACCAGCATCGACCTCGCGGATGGCGAGGCTGCCGCTGAACATTTCGCCAACGTGCGCCTTGAGTTGTGCGCCCACTTCCTCAAGTGCCGGTTCGCTGATTTTCGGCAGCGGTTCGGTGACGATGCCGATGCGCTGGATTCTGCTTAAGATTCGCAGCATGTCAGGTTTCCCTAGAGGTCATGGCCGGAGTAGGAGCCGTTGACGGATTTGTTGCACACGGGAAAATCCGGGACGATGTTGTCACGCACCAGTTTTTCAAGCGTGGGCCAGGTGAGCCAGCTGGGATCGCGCGGGAAGTAACGCGCAATTTTCCCATCCGCGCCAAAGCGCACGTACGTCAGGATCTCACCACGGAAACCCTCCACGACCCCCATCCCTTCGGAGTCGCTGGTGGAAGGATTCCAGTTTGTGTGGATTGGGCCCTGCGGGATTCTCGTCGTCAACTCCTCGATCAGCCGGAAGCTGACCAGTATCTCCTGGGCACGGACATCGACACGCGCGGCCACGTCGCCGTCCGTCAACACCGGCACCTCGACATTCAGGTGGCTGTAGGGAGCATAGGGCGCATGTTTGCGTACATCGAAGTGCATGCCGCTGGCGCGCCCGACGTAGCCGACAGCGCCGAATTCTTTGGCCTTGGCCGGATCGAGGTACCCGGTGGTCACGAGTCGATCCTCGAGCGAGGCGGTTTCATCGATGATGGTCATGATGCCTTTGATCTCCGGCCGCATGGCGACGATCTGCGCATTCATGGCGATGACCATCTGGTCACTGAGGTCGGCGGCTACGCCACCGGGAACGATGCGGTCCATCATGAAGCGGTGGCCGAAGGCCTCATGGCTCAGGCGTTGCCATTCCTCGCGCAGGCGTCCGAGTTGGTAAAACGCAAAGGCAAAGGCGACGTCATTGCAAATGGCGCCGATGTCGCCGATATGATTGGCCACGCGTTCGCGTTCGGCCATGATCGCGCGTATGAACAACGCACGCGGGGTTACCTCGATGCCCGCCGCTTTTTCCATGGCCATGCAGGCGGCCCAGGCATGGGCCACGGTGGAGTCGCCGGACACGCGTCCGGCCAGTCGTGCCAGGCCCGCCGCGTCGCGGCCCTCGGCGATTTTCTCGATGCCCTTGTGCACGTACCCGAGACGTTCTTCCAGGTTGAGCACGGTTTCGCCGACCGCCTGGAAACGGAAGTGACCGGGTTCGATGATGCCGGCATGAACCGGCCCGACGGGAATTTCATACACGCCGGCGCCGTGGGCAAACAGGAACTGATAGTTGTCGTCCGGCGGTGTCTGTGCCGGCGCCGTTTGTTTCCCGGACGCTGTGAAATCTTTGCGCAGCGGGTATTCACTGTCTTTCCATGCCTGGTGCCGTGTCCAGCGGCGCGCGTCAGGATGGTCGCTAAAGGCCACGCCCAGCATGTCCTGTATGTGCCGCTCCGGCCGGTCGGCCGCCAGAAAGTAGGGCGCGTGCGACGGCAGCATCGGTGTTTTGCGTTTGACCTGTGTGCGGGCGATGAAATAAACGCCCTCCTTTTCGAGGCAGGCGTGGATCACTAATTCTTCGCCGGCATCTTCGCCCCAGGCCGCTACCCAGCGGCAGCCCCAGTCCTTGGCTTCCTGGGCCAGGCGCCCCCAGTCACCGGCATTCACGTTGAGTAAATGTGCCGGGGCGAGCCCGGCCGCCGGTTGTTGCCGGACACGAATGTCCTTCTGTTCCAGACGGCTGACAAAAATGGTTATCGTGTCGGTCATCGTCATAATGGCGAACTCCCGGAGATCAGTACGGTAGCTTGTTCAAACCACTTCGATAGAAACACCGGAATGGCAATGCCAAGCCACAGCACGAACGCCAGCTGCACCATCACCGGAATCATGTTGGCCGATACCCTCACTTGGCCTTCCGGGGCCTCGCCATACACCATTGGGTGCAAGTGCCGGAACAGTCCGGCAAAGGCGATGCCTAGACCGACGAGGAGCGGTACCGTGAGCCACGGCCAGGATTTCATGGTGGCGGTGAGTACCAGGAATTCGCTCATGAACACCCCGAACGGCGGGAATCCGGCAATCGCGACCGTGCCGATCAGGAGTCCCCAGCCGACCGTCGGCTGTGTGCGGATAAGGCCGCGGATTTTTTCGATGGTCTGGGTGCCGGCGATCTGGGCAGCATGGCCGACGGTGACGAAGATGGCCGACTTGGTGAGCGAGTGCACGGTCATGTGCAGCAGCGCGCCAAAGGTGGCGAGCGGGCCGCCGATGCCGAAGGCGAATGTCATGAGGCCCATGTGTTCGATCGACGAATAACTGAACATACGCTTGATGTCGCGCTGACGGTGCAGGAAAAATCCAGCCACCATGAACGAGAGCAGGCCAAATCCCATCATGAGGTGGCCGGCCAGATTACTGTGCAGTGAACCGTCCACCAGCATCTTGACGCGCACGAGGGCATACAGCGCAACGTTGAGCAGAAGACCTGAGAGAATCGCGGACATGGGTGTCGGACCCTCGGAATGCGCATCCGGCAGCCAGTTGTGCAATGGCACCAGGCCGACCTTGGTGCCGTAGCCCACCAGCAGGAACACGAACGCCAGCGTGAGAACCGTCGGGTCGAGTTGCGTGGCCGAATTGTACAGGACGTTCCACAGAAGGGCATCGTCGGCGTTGGGAATGACACGCGCCGCCGCGAAGTAGAGTAGGACGGTGCCGAAAAGTGCCTGGGCGATGCCGACACCGCAAAGAATAAAATATTTCCATGCCGCCTCGACCGCCTCCGGTGTGCGATAGAGCGAGACGAGCAGTACCGTGGTGAGTGTCGCGCCTTCCATCGCTACCCAGAGGATACCGACGTTGTTGGTCGTCAACGCTGCTTGCATGGCGAACATGAAACCCTGATACATGGAGTGATACAGGCGCATGCGGTGTTTGCCGATTTTCCGCGCCTCGACCTCGTGCTGCATATAGGGACGCGAGAAGATCGCTGTGGTCAGGCCCACCAGCGCGGTCAAGGCCACGAGGTAGACATTGAAGGCATCGATGTACATCATCCGGCTCGGCGACAGGAGCGGCCCATTGGCCAATACGTGCACCGCCAGCCACAGGGAGGAGACAAGTGACAGGGTTGAAAGGATGATGTTGACCCAGCCGGCGTAGCGATGATGGCCGATGAAGGCCAGCAGCACGACGCCGGCCAGCGGGATGAATAACGTCAGCCACAGTGCTGTCACGGCAGTTTCTCCGGCGTTTGCAGAGCAGATTCATCCACTTCTTTCAGGCGGTTCAACCGGTTCACATCGAGCGTATCGATGGAATCGCGCATCTGGAAGAAGAACACACCGAACAGGATGGCGGCGACCAGCACGTCAAAGGCAATGCCGAGTTCTACCACCATCGGCATTCCGTAGGTCGAGACGACGGCGGAGTAGAACAATCCGTTTTCAATGGACATGAACCCGATCACCTGGGATATCGCCTTGTTGCGCACGATCATGAGCAACATTCCGAGCAGCACCACGGCGATACTGATGGCAATGGTATTGCGGGTGACGAGCGCCGACAACTGGATAATGGGCATGGCCACGTAATAACTGAAGATAACCAGGCCGGCACCGGCAAGCAGGGTCATGGAGGGGTATGCAAGCGTTTCCATCTCGCGATGGATTTTGAGCCGTACCGCGAGCCGGTGCAGCATCCACGGGATCAGCAGCGCCTTGAGCAGAAAGGTCAAGCCGGCCGATATGTAAAGGTGCGGGTGTTCCGTGACATAGGCCACGAGTGCCGTGGTTGCGGCCAACAGCGTGCCTTGCCAGGCAAAGGTGCGAATCATCGGGACAATGCGCGCCTGCGCGAGCATGATGAACGAGGTAAACAGGATGGCGGCGGCAAAGACCAGCACCGCCTGGTCATAGAGGCTCAACTGCGTCAGTTCCATCTCAGCCCCCGGTTTCCAGTACCACGTGCGTGAGCATGCCGAGCAGACTCAGGAGGAAGGCAAAGCCCAGAAACTGCGGCACGCGGAACAGGCGCATTTTGGCCATGACGGTTTCCCAGACGACGAGCACCACGCCGAGCAGGGCGAGCTTGGCGGCGATGGCAACCACGCCGATCGCCATGGCCTCGGCCGTTAGTTCGGTGGCGATGCCCCACGGAAAGAAAATATTGGAGATGAGCACCATGTAGATCATGAGCTTCAAGAACCCCGCCCATTCAATCAACGCGAGATGTCGGCCGCTGTATTCCAGAATCATTGCCTCATGCACCATGGTGAGTTCCAGATGCGTGGCCGGGTTGTCCACCGGCACGCGCCCGGCTTCCGCCACGGCCACCATCATCAGGCCGAGCGCGGCAAAGATGAACGACGACCGCAGGACCAGTCCGGTCTTGAGCGTATACATCACCGCCTCCGAGAGGTTGGTGGTGGAGGCCGACATCGCGAGCGTGAATACCGCCATCAGCATGACGGGCTCGGCGAGGGCGCCGATCATCATTTCGCGCGAGGAACCCATGCCGCCGAAGGCGGTGCCGATGTCCATCCCGGCGAGCGCCGTGAAAAAACGCGCCAAGGCGAAGAAACCGACCAGCACGATCACGTCCGCGATGGCCGCGGTCGGCAGATCTACCGCCACAAGCGGCACGATGGCGGCGCTGAGCACGGTGATGCCAAAGACGATGTAGGGCGTGGACCGAAATATCCAGGAGGCACGATCGGCGATCACCGTCTGTTTGCGAAACAGTTTGGCGAGGTCGCGGTACGGTTGCAGGACCGGGGGCGCGGAGCGGTTTTGCATGTGGCATTTCACGCGCTTGATCCAGCCAAGCAGCAGCGGCGCCATGCCGACAAAAAGCAGCATCTGGACAAGCGCCATCAGCCAGCCGAGGCTGAATTCCAGCGACACGGGGCTCATGTCACCACCCACAGCAGCAGGATCAGCGTGAAAAAGGAATACGCGAGATAAGTATGGATGCTCCCGGTCTGGATGCGGCTGACCTGCCGCGCCGTCGCCAGTACCAGATTACCGATGGGTTCATACAGGCGTGACCAGGATTTATCCAGCGCCTGCAATTGATGGCGTATGCCTTCGGTGCGCAGGGGTTGTTTGGGGTTTTTGGTTTCTTCGATATCTTCCTTCAAATCCCAGACCGGCGCGAAGATGCGCTGGATTGGCATGGAGAAGGCGGTGCCGGTGTATTGCATGCGCGCGTTCAGCGAGCCGAAACCGCAGTCCCACGGGTAGCTGCGGCGGATCTTCACGGCGCGGGCATGCAGCAGCAGATAACTCACGAGGGCGACCACGATGACCGCGACAAAGACAAGCGGCGCGGAATAAGAAGCAACCTTGGGTGATATCGGTGTCAGCCACAGCCAACCGTGGACGGCGGCGCTTGGTGGCCCCTGACCCAGCAGCATCATCGGAACGGCGTCGATGAAGCTGATGACGGTGGAAGGGAAAATCCCGAAGAGCACGCACAGCGCTGCCAGCAGGCCCATGCTGAGGCGCATGCCAATACCCACTTCCTGCGCATGCGATACGCGCCGGCTGCGCGCCACGCCCAGAAATGCGACGCCATAAACCTTCACGAAACAGGTGGCGGCGAGCACGGCCGACAACGCCAGGACCGCGGCCGAGACCGGGATGATGCTGCGCAAGACGCCGCTTTCGAGCGCGGGTGCTTGCAAGGCTGCCTGGAAGGTGAGCCATTCGGAGACAAAACCGTTCAGCGGCGGCAGGCCGGAAATGGCAAGGCATCCGATCAGGAAGAAAATCGCCGTCTGGGGCATGCGCTTGATCAATCCGCCCATGTTGTTCAGGTCGTATTCATGGGTGGCATGGGCAATGGCGCCCGCGCCGAGGAACAGCAAACCCTTGAACAGGGCATGGCTCAGAATGTGGTAAAGCGCGGCAATGAGGCCCAGCACGCCAAGCACATCGTGGCCGGTGCCAATAAAGATCATTGACAGGCCCAGACCGGAGAGAATGATGCCGATGTTTTCGATCGAGCTGTAGGCGAGCAGACGCTTGAGGTTATTCCGCAGCAGTGCGTACAGTACGCCGAGCAGCGTGGAGGCACTGCCGATGATGAGCATCGCGAGCCCCCATTGCCACTGGATGTCACCAATCAAATCATATGTGAAGCGGATCAGTCCATAGAGCGCGACCTTCAGCATCACGCCGCTCATGAGCGCGGAAATATGCGAAGGCGCCACCGGGTGCGCCTCGGGCAGCCACGCGTGCAAGGGCACCATGCCGGCCTTCATGCCGAAACCGAAGAAGGCGAGGGCAAACGCGATCGAGGCCCAAGTGACCGATAGGTCCGTTGCACGCATGGCTTCGAACGTAAAGCTGCCACTAAAGCCGGCGAGTACGCCAAAGCCGAGAAGAATCGCCAGGCCACCGATGTGGGCCATGAGCAGATACAGAAATGCCGCGCGCCGGTTGGCGGCGTTTAGATGTTGATAGGCGACGAGGAAGTAACTCGAGACGGACATCAATTCCCAAGAGATCATGAACACAAAGGCATCGTCCGCCAGCAACACCAAGTACATACCCAGGATGAAAAGTCCGGTGAACAGGCCCAGGACTGCCAAGGATTGTTTACGGTCGTGATGCGTGTATTCCCGCAGGTAACCTGGCATGAACAGGCTGATGGCGAACACCAGCAGGCCGACGACACCGAAGAAAAAACCCGAGAGCGGATCGATTCGCAGATGCCACTTCAGCCAGGGCAGGCCGAGGGCAAGCAGATCTGTCGTAGGTGTTTCGTCGATCAAGGCCCAGCCGCCGGCGACTATCGCCGCTAGGCCGCTCAATCCGAGCAGGATGGACGAACCGTAGCGAAGCAGGTTGGGGTAGCGATCCGACCCCAGCGCCAGAATGCCGGAGGCCAGCGCGCTGACCAAAGCCAGATAGGCAAGAATAAGAGGGGACAAGGTATTTCTAGCCGCCAGTACGGCACCTTTAAATGGCGGCGCCGCGATGCTTGTTCGTTAATCCGACCGTATGGCCGGCTTTCAGGTAACTTTTTTCGGTACGTGATGCTAGAACGATAGGCAGAAAATTTCAAGAAGCGTCCACGAACAGCGCTCCTTCCCATCTTTTCGGCCGCCTGAAACCGACTGCCTCCGCGGTTGTAAATGTTGGGGAACAGGGTCGTAGTTGCTGGTAACCAAAGGATTCACGACAACAATATGAAAATTGCATATAATGACGCGCGACGTCGAACCGTTGACACGCCAAAGCCCTTGATTATCAGCCGATCGTATGAAGAAGCTCATCCACGCCACGCCGCTTGCTTTTTGCCTCTTCGCTTTTCACGCTAACGTTATTGCTGCCCCTACCGAGGAAACCACCCTCATCGCCAAAGCCGCTGAACGAGGCAGCCGCAGTGCTCAGCTGCTGTTGGGCATGGCGTACCGGGATGGCCGCGATGGGTTGCCTCAGGACGATAAACTGGCCGCTTACTGGATCGGACAAGCCGCCGCGCAGGGTCACGCGTATGCTCAAAACCAGCTCGGCGAATTTTATGCCGAGGGCAAGGGAGTCAAGCGTGATCTTGCACAGGCGGTCGTGTGGTGGCAAAAATCAGCACGACAGGGTATCGAAATCGCAGAGCTTCATCTGGGTCGGGCCTATCTCTATGGGCAAGGCATCGCCCAAGACTACAAACAGGCCGACTACTGGCTCGGAAAATCCGCCGATCAGGGGAATGCCGACGCACAAGTTCTGCTTGGGAAGATGTATCGCATTGGTTATGGCGTCCCGCAGGATAGCGAACGTGGCAAGAATCTGCTGGACAGGGCGGCGGCGCAAGGCAACTCCGACGCCATCAAGTTGCTCGATTTCATGTTTGAGATTGGACGAGACAGCCTCGAGACTTATGAACAGTCCGGAGAGGAACTGCGAAAACATGCGGACGCCGGTAACGCGGAAGCGCAGTATCAATTGGCCCTGCGTTACGAGTCCGGTGCCTGGGGCGTCAGGCAGGACAGCGCCAAGGCCTTATATTGGTTCAACCAGGCGGCAAACAATGGGCATCAACTCGCCATAAAAAGCCTCGTGCATATCTATGAAAAAGGTTTGCCGGATGTGGCCCCTGATTCGAAACTGGCGGACCTGTGGCGAAAAAAAGCGGAGACACTGAAACATTAACAGCGGTGACACGCTTCTCGTGGGCGGGTCTGTGTCACGTGGTTCGCGTCGGGTCTGATCATCACAATCCAGTACGGCGGATCGGTTTTTTGAGAGTTAAACTATTAGCGGGTCTACCATTAATGAAATTTTCTCTACCTAGAAATCTGGATGCGGTCTGGCCGCGTATTTTTCCATGCTTGCAGTGGTGGCCTCTGGTCAACCGGCACACGTTGAGATTGGACCTGATTGCGGGTTTGACGGTTGCGCTTGTTGCCATCCCGCAATCCCTGGCCTATGCACAGTTGGCGGGTGTACCCGCCTATTACGGCTTGTACGCTACACTCCTGCCCGTGATCATCGGCGCTCTTTTCGGTTCATCGCTGCTGTTGTCCACGGGTCCGGTCGCGATGACATCGCTGCTGACGGCAGCGAGCATCATGCCGCTGGCTACCTACGGAACGGATCAGTTTTATTCTTATGTCATTCTGATGGCGCTCTTGTCCGGGCTGTTCCAGATCGGGTTGGGGTTGGCGCGCATGGGTGTATTGCTTAACTTCTTGTCCTACCCGGTTCTGCGCGGTTTCATCAACGCGGCAGCCATTATCATCGGTTTATCACAGCTTCCGCCAATGCTGGGGTTGTCGCTGAAGAACAGCACGCATTTCATGAGCGACGTACTGCACGTCGCCATGAACTTTCATGACGTACACTTTCTCTCGCTGGTGTTTGGCATCAGTTCACTATTATTGATGGTGTTAATGAAGCGATTCACGCCAAGGCTTCCGGGCGTGCTGATTGTGGTCGCGTTGACCACCTTCGTCAGTTACGCCATTGATTTTGTCGCGGACGGAGGGAAGGTTGTCGGCGCCATCCCGCAGGGACTGCCCGGCATCAGCATTCCGCCGCTGGACTGGAAGGCCAGCATGCACATGCTGCCCACCGCCTTCGTCATTGCGCTGATCAGTTTTATGGAAGCCATGTCCAGTTCGAAAATCATCGCCATTAAAACGCGCACGCCATGGGATGAGAATCAGGAACTGATCGGCCAGGGGTTGGCCAAGGTCGGTGCCGCGTTCAGCCATGCCATGCCGGTCAGCGGTTCCTTTTCCCGCTCGGCGTTGAATCTTGCCGCCGGCGCGAGAACCGGCATGTCTTCGATCTTTACGGCGGCGACGGTGCTGATTACCTTGCTTTTCTTCACACCGTTGTTGTACCACCTGCCCAAACCGGTGTTGGCGGCCGTCATCATGATGGCAGTCGCCAGTCTGGTTAACTTCAGGACCATCAAGGAGTCATGGGTCGCGAGCAAACAGGACGGCATCGCGGCCATCGTGACTTTCGTGGCCACCCTGGCATTCGCCCCGAACATTCAGAACGGCATTCTCACGGGCATCCTCCTGTCCCTGGCGCTGTTTCTCGTCCGCACCATGAAGCCGCGCATTGTTATGTTGGGTCTCGACAAAGACGGATTTCTGCGGGACGCCGCGCGGTTTAACTTGCCGAAATTTCATCCCAAAGTGACGGCCATACGTTTCGATGGCCAGCTCTATTTCGCCAACGTCAGCTATTTCGAGGAATCCATTCTGTATCTTGTTAGTCATGATCCGGAACTCAAATACATCCTGGTGGTCGCCAGCGGGATCAATGGACTGGATGCCTCGGGCGTGGACATGCTGCAAAACCTGGTGGACAGGCTGAAACAGAACGACATCACGCTGATCTTCTGCAACATTAAAGGGACGGTAACCGATGTCATGCAGAGGACGGGATTGCTCGATAAGATCGGACTCGGAAATATTTTCCACTCCGAGAAGGCGGCGCTGGCGGACATTAATGGGCGCATCGTCTAAGTCCCCAGACAAAAAAATAAGAAATCAGTCGGACGCGGGCGGTGCCTCCGGTTTTTCCTCGCTTGCCGCCGCCGGTTGAACGCGCGCGATCTCAATAGCCGTTCCACGTGTACGCAGGATTTCCACCAGGTAGCCATGAACCATCAGGCTGGTGCCCGGTTCGGGAATATTTTCAAGATACTCCACAACCAGACCGTTCAGGGTGCGTGATTCATCGGTGGGTAGATTCCAGCCGAGCTGTCGGTTCAAATCCCGCAGACTGACGTTGCCGCGCACGAGATAGCTGCCGTCCAGCTGGAGGTGGACATCCTCGAGCTTGCCCATGGCCTGGGTCGTGAAATCGCCGACGATTTCCTCGAGGATTTCATCCAGCGACACCAGGCCCTTTATATCACCGTATTCGTCCACCACCATGCCAATACGGCGTTTCACTTTCCGGAAATTCAGCAGTTGCGTGGTGAGCGTGGTACCGGAGGGGATGAAGTAGGGCTCGATGATGGCCTGTTCCAGCGATTCGGCATCCAGTTTTCCCTCGCGCATCAGATTCAGCACCCGGCGTACGTGAATCATGCCGGTGACATTGTCCAGACTGCCACGGTAAACAGGCAGCCGCGTGTAATGACTGCTGGTGATCTGTTTCACGATGTCGTCCCAGTCTGTATCCAGATTGACGCCTTCGATCTTCCCACGCGGGACCATGAGATCGTCAACGGTCACTTTCTCGAGGTCGAGGATGGCGAGCAGCATGTCCTGATGCGATTCCGGTATCAGTACGTTGGCTTCACGCACCAGCGCACGCAGTTCCTCAGCCGTGACCTCGGCGACCGGTTTCTTCCGAACAGAGACTCTGAAAAGTCGAAGCGTGAGGTT
Source organism: Sulfurifustaceae bacterium (assembly GCA_041481225.1). Lineage (GTDB taxonomy): Bacteria > Pseudomonadota > Gammaproteobacteria > Acidiferrobacterales > Sulfurifustaceae > Sulfuricaulis. The sequence continues at coordinate 4,236 of JBGPBL010000055.1, read as the reverse complement.
GGCAATGATGTTGATGAGCCACACCAGCGGATAGAGCAGCCATAACAAAGGTTGCAGCACATAGGCGGCCGGAAAGGCCACGCGCTCGGGATTGAGCGCCGCCAGCGTTTTGGGCGCGACTTCGGCAAAAACCAGAACGATAAAGGTCATCAACCCGGCCGCTATGGCAATGTATTTCTCGCCATACCATTCGAGGGCGATCCATGTCGCGATGGATGAGGCGGCGATGTTGGCGAAGTTGTTGCCAAGCAGGATCACACCCAGCAATCGATCTGGCCGGTCCAGCAATTTTCTGGCGATGCGCGCGCCGCGATGCCCCGCGTCCGCCAGGCTGCGTAGGCGGTAACGGTTCAAGGTCATCAGGCCGATTTCGGCGGCGGAGAAAAATGCGGATAAAATAATAAGAAAGACCAGGGCGCCGGCCAGCGCCCCTAGAGGGATATCGCTCAAGTTTTTCTGACCCCGGTCATGATATTGCTTTATCCCGGACGGTTGAGTAAGACTTCTAACACAAATTTGCTGCCGAAGTAGGCGAGTATCAGGAGCACGAAGCCACCCAGCGTCCAGTGCACCGCGGTACGACCGCGCCAGCCGAGACGCCAGCGCCCGACAAGCAGGATGGCATAGACCACCCATGCCAGCACGGCAAGCACCATGTGGTGGGTGAATTTGAGCGGCTGACTGAAAAGCAATTCGGAGAAGAACACCCCACTGACCAACGTCAGGGTGAGCAGCACAAAGCCGATTCCGATCATCTGGAACATCAGGCTTTCCATGGTTTGCATCGGCGGCAGGGCGCGGATGAATCCGCCGGGGTGTTTGCTCCGCAGGTGGCGTTCCTGCACCAGTAGCATGAGACTTTGCACGGTCGCGAGTGATAGCAGACTGTAGGCCAGGATCGACACGCTGATGTGGGCCGCCTGCCAATGCGAAGTTAGCGGCAGCGACATCCGCCCTGGCCACAGCCACTCAATGAGCAACATGAGGCCGGTAAACGGCATAATAAGGATACCGAGGTTGTCGACCGGGCGGGAGATCGAGGCAAACAGGTACAGCACGGCCACGACCCATGCGACCAGTGAAAACGCCGGGGTCAGGGCAAGATTGACGCCGCCCTCACGCCACAAACCGGTATAAAGGAGTAGCGCATGCAGGGTGATCGCGCCAAGGCCGAGACCGAAGATGCCAATTTTCACGCCACCTGTTATGGTTTCGCCGCGCGCGAGGCGGAACCCAAGCAGGAGTCCGACGCACAGATAGAGCGCCAAGGCGAGGAAATTCACGGCGGGATTAGTCATAATGAGTGCGCCCATGATGGCACAGGTCGCCCCGCCTTTGAAGTCCGGGTTGAATTGAATTTAAGGCCTTAGATCGTAAGAGCTAATGAAGATACAAATTCTTGGTTGTAGCGGCGGCATTGGCGCCCAGGCGCGCACGACGTCCATTCTGGTGGATGACGATATCCTCATCGACGCCGGTACCGGGGTGGGTGATTTGAGCCTGGAGGCGCTGGGCAAGATTGACCATGTATTTCTGACCCATTCACACATGGACCATGTCACCATGCTGCCGTTTTTGCTCGATACTGTAGGCAGCCGCCGCCATAAACCTGTCCTGGTCCATGCCCAGGAAGCCACGCTGAATGCGCTGCGCAATCATCTTTTCAGTGGCGAGCTATGGCCGGATTTCAGCCGCATCCCCACCCCGGAGGCGCCGTTCATGCGCTATCAGGCGTTGCCGACCGGGGGTGAGGTCGTGATCGATGGCCGTCACCTGCGTAGCATTCCAATGAATCACATCGTTCCGGCGGTGGGATATTTGGTCGGCAGTCGTGGCGGGAGCCTGGCCTTCAGCGGTGATACCACGACCACGGATGAATTCTGGAGGGTGCTGAACGCCACGAGCGATCTCAGGCATGTCATTATCGAAACCAGTTTTCTCGATACCGATGTGGAACTCAGCCGCCTCTCCAAGCACATGTGCCCTTCAATGGTGGCGGCCGATATCCGAAAGTTGAAACCTGGCCCGTACGTGCACATTACCCATCTCATGCCTGGATCGGAAGATGAAATCATGCGCGAGGTTGCCGGCCATCTCCCGGACAGAATACCGGCCCGTCTGAAACGCGGTCAGATCTTCGAGTTATAAACAGGGACTAGCATGTTCGACAACCTCAGCAATCGACTACAGGCCACACTCAAGCGTCTGCGTGGCGAAGGTCGTCTGACGGAAGAAAACATGGCCGAGGCGCTGCGCGAAGTGCGCATGGCGCTGCTGGAGGCCGATGTTGCGTTGCCGGTGGTGAAGCAGTTCATCGACCATGTGCGCACCAGGGCCTCGGGACAGGCAGTGCTGTCGAGCCTCACGCCCGGGCAGGCGCTGGTCAAGGTGGTGCATGACGAGCTGGTCGAACTCATGGGAGCAACCAACGACCGGCTCAATCTCGCTGCCCGTCCGCCCGCCGTGATCCTGGTGGCCGGCTTGCAGGGAGCCGGCAAGACAACGACCGTGGCGAAGCTGGCCCTTTTTCTGCGCGAGCGCGAGAAAAAATCCGTGTTGCTGGCGAGTGCTGACATCTACCGCCCCGCGGCCATCGAGCAACTGCAGAAACTGGCGGCTTCCGTGGGCGTCGAGTTCTTTCCAAGCCAATCCGATCAGAGGCCCGTTGACATCGCGCGTCAGGCCGTGGAAGCGGCGCGCAAACGAGTGATCGACGTGGTGATCATCGACAGTGCCGGGCGTCTGCATGTGGATGACGCAATGATGCAGGAGATCAAGGAAGTGCACGCTGCGGTTCAGCCTATCGAGACGCTGTTTGTCGTGGACAGCATGACTGGCCAGGATGCGGTGAACACCGCCAAGGCTTTCAATTAGGCGCTTCCGCTCACGGGCGTGATTCTGACGAAAACCGACGGCGATGCGCGTGGCGGTGCGGCCTTGTCTATCCGGCAGGTGACCGGCAAGCCCATCAAGTTCCTGGGTGTGGGTGAAAAGACGTCAGCACTCGAAGCATTTTATCCGGAACGGGTGGCCGCCCGTATTCTCGGCATGGGCGATGTGCTGGGATTGGTGGAAGAGGCGCATCGCACCGTCGACAAGGACAAGGCGCAGGAATTTGCCAGAAAAATTACCCAGGGCAAAGGGTTTGATCTCGGGGATTTCCGGGATCAATTGCTGCAGATGGAGAAAATGGGCGGCATGGCCAGCCTGATGGAGAAATTGCCCGGGATCGGCGCGGTGCCGGAGGCGGCGCGGCAACAACTGAATGACAGCCAGACGAAACGGCTGGTGGCCATTATCAATTCCATGACGCCGGTGGAGCGTCGTTTTCCGGACGTGATCCGCGGTTCACGCAAGCGCCGTATAGCCAGTGGTTCGGGTACGCAAGTGCAGGATGTCAACCGGTTGTTGAAGCAGTTCGATCAGGTGCAGAAAATGATGAAGCGTATGGGCAAGGGTGGGCTGCAACGCTTACTGAAGGATGTCAAGGGCAGGTTACCAGGTATGTCCGGTTAATTTACGAATGAGGAATGCAGGATTATCCATTGTAAAATGGCGTAACGGGCGAAGTTAACAAACACCGATGAACAGCGTATAGTTTCCACCGACTAGGAAACATGGAAGGTAGAAAATGACCACCGAACATAAAAATATGCACGCATCCAAAGAACAAGAACGTCGTTCCAGCAGCCAGGAAGTTATACAAAAGCTGATGACGGAGCGGGCGGAAATGCTGGTGCTGTATTGCCAGATCGCCGGACTTGATCCCTACGGCAAGAACTCACGCGGGAAACACACGCTGGATTTACTGCAGAAGTTCTGCCAAGTGCTGGTGGACTACATTGCGGCAGGTCACTTCAGTCTTTACGAGCGTGTCGTGAATGGCACGGAGCGACGCCAACGGATCGCGGGTCTGGCAGATCAGCTTTATCCGCGTATCGCCGACACGACTGAAGCGGCGCTGGATTTCAACGACAAATACGACTGCGGCGACCATTGTCAGATCGCCGCTTCTTTCGATGACGACCTTTCCCGCCTGGGCGAGGAGTTGGCCACCCGCATCGAACTCGAAGACAAGCTGCTCAGCAATTTCCAGTAACTATCAGGCAAGCCACATCGGTTGCTGAGGTCGGCGACCGAAACCCTGCGCATCGATCGCCCGACCCGTGACGCCGCGGCTGTCGGGGCCCAGCAAATAAAGATAGGCGCTCATGATGTCTTCCGGCTTGGGCAAAG
>JBGPBL010000054.1:0-17509 GCA_041481225.1 Sulfurifustaceae bacterium | reverse complement strand
TGGTGCCGGCGGACGGTCGCCTTATCGAAGCCAAAGATTTTTTCGTCAACCAGGCGCTGCTCACGGGGGAATCGTTTCCCGTTGAAAAGCATGCCAGCGAGCTCGCCGCATCCGATGCTGGCATAGACGCCGCCTCCAACGCCGTATTCATGGGCACCTCCGTGATCAGCGGCAGTGCCCGGGTGGTGATCTGCCGCACCGGTGCAGCCACCGCACTGGGCCAAATCGCCGAAACTTTGATAACCAAACCGCCGCTCACCGCATTTGAGCGCGGCACCCGACAGTTCGGCATGCTGATCATGCGGCTTACCGTATTGCTGGTGCTGTTCGTGCTGCTCATCAACGCGCTGTTTCACCGGCCGCTGCTGGAATCGTTCCTGTTCGCCGTGGCCCTCGCGGTAGGACTCACGCCGGAACTGCTGCCCATGGTGATCTCCGTCACCCTGGCTCGTGGCGCGTCGCGCATGGCCAGCAAACGGGTCATCGTCAAGCGATTGGCGGCGATCCAGGATCTGGGCTCCATGGACGTGTTGTGTACGGACAAGACCGGCACGCTCACCGAGGCGCGCATTCGGCTGGAGCGGCACGTCGACGCGCTCGGGCGCGAGAGCAATCGTGTGTTGGAGTTGGCTTATCTCAACAGCTATTTCGAGACGGGGCTCAAGAGCCCGCTCGACGATGCCATCCTGCAGCACCAGGAAATCAGCGTCCGCGGCTGGCGCAAGATCGACGAAGTTCCCTTCGACTTCGAGCGTCGGCGCGTCTCGGTGCTGGTGGAGCACGACGACGCCCGCATGCTGGCGGTGAAAGGCGCACCGGAGGACATCCTCCGCCTGTGCGTTTCTTATGAAACCGGCAACGAGGCCACGGCGGCGCTGGATGAAGCGGCCCGAGGAAAAATCGGGGAGCTGTTTGATTCATTGGGCAGGGAAGGCTTCCGCGTGCTTGGCATCGCCTGGCGCGCGGTGCCCCGCGACCATCCCCACGCCGTGGTCAGCGACGAAAGCGAGTTGATCTTCGCGGGCTTCGCGGCCTTTTTTGATCCGCCCAAGGCCAGCGCCGCGCAAGCGGTTAATGCCCTGGATCAGAGCAAAGTAGCGGTCAAGATACTCACCGGAGACAACGAACTGGTCACACGCCATATCTGCGGCGAGCTTGGCATTCCTGTCGTGGGTGTGCTCACCGGCGCCGAGATTCAAGAGATGAGCGACGAGGCGCTGCGCGCGCGGGTTGAGCAGGTGAACCTGTTTTGTCGAGCCAACCCGGCTCAGAAAAACCGCGTCATCCTCGCGCTGAAGGCGCGCGGGCACGTCGTGGGTTTTCTCGGCGACGGCATCAACGATGCGCCTTCCTTGCATTCCGCGGACGTAGGCATTTCGGTGGACAGCGCCGTTGACGTTGCCAAGCAGGCGGCCGACATGATTCTGCTTGAGCACGATCTGGGTGCGCTGCACGACGGCATCCACGAAGGCCGCCGCACGTTCGGCAACGTGCTCAAGTACATCATGATGGGCACCAGCTCCAACTTCGGAAACATGTTCAGCATGGCGGCCGCCACTTTGTTTTTGCCCTTTCTGCCCATGCTGCCGACGCAGATCCTGCTGAACAACCTGCTTTATGACATTTCTGAAATACCCATCCCGATGGATGCCGTCGACGAGGGCGATATGGCGCACCCGAGGCAATGGGACATGGGCTTCATTCGCAACTTCATGCTGATGGTCGGACCGGTGAGCTCGATCTTCGATTTTATGACTTTCTACGTCATGCTCGCGGTTTTCCATGCCAATGAGGCGCTCTTCCGTACTGGCTGGTTCGTCGAGTCGTTCGCCACCCAAGTGCTGGTGATTTTTGTCATCCGCACGCGCCGCAATCCGTTTTCAAGTCGCCCGAATCCGATACTGACAGCAACCTCCCTGGCCGTGGTGGCGTGCGCTGTCCTCTTGCCGTTTCTTCCGGTGAGCGCCTACCTTGGGTTTCAGCCGTTGCCTGCGGCGTTTTTTGGGATCCTTGGCGGGATGGTGATTCTGTATCTGTTCGCGGTCGAAGGTGCCAAGCGCTTCTTCTATCGACACGCGGGCGACGTGCACACTTACGTCTAAGCCGGATTCAACATCTCAAGCTTGACTTGAGACTGACAGAAGATGAGTGACAATACCCACCGCCTCACACGTCAGGATCTCTACCAACTCGTGTGGTCCGAACCCATGTCCCAACTTGCCAAGAGGTTCGGGGTGTCTGACGTCGGCTTGTCCAAGGCCTGTCGACGTGCTGTGATCCCGGTGCCTGAGCGCGGGTACTGGGCCAGGCGTCAGGCGGGGAAGCTGACTGTACAGCAACCGCTTCCGCCGAGGGGTCCGGGCATGTCCGACGAAGTGGAAGTTGGAGGCAGGACTTCATGGGCACACGGTGCCCTGACAGACGATCTCGTTGAAGAGGAGATTCCTCCTCCACCCACTTTCCCGGAAAACATCGCCGATCTCGCCACGCGCGTTCGCAATATGGTGGGAAAGGCGACTGTTCCGAAAACATTGACGAAACCGCACATGCTGATTGCGCGACTTCTGGAGGAAGACGAGCGCCGACGTGAGAAGCAGCAGAGTTCACCATATGCCGTGATCTGGGATGATCCCGTGTTCAGCTCGCCGTTTGAGCGCCGTCGGCTCCGCCTCCTCAACGCCATGTTTCTGGTGTTGGCGCGGTGCGGCATGAAGCCGTCTGTGCGTGGACGTGAGGCGCGTGAACTCAGCGTGCAAGTCGGGCTGACACACGTATCGTTTATGCTCGATCGCGTGACGAAACGCCGTCAGCCGGCGCGAGCAGACTCCTCCCAGGACAAACCGCCGCCAGAGAGGCTTCGACTTCAGATCGCGTCGTGGACCGGTGCCACGGATATTCGGAAATCGTGGGAAGACAGCGACGACAGCACCATCGAGGGCCAACTCGAGAACATCGTGGTGGAACTTATCGTTGCCGGGGAGATGCAGTATCGCGAGCTAGTCCAACATCAATACCAGTGTTTGATCGAACGAAAGGCTGAGCGCGAGAAAGAAGCGCGCCGTAGAAAAGAAGAGGAGGAACGCCGCGAACGCGAACGACAGATCAAAGCACAGAAAGAGCGCGTGGAACGACTCCTGAGCGATGCCTCGGCGCTCCGCCAAGCGGCTGATATCCGGACCTATGTCGAAACCGTTCTGGCGCTGAATGCGTCGGCAAGCGATCCACTGCCGCTGGAGAAGGTCGAGGCTTGGGCGGCCTGGGCGCTCGCCGAGGCAGATCGGATCGACCCCATCCGGTCGGGCCGGTTTCTTGATAAGTACGATAACTAACTGAATATATTCGTCTAAATTACCAGAAACTGCTTATTGGCAAGGATGGGAACCCTCGCACTTGTCCTTGAAATATGTCATAAACAAGACTATATTTCTGACAAATGGAGAAACAGTCATGCCGACTTTGAAGCAACAGATTCTGGAGCAGCTTGCGGGGTTACCCGAGGGCGCCGCGCTCTGCGCGAAGGAGTTGCTGCATCTGGGCAGTCGGGCCGCGCTGGATCAGACGCTGTCGCGCCTGGTGCGCCGGGGGCAGCTCATGCGGGCGGGGCGGGGCGTCTACGTGCGCCCGATTGAGACCCGCTTCGGTGTCCGCGCACCCTCGGCGGAAAAGGTAGTCGAGGCCATCGCCAGCTTGCGTGGCGAAACGGTGGTGTCGCACGGGGCCGCTGCTGCCAACGCACTGGGCCTTACGACGCAGGTTCCCGTCCGCGTGGTCTACCTGACTTCAGGCCGCAGCCGCCGTTTGAAATTGGGTGCCCAGGTAGTGGAAATGAAGCACGCGCCGGGGTGGCAGCTCATCAAGGCCGGCCAGCCGGCGGGCGAAGCCGTGCGTGCGCTCGCGTGGCTGGGACCCGCCCACGCACGCGCGGCGCTCAAGACGTTGAAGCAGAAGCTTCCCGAGTCCGAGTTTCGAGCGCTGGGCGCCACCCGGAATGCGCTTCCGGGGTGGCTGGCCGAGAAGGTGAGCGCCGAGCTGGTCGCGAATGACTGAGACGTTTCTAGACCTTTCCCCCAAAGACCGACTCGAAGCGCTGGGCGTCGCCGCCACCACCTCAGGGCGACCCCCGCACCTGCTGGAGAAAGACGTATGGGTCGTTTGGGCTCTGGCAGCACTGTTCGAATCACGATACGCCGGTCATCTCGTATTCAAGGGTGGGACATCGCTATCGAAAGCCTACCAAGCGATTCGACGATTCTCGGAGGATATCGATGTCACCTATGACATTCGTGAGTTGGCCCCCGATCTGGTTGGCGATGCGGCTGAAGCGCTACCCACCAATGCCAGCCAAGAGAAGAAATGGACAGGGGAGATCAGAAAGCGGCTGCCGGTTTGGGTTGCCGAACAGGTCCTGCCCATCATCCGAGCCCGCTTGAAGGAGATGGATGTGCCCGCCAAGGCCGACGCTAAAGGTGAGTCCATCCATATTGCATACGATGCCCTCGCCCGTGGCTCGGGATACGTGGCGCCCGAGGTAAAGCTTGAATTCGGAGCACGATCGACCGGAGAGCCGTCCGCGGTCAGGCTCGTGATATGCGATGCCGCCGAGCATTTGTCTGGCCTGGCATTTCCCAAGGCCTCACCCCGCGTCATGCGCGTCGAGCGTACCTTCTGGGAGAAGGCGACGGCCATCCACGTATTCTGTCGCCAACGCCGGTCGCGGGGCGAGCGGTTCGCTCGCCATTGGCACGATCTGACGCGAATCGACGAGGCCGGTTACGCGGCGAACGCACTCGCCGATCGGGATCTCGCCCGTGCCGTCGCGCGGCATAAGGCGTGGTTTTTCTCCGAAAAGGACGAAGCAGGAGCCGTGATTAACTACATGGCCGCGGTATCTGGCGACTTGCAGCTTGTCCCCGAAGGCACGGCGCGGGAGACACTGGAAGCAGACTACGCCCGGATGGTGGAGGATGGCGTCCTGCTTGATGATAGGGAGCCATTTGATGCGGTGATTGAGCGGTGCCGTGTCATCCAGGAGCGGGCCAATGCTACGACAGGGCTCTGATGAATAGAATGAGGGGCAGACTGCTGTTGCCATTCTTAAATTCTTAGGACGGATAGAAATTTCCTAGAGCAGGATTGCATCGGTCTGGTATCATTGCTTGCTCAACAAAGAATGTCATATGTTGAAAAAGGATGTCAGAAAACCTACTTGCAACTGTTTGAATTCATTTACATTCAACTTCATATTTGATTGCACATAATTTAAGCAATATACTTGCCTAACCTGTTGATGGAGATGTAAAAATTCAGTTTGTGCATTTCTGATTCGTAATCAGTAGGTCATCGGTTCGATTCCGGTCACCGGCACCATTAAATCAATGAGTTATCAAAGCCCGCCATGTGCGGGCTTTTTCATGTAGACGCCATGTAGACAGAGATGGTCAGAATAGACCGATATCGTTCCTGAGCAGTTAGTGCTTCCTGTATCGAAACGGCATCGTGTGCAGGTCCGTATATCCTGAGACAGATATACGGTCCGGGAAGCAACTAAATCACGACGGAACAGGAATTTATGACACACCTGCATCTACCCACATGTCCGAGGGTGTTCAGCCAGAATCTCTGTATATTATCCGCTGGGCGTATATAGAGTTTTCTTATTTAAAGGGGGGGTGTATGAGAATCAAGACGTTGTTTCTATCTGGGTTAGCTGCGGTTGCACTGGTTTCTCTCACGGGTTGTGCGGGCGTGTACTCGCCACCCGCGCACTCGCCACCCGCGCAATGGAAAAGTGCGCCTGATATGGCCACAGTAGAAAATAAGCAGTTCACGGCTCACCTCAAACCTGTTTGTGGCAGCTACAACGGAGGGTGTGAGGCGTTCGTTCTTAGCATCGTCAGCAAGACAGATAAGAACATCGAAGTAAATTGGAATAAAACACTTTATATCAGTGGTGGCCAGACATCTGGTGGTTTCATGTTCGAGGGGATCGTCTACAAAGACCGGAACAATCAAAAACCGCCGGATGTAGTTTTTGGAAATGGCACATTGACTAAAACAATCTGGCCCAACAACCTCGTGAACTACGTCTCAGGTCAATACGGTGGCTGGGTGCACGTAACCATGCCTCAAGGCGACAATGGTGCTTACGTCACGCTGTCTATTGATGGCAAAGAAATCAGTGAGCGTTTGTTTGTTCGTCTCTCGGTTTCCCAAGTCCAGTAGGGAGCCGACCAACCAGCGGTTCCAGCCGATGCTGCAACAAAGCGGCAGAGTTGGCTGAACTTGGGCGTTGGCGCGACTGGCTGCACCTAGCCGTCAACCGCCACCCTAACCGGACATTCTATAAAGCGACAATTGGGTCTTCTACTGATTAGGTAAGAAAATACGCGACGAAACCTGAGGCAGAGACATGGTTGCATTAATTGAAGATCAGGTCCACCAATTCCTGATAGATCGGGAGGAGGAGCGCTGCAGAGCGATTGAGGCCGAGAACAACAAGCACAATGAAACAATGGGTAAAAAAGTCAAACGTAAGGAAATAACAAAACCATTGGTTAGGCCTGGCGATTCTGGTCTATGCCAAGAAAACACCTTCCTCCTGATGGTTAGCGAATACGATTACGATCTATCCAATAAGACCTTCCAAGCCTATTGTTCCGCGCGAGGTATCTTGCACGTTGCTGGAGAACCGGGAAGTAGACGATGGAAATATCTGGCAGGTTATCGGAAAACAAAAAGCGCTTACTTTGCCGACCCTTACTTCCAGCTCTCTGAAGAGGCAGACGGAAAACAATACCGTTACACGAATGAAGAAATGGAAACCGGCTGGAAGATCATGTTGCTGGGCCGAGCTAAGCTTCAGGATTGCTGGGAGCTATATTCTCAAAATCGATTATACATAGGTGATTAAAGCGCATGGAGTTTGTGGCCATCGATGTTGAAACGGCAAATGCCGATATGTCATCGATCTGCCAGATCGGTCTTGCGCTGTTTCGTAAACGACAACTTGTAGAGGAATGGAAGACGTACATCGACCCGGAAGACGACTTCTCCGAAATAAATGTTTCGATTCATGGCATCGATGAGGACACGGTTAAAGGCGCCCCAGTTATATCAGATGTTTCGCGAGAGATTTATCGCTTCTTGGATGATCGTGTTTCCGTATGTCATACTTATTTTGACCGCGTTGCAGTTCACCAAGCATTTGAAAAATACAAGTTACGTGACCCCCGTTGTACCTGGCTAGACTCCGCTCGGGTAGCACGCCGCACATGGGAGGATTTTGCGCAGCGTGGCTATGGGCTTGGTAACGTCTGTGCGTTCTTGGGCTACGACTTTACCCCCCATGATGCGCTGGAGGATGCCAAAGCGGCAGCTTATATCCTCAATGCTGCAATTGATAAAACTGGACTCGATATCGAAGGCTGGCTGCGACGCAGCAAGCAGCCGATAGGCTCCTCAGGATCGGGTTCAGGGATAGCACGCGATGGCAACCCTGAAGGGCCTTTATACGGTGAAGTACTCGTATTTACTGGTGCGCTGGAAATCCCAAGAAGAACGGCAGCAGATATGGCGTCTCGTGTTGGGTGCAGGGTAGACCCTGGGGTTACAAAGAAAACAACGATATTGGTAGTTGGAGATCAGGACGTTATGAAATTGGACGGCCACGAGAAAAGTGCGAAACATCGGAAAACAGAAGAACTGATATTGAAGGGCCAGGCAATACGGATATTGCGTGAGACTGATTTTCAGAAACTTGCACAATTGGCAGACTAATGTTTACCTAACCACCGTTTCGAGAGAGACAGGTGGTGCTAGTGCACTACACGCGCATCCCTACCCGCTATTACCAATACGCCGATATGCGTAGCTGCCGGGTCATGGCAATACACGAATATCTAACTCGACCGGTCGTCCAGTGAAACCATGTGCATAGGAAAAATTCGCCAACACTGACGCATTATTGTAATAGGGAGGCGACCCTTCAAGAGAACCGGACTCGCGGCCACCAATTGACAACACCTGAGCAAGGATTCGAGGCGATGAATTGCGCTGTACCACGAACCCTGCTTTATTTCCGTTCTCAGCGTACATTTCATAAATATTCAGCGATGTCATAACGCCCCTTAAACAAATACCACATCATCAAGTGACCACCCGCGCCACCGAAGCCGTAGCTTTGCGGAGCCAAACTCACGATCAAGCACCCACGGGCTACGGTACCTAATGCCCGCCGAGATATTCTCCCACCAACTGCCTGAGCGACGAGCACAACGGCTACCCTCAGGGACGAATCCACGAAACCAAGACGGCGCGAGTCGCCAGAACAAGATAGCCCGCTGTTGTTTAGTCAGACCACCACAGGCCCACAACCGCGCACCTTTGGGCAATGCGCCATACTCATCTTTACCTGCATACTTCGCTATGTAACCCACTGGCCGGTATGCCCATTCAATCCGCGTAAGACCGTGAGGCCACCATCCTTGCTTGTCAGGTTTGGGCAACGTGCATCCGCGTGGTAACCACAAGAGTACGTGATAATGCGGTACACCGGCTTTTGTCAGTTCAAGCTTCACAACGTATGGCAGAGTCCAACGCCAGGAACGCTTGGCGTATTTCCGAACATGATCAAGCAATCTCGAAATGTCCTTAGGCGACCAGATTTTATCTTGGGCATAAGTCAATGTGAGCATGGCAGCGCGGAATTTAATTTCTTGATCAATCAGCCCATTTTGAATCAGTCTCGCCGAATTAATGATCCCCCGACGCATCCGATTGTTTCGAGCAGCAACAGGATCAAAGTCAATGAAATCAGAAAATGACTTCTGACTTGTTGAAGATAAGACAAGCCCAGGCGGGGGCGGGGCGCTGCGCACCCCGCCCCTCGCTTCACCATGTCCATGACTCACAGATACATCAGAAAATATCCGCGTCATGGGCGCTGCTCCTGCACGCTGGTGGAGCATCGTTGTCGCTGTGTGATGTAGCGTCGCAGCGTACTGAGTTCATAGCGCACCGCACGCGAGCCGATTTTTACAAACGGAATGCGGGCGCCAGCCCAGCGATCCCGTTCTAAAAAAGATTCACTGACGCCGAGTAAAACTGCTGCTTCTTTTGTGGTGAGAAGACGATTTTCCATTGTTGCCTCCAGTTGGATTGAACTGGAGGCAGTATTCGGGAGCCAAGGACGGTTCGGTAGAACGCCTGCGCGCAGACGTAGTACGCCTGCATGCTTGTGTACGCGGTATGCGAGCAGATGTTAGACGAGGGAGAGCAGCAGATAATGTAACCGGAGAGCCACCGCGCACGGAGGCTTGATGGGACGCCATCGCCGATAGGTACCCGCGAAGGCGTATCAGCTTTTAGACGTTATCAGACGTTTGCTTGAGTTCTGCAAGAGCGCTACACAATGTCCGCACAGCACGGTCTTTGCCCAATTTGCTTAATAGTTTCTGTTGTTCGGCAGGGAGGGAGTCATAGAAGCGTCGCGCGGCCTCGGCGCCGCTGGGGAATGTTCCTGAGCGCCAATACTTAAAGAATCGCTGTTTTATCGCATTAACCTTGCTATGCCGCGCAATACTGGCGTGCGAGGCGCGAAGGCTGATTTGCTCTTTCAGCTTGGTCTTTACATGGACATCCAGGCCGCTAACGAGTTTTGTCTCATGCAGAATGCGTTCCCCGAAGCATACGGCTTCCACTGCCGCCGACGCGCAATCCCCGATAATGGAGATGTAATCCGATATGGAGGTTTCCGTACCATCATGTGCGAACACTTCGATGAACAGCGCATCGGCGATGTTGCACAGAGCCAGAAATGCGAAATTCTCGGGCCAGCTGAGGTTTCCGACATCATCTAGCTTGAAATCATCTTTCTTCCCATAGAGCACACTAGCGGTGGTAGTCAATATTCTTTTCTGGTTGTCTGGCAGATCAACCGTGCTGTTGCTACTGGTTCTCACCTCATGCAGCATCCACATCAATACATCGATCTGTGAAAAAATCTCTGCCTCACTTCGGTTTTTTAACAACGCCTGCGCACGATTCGCCGCCACCATGAAGCTGTGACGGCAAGATTTTGGCATTTTTCCCGCGTAGGCGGCATGAATGGTTTCGGTGTTGTATATCTTGTCTATTTTCATGATGCGGCATTTGCCGTTTTGGTTGTGCTTTGCGAAACCGCAATGAGTCGAGGTTCGACAGCAGGCAGCGTGACTACGGTTGAGGCGGCCTCATTTCGTATATGTAACAACAGGAAGTTAGTAATCTGCTGCATCGGACGGCGTAGCCGTTCCACGTCACTAATAATATAGCCCGCTGTGACATCCCGACTCATTTTATGGTTCACCAGCCGTTTGATGGCGTAGGCCGGGATATCCAGGCTCTCGGCAATGGTAATAAAGGTACGCCGTAGATCGTGCAGGCTGAAGGTGACGCCGGAGGCCTCGATCACACGCTCGATGTGCAGGCGCGGTTCGACAAGGTAGCCCTGGGCACCCCTACCCGAGAAAACGTATTCCTCGGCCTCATTAACCACGTTGGCTTGGCGCGCTGTCAGAAGTGCGTGGACAAAGTCGGAAAGGGGGAGCGTCAGCGGCTCGTGGTTCTTCGGGTCCGGGATCGTGAGCGTGCGGCCCTGAAGGTCGACGTTGTCCCAGCGGAGGGTGGCGGCCTCCTGCCGGCGCAGCCCGGTAAAGAGCAGGAGCGAGAGGTAGTCCGCCACGATCTCGGCGGGTTTTGCTTTAGGGGGTTCCTTATTAACGGGGGCACGTCCTTTACGGGGCCTTACCTTAATATTAAGACTCCCCGCTTTCAGGTCATTGACTGCCTGATACCAGGCGTGCAGCTGGTGAGGCTTAATCAACGTCTGGCGCCGGTCGATGCGGTACCAGGCCCGCGTATGGGTCAGACGTGAAACCGGATTCTCAAAGAGGATGGAGTGGCCGGACGGATCCTCGTACTGGGCCCGGGCGAAATTTAGCACCGCACGCAGGAACCGCATGGCGAGATTGGCATAGGCCTCCCCGCGATTGTCCCCGAGTTCGCCGTGGCGCTTGGCGACTAGGTCCTTGGTGATCAAGGTGAGTGGTTTTCTCTGCCAGTCGGGGAAGGCCACCTTCATGAGTCGGCGGTAGTCGTACTTCGTGCGTTCCTTCAGGTTGGCGCGTGTTTGCAGGAAGTCGTCAAAGGCCTTGACCAGGGTGATGCCCTGAATTCTCGCTTGCGCACGTTCGGCCATCGGATCGTGGCCGGTGATGATGTGCCCGAGTAGCTTCTGCGCTTCCTTGCGTGCCTGTTCAGCGGTAATGCCGGGGTAGCGTCCTATGGTTATGCGGCGCACACGGCCCTTGATGCGTTTTTCCAGGATGAAGGACTTGGCACCGCCGGCGGTCACGCGCAAACCAAAACCTTTGAGCTCGGTATCGCGCAGGAGCAGCTGTCCGATTAACGGCGCCGGCGTCTTGTCGACGATGAGCTTCGTCAGCTTGACCGACTGATTAACTGGATTTGTAGACGCCATGTAGACAACTCCCCTCAAACAGTGAGGGAGAGCTTAGAGCAGCGTCAAACGTAAGTGCAAGAGAGAAAAGAGAATTTCAAACAATTTCAGACAAGAAAAAACAGCGTCTAACACGAATTTTAGAATTCGTAATCAGTAGGTCATCGGTTCGATTCCGGTCACCGGCACCATTAATCAATAAGTTAAATCACTTTTTCAAAAGCCACTGGCAAATAAGAAGGCCAAGTGGCAAATATTTTTTTATTCCTCAGCAGACTTCGCTACGTCACCTAATCACCTTTTCGGTATTGAGGTTCAATCGAGTATCGATTGAGTATTTCCTTTGTAAGTTGTTGGTAATAGTCCGCTGTTCCATGATGGAAGTCCGCAAAGTTCCGATCAACCCCAATGTCCATTTCGGGCCTTTGGAAGCTAGATGGCAAAACTCCTAATTCAGCAACCCACTTCCTCGCGTTCATTACATTACATCCGGTTTGAGTAAACAGCTCTTCTAGAACCAGATCAATCACCCCATGAAGTTCGGGGTTCTTAACTTGAATTGGGGGGTCTGTTACCCACACTACCTTGAAACCTAAATCAACCAATTTTCTGACCAGCATTAGATGCTTTACGCGGGACCTTTGTACGTAGGCCCAAATCAGGCTGAGATTAATATTAATTTTGTTGGGTGTCTTTCCAAAGATGGCTGTGAGAAACTGGGGCAAGAGGCCGCTCACAGATGGAGTGATAGTATTGGCGCCGACATTTGTGATACAGATATTTGAGTTGATCGCTTTGAAGTCTAGTTTGGCAAGGTAATTTGTGCAGACCTGATCCCATCTGACATTTGCTTCAGGGCTGGTAGCGTCAAAAATATAATTATCCTTTCTCAACTCAAACTGCCCGTCAAACCAGTCGAGTGAGCTCATAATTCCGCCGCCTGCATATCGAATTCCCTGTTCGTCTAGTGCCGCGGCAATTTTCCCGATATGAGAGTCGCCTATCAATAATATATTTGGAAGTTCAGCTGAACAATGGAGTACCTTATTGCTCCATGCCTCAAGAATAATGTCGTCGCAGATATCTTTTTCTGATTCATTATTCTCTGTACCAGTTGATTCGGCAGCCTTTACGCCGAGAACAGCCTCTGGCGTGGCTGCGTTCTCCTTAAGATCAATAGCACCCAGAAACTGTTTCATTACAAATGCCACGCCTTCAGACGATACGACGCGCATGTTCTTCTCGTAGAACAATCCCTTGAACGCTGGCGCAGTAATTAGCTCAAAGGATGGGAAATAATCTGTATCAGATCTGGTTTGAGAGAGATAACCTGCCGCAGACCTCAGTACCGATTTTGAGTAAGTTGTAGCACTGATAACATGCTGACCCGATGCTGTCGCTGTCAAGGGTACCGGACTGACGGTCAGTAAGAAACGCAAATTCGGATTGATCTTAAGCAAAGCGTCAAATGTCTCGGCAAGGTCCCGCCTAACCTCGTGCTCGTTGAAGTTATGAAAATGGTGATCGTCAGGTGAAAATGTTCCTCGGACAGTTCCTGGACATATTGGATAGATCCTTCCATCTTTGTTTCGCCACGCCTCGGTCAATCCCAGAGTAAAGATGAACAAGTCTGCATGTAGAATAGAATTGAAAATTGCGCTAAGGGTAGTCTGTCTAGCGATCAGTATCTTCTCCAACGAAGAAAATCCATTTACGGTTAAGGATGGGCGAAACGGATCAAAAAATTGCCCATTGTCAAAAAAGTACTCTCGACTTTGTTCTTCTGTGCCAATAGCCCATAAGATCCACTGCTTAAGCAACCCAGCTGTATAGATATTGCCTGTACGAAAGGAAAATACGCCATAGTTATGCTTCGTATGTTCCGTCACGGGCAATTCGGTGGGCGCCGGTTCAGAATCGATCCAACAAAATCCGTTTTCTTTAAGTGCTTTACTGATATGTTGTGCAAAGCAGGAACCAACAGTGATGATCTTGGTTTTCCGATCAATGGCGGTTTTTGGTTGCCACCTTAGATTAATCCACTTCAGATCGGTTTCTGAGACAGCTGTTTTCCAAAATGCATAACTGGGGAGATCTGAATAAGGATTGTCTGACATAATTTGACCGATGCTGTTGGCTATGATGATTGAGAAGAATTTCTCTGTATTCAGAGTAACATGAACAGCCGCTTAGACGAGCGACATACCCCGGGTTTCGCACGTCTCGTTAGCTGTGGCTTTCTAGCCGATGCGTTCCAGCAAAGAGTTTGCTCCCTTAGCGGTCTAACCAGTTCACTCAAATTACCACGTTCTTTGCTTTTGAAACTTCGCATTGAGGGTCACGCCTTGCCCTATTTCGACTTCTACTGGGGCGAACGGCGGGTTTGTACTGGTTTGAGACTTGGCCAATGGTTCAGAGCAGCGGAATTTCAAAATCGCTATGGAACCTGAGTTGTCGAGACGAATGGCGGCAAGCGGGCCCATAGCAGCTGCATGAAATTGTGATGTTTTCGAGTCCGGAATGCCCACTCATGGCCCAGAGTGTGTGAAAACTCCTAGGTGCGGTCGAATTTCTCCACACAACCAGAATGAAGGTGCCATCGTGATATAAATAGCGCCACAACCTGTGCAATGTTGAACGCGAATGGCGTCGCGTTCCCACCTCGACGTAGCGTTCGTGTGTTTTCACACACCCTCGGCCGGAAGGAGACTGCAAGGACGACCCAATACGGCCATTCAATCGTGCGTTGTGTAAACTGGTTGCGCGCTCATGACCAAGGTAGAAGAGTAATACGCAGGAGGTTGTCTCTTACCGTCCGCCGAAACTCATCAAACATCGGGTGAAATCGCCGGAAAGTCGGGAATATAAGAGACAGTAAACAGGGCGCAAAGATATTCTTTTTCAAGACGATAGAGTATCGTCGATGGGCCGTTTCGTAATCAGTAGGTCATCGGTTCGATTCCGGTCACCGGCACCATTTAATTAATGAGTTATCGAAGCCCGCCTTGTGCGGGTTTTTCATGTGGATGCCATGTAGACACGCGGTCCCTAAAAGAAAGATGGTAGTGCCTTCGGTACAGCAACACTTCCTAATATGGTAATAGCCATATCTATATGGTAAATTGGATACATGGAATTCGAATGGGACCTCTCCAAGGAACGGGTCAACATCCGCAAGCACGGGGTTACCTTTTCCGAGGCGGTCGAGAGTTTCTTTGATCCACGCGGATTCCAGCTTGTGGATGTGAAGCATTCCCAGGAAGAGGGGCGTTTCTACTGGGTTGGGAAATCGGAGACCGGGCGGGTGTTGACGACCCGGTTTACCCGCCGGGGACAGAAAATCCGGATCATCGGGTCGGCGGAGTGGCGAAAGTTCAGGAGGCTTTATAATGAAACAACCAAGTCTAAGTGACCTGCGCATGGATCATGTGGGCACCCGAAGGATTCGGGCGGCGGCGAAGAAGGGTTCTGTCAAGATCACGATTAATATCGATCGGGACAGCCTGACGTTGCTGCGCGCTATGGCGGAGGAAACAGGCGTTCCCTATCAGAGGCTTCTCAATACCCTTCTAAAGGGAGGCTTGAAGGGGAGAGAAACGATTCAGTCACGAGTCGATCGCCTCGAACGTGAGCTTAAAAAAGTAAAGCGCCGCCTTGCGGCCTGAATCGAAGGCGTGTGGTCTAACAGGACGACTATTGACTGTACCCGTTCCGTCAGTTCCCTCGGAGTCGGGGCCACGAGCAGTGTCACGAATATGACCTGCTACAAGTCCGGGACCGTGGTCACCGGAACCAGGTATTATGTGCTCGTGGCCAATGACTAAACCAATCAGGTGATTGTGCCGAATGAGACCAACAACGTACGGGCGGCGACGGGTCAGGTGTGGTGGTGAGGAGGAGTGTCTCTTATCGGCCGCCGAAACTCATAAAACATAGCGTGAAACCACCCAAGAATGGGCAATATAAGAGACACGAATCAGGGCATATAGGTATTATTTTTCAAGGCGATAGGGAATCTTCGGCTGGCCATTTCGCAATCAGTAGGTCATCGGTTCGATTCCGGTCACCGGCACTATATAAATACAACGACTTACCGACTGTTGCGCTACTGATTTAGTTTTCGCATTTTTTTCGCAGAATTTTCCCAATGTCGAGAGTTACTCTCATCTCCCACCGGTACAGGCTCACCCCAGTCCATGGACCTAAGCCGGAGTGGCCAGCGATAGCCTGCGGAACCTACGAACGTGGTTACGCTTAGTTTGAACCCATAGGGCCGGTGGCCAAGACGAGCCTTGTTCACCGGGGTTCGTTACCGCTTGGTACACGTATTTGTTGGTGAAGCTGTAGTGGCCCACGGTAATTCTCGCTTTACAAATACTCGGACAGGCTATGTGTGGCATTTTCAGGCCAAAAGGCGCAAGATAATTTTCTACAGTGCATGGTGTTCAAACAAGTCTGGCCCACTTGTTTCCCCATACTATGCCCAACGGTGCCCATGGTGTCTGTTGGAGTAACGGCAGAATAAGAAAATCACAGGAAGACTTACCTAGAAATACGTGCAGCTCCTGAGTTCAAATCATGCATTGCCCATGTACTCACCAGGGGGAGCGTGCCGTGAACGTGCTCACAGTTAATGCTGGCAGTTCTTCGCTGCGCTTGGCGGTGTTTGCCGCGATGGACGAAACGTTTTCACTGCTGGCGAGCGGGCATTTCTCCGACGTTCGGGATAATCCGGCGGAAATCTTGCGTGCCTTTCTCAAGGATCACGGCATCGAGGAGGTGACGGTGGTGGCCCACCGCATCGTTCACGGCGGATCGCGCCTTACGGCGCCGTGCGCGCTGGATGACAAAGTGGAGGCCGAGATCGAGCGCCTCATTCCGTTGGCCCCGCTACACAATCCGTCGGCGCTCGCGGGAATACGCGCCTGCCGTATGTTTTTCGGCGCAGACGTGCCGCAAGTGGCGGTGTTCGATACGGCATTTTACGCGGATCTGCCGGAAGCCGCGCGCACCTATGCGATCCCGTATGACCTCGCACACAAGCACGGACTGCGTCGCTACGGCTTCCACGGCATTGCGCATTGCGCGCTGTGGCGGCGCTGGCGCGCGTTGCGACCGGAGGTGCCTGAGGGCGGACACGTGATTTCGCTGCAGCTCGGTGCTGGTTGTTCCATGACCGCAGTCGAACGCGGTGCGCCGCGCGACACTTCGATGGGTTTTTCGCCGCTCGAGGGTTTGATGATGGCCACCCGCGGTGGCGACATGGACCCGGGTGTGATTACCTATCTGCAGCGGCGTGAGGGATTCAGCCCGGAGGTAATCGAGCGACTGCTCTATCACAACTGCGGTCTGCAAGGCGTGGCCGGAGAGAGTGACATGCGCCGGCTGTTGGCGCGCGAAGACGCGGAGGCGCGGCTGGCAGTGGAGATGTATTGCCACCGCGCGCGCAAATATCTCGGCGCCTATCTCGCGGTATTGGGCGGTGCCGACGCGATACTTTTCGGTGGCGGGGTAGGCGAGAACGCCCCGTTCGTGCGTGAGAAGATTTTATCCAATATGGAGTGGGCCGGCATCGCGCTCGATACGCAGGCGAATCGCGCCGTCGTCGGAACCGAGGCGCGCATCAGCCAGCCGGTGAGCCGGACAGAAATTTGGGTTATCCCGGTGGACGAGGCCGCTATCCTGGCACAGGAGGCCGTGGCCGTGACGCGACCCGTGAAACGATCGGTCGCAAGGGGAACAGATCATGAATAAGGTGACAGCTCAGCCCACGATAGAGAAGGGCCCACTGTCGGCCGAGGAGCTGCACAAAACGAACGCCTACTGGCGCGCCGCGAACTATCTCGCGGTCGGGCAGATATATCTGCTCGACAACCCGCTGCTCCAGGAGCCGCTTACGCTCACGCACGTGAAGCCCCGGCTGCTCGGCCACTGGGGCACCTCGCCCGGACTCAATTTTATTTATGTGCATCTGAATCGCATCATTAATAAGTATGACCTCGATGTGCTCTA
>JBGPBL010000053.1:0-18523 GCA_041481225.1 Sulfurifustaceae bacterium | reverse complement strand
GTAACATAGCCGCCAAAGATGCCGGTGATAATACCGATGGGGAGCAGTACATCCCAGATACCATTGCGCGCAGCGGTCAGCAAAGTGGGAAGCGAGAAAGTGTGTCGAACCAGTCCGATTTTGCGGGAGAAGACCATGCTGTAGACCGACAGCATTGCAAGCAATAATATTCCTGGAACGATTCCCGCCATGAACAGTTGTTCAATGCTGACACCGGCGACAATGCCGTAGAGCAGTACGACGAGACTCGGGGGAAAAAGCAGTCCCAGCGATCCGGAGGAAGTCAGCAGTCCGAGCGAGAACCGTTTGGAATAGCCTTCCGTGGTCAGCATGGGGTAGAGCAGTCCACCGAGCGCAAGAATGGTGACGCCCGAGGCGCCGGAGAATGCGGTGAAAAAAGCGCACGAGGCGATGGCAACGATGGCGAGCCCCCCGGGCATCCAGCCGAAGCCGGAGTTGAACAGCTGCACTAGGCGTTGTGGCGCGCCGCCACGGGACAGGGTGACACCCGCGAGCGTAAACAGGGGGATGGCCATGAGGTTGGCCGAGGAGGACATGCGCAATATCTCGCCTGACAGAATCGCCGGGTCAAGACCGGCGGCATCGGCGGCGATCAGGGCGCCCGCGCCAAGCACAATAAAAAGAGGTACGCCAAGCAGCGCGATAACGACGAGGAGAATGATAATGGTAACGGTCATGGCTCACGTTTGACGGAACGGGGGCCAATCAGGAGGCGCATGACGAAATGGGATGCCAGCAGAAAAAAACACAGAGGGATGATGATGCTCATGGCGGCGATCCATTTGTCCGCCGCGGAGGAGTGTCGCCATTCCTCAATCCAGAAGCGCGTGGATGACCAGAACATGGCTCCACAGACCATGGCGGAAAAGAAGAAGATGGGGCGTTCAAGTCTCCGGCGCCAGTTTTCAGGCATCCACACAGACACCAGATCGATCTTAATATGCCGTTCGCGGACGGCGATGACCGCGCCCAGAAAGCTTATCCACAGAACGAGATTGCGGTCCAGGATATCCGCGCCGGGAATCGCGGTATGAAAGAAATTGCGCGCGCCAATCTCGGCAAGCGAAAGCATAAGCAGCAGCGCAAGACCGCCAACGGCGATCGCGCTTTCAGTGCGTGTAAAATAATATTCGAGCTTTGCCTTCCAGGTGCGATTACGGACGGGATGTGTCGCCGGATCGGTCACTTATTTCCCTTGTGCGCCCGATAATCGACAAGCGCCTTTTTGGCGCGCTCATAGAGATCGGCCGGGATATAGCCGCTCTTGGCGAGATCGGCGGCGGCGCGATCGCGTATGGCGAACATGTCGGAATCTTTGTCTTTCCATTCCGTGGTGAAAGTGACACCGTTTTGTTTGAGAACAACAAGGCTCTTTTCGTTGTCGCGGCGTGTCTCGGTCAAAAGCCGCGCCCCGGCTTCCTCACCGGTACGACGTAGCAGTTCCTGCAGATCCTTGGGGAGACTATCAAAGAACTTGCTCGACACCAGCAGCCCGCCGACGCCATCCATGATGGGAATGTTGGTCATATACGGTGTTTTCGTGAACCACTGGAGCGCAATCGCACCCAGGGGCGGAGCAATGGTAGTGTCAATGAGGCCGGTGGAAAGGCTGGTGAAGACCTCGGTGATCGGCAGCGGCACCGGCGAGAGACCGCTGGCCGAGAAAAAGGCTGTGCCCAGCGGGTCGCCTTGCCATAACCAGATGCGGCGTTTTCTCATGTCTTCCAGCGAATAGATCGGTGTGCGCGAGAAGAGCTGAATGAACCCCACGTCCATCCAGCCGACAAGTTCAAATCCATTCTGGCGGAATCCTTCGCGGATCTCCGGCATCAGTTTGGCACGCACGTGGTCGACTTCTTCATAGCTGCGGAACAGAAATGGAATTTCGAGTACGCGCGTTGGGGAGTAGATGTAACCAATCCCGTGCCCGGTCATGGCCGCGCCCTGGATCTGGCCGAAGCGGATCTTGCGCAGCACATCCGGTTCATCGCCGGTGATGCCACCGCCGTAAAGTTTGAATTTGAGCCGGCCCTTGCTTTCCTTCTCTACCTTGGCCGCCCAGTCCGTGATGATGTTCATCCACGTGGAGCCCAGGGGAGCGAGCGTAGCAAACTTGAGCGTGTAGGATTCATCCGCGTGTGCGACGGGAAGCAGGACAACAGTGAACAACAATGCTAACAGGACTCTTCTCAAAACCATTCCTCCTCATTCTTGAGCATCCACTTGGCCTTATGCTGGGCGATGGCATTGGCCAGCGCCATTTCCGGAAAAATATCCGGTGAGGCGTTTATCACCGCCGTGAGGCGATCATGGAATTGTTTGCGGTCAAAGCGCTGGCGCTCGAGGTATTGCGCCTGTAGCAGATCGACAATCAGTAGTTTTCCGTTTGTGAGGGCGCGCGCGTTTTCGAAATGGACGGCTGATTTTGCCAAATTACCGCCCAGCATCGGCGGGCGTCCGCCATAGTACACACCGAAGAAAATATGTGCGCCACCATAATAGTATGTATCGTCCAGATCCAGGACTCGTTGCATCAGCGCCGCGGCCTTGGCCAGATCGGCGATCCGCGCCGGTTCGGTACGGTTCATGTCGATCCACTTGGCCCAGCAGGAAGCGCTCCAGAAAAGCGCCGGGACAGCACTGCGTCCGAGATCAGACAGCTGTGTTTGGATGGTTTCCAGCGGCATGGCATGAATGTCGCCCTTGAGCCCCACGGCGGCCAGCGCCTTGAGCGCATGTTCGAAGCCACGGCGATACAACTCGGAGGCGCGAACACTGTTCTCGTCCTCGATAAAACCGTATGCGTAACCATAAAATCCCTGGGCCGCCTGGAGCCGCAGTTCGGCGTTACCGGGAAGTTCCTGAATAAGGCTCTCGACGAGCTTGAGGTTGGCGGGGATGGCGTCGCGGGCCAGTTCGATGTCCGTCTCGCGGTTCATCGCGACGTTGCCACTCTCGACGAGGGGGATCGAAGAGCGGGCGACCATCTGGCCCACGGAACAGGCATTCAGCAGGAGGATGCCCATGCTGAAAGCGATTCCCCTGGTCAGGCTCGTGTATGTCTTGTGCCCCATTGCTCTATGGATTATGGGTGTCGCAGGAATTGTTGTATGCTTTCGCCAGCTTATCGTCGGGGCGAGCCTGGCGCAAGAAGCGGAAAGCCATTTCATTGACGATGACCAGCAAAGATGTGCTTGGGTTGGACGGACCGCTCGCCGGGCGGCTGAGCGATTTTACCCCGCGTGCGGCACAGCAGGAAATGGCGGCTTGCATTGAGGAAGCACTCGCGAATTATTCCGTGTTTATCGCCGAGTCGGGCACGGGCACCGGCAAGACCTTTGCCTATCTTGTGCCCACGCTGCTCTCCGGCAGGAAAGTGCTGATTTCCACCGGTACCCGTCATCTCCAGGACCAGCTTTATCACCGCGACCTTCCCCTGATCCGCGACGCCCTCGCGATTCCCGTCACCACCGCCTTGCTCAAGGGTCGGTCGAATTATCTGTGCCGGCATCACCTTGAGCGTGTGGAACTAGACGGGACCGTCACCAGCAAGCGCCAGTCTACACATTTGGCGAGATTGATTCTGTGGTCAAAGCGCACGAAGAGTGGTGATGTGGCGGAAGTGACCGAGGTACCGGAGGATTCAGACCTGTGGCCACAGGTGACCTCCACGACGGACAACTGCCTCGGGAGCCAGTGCCCGCGTTATGACGACTGTTTCGTGAACCGTGCACGCCGTGAGGCGTTGGCCGCGGACGTGGTCGTGGTGAACCATCACCTGTTCTTTGCCGATCTCGCGTTGCGCGAGGAAGGATTTGGGCAGTTGTTGCCGGGCGTGGAAGCTGTGATTTTCGATGAGGCCCATCAACTGCCGGACGTGGCGTCCAATTTTCTTGGCATTTCCCTGAGCAGCCATCAACTGACCAGTCTCAGCCGCGACGCGATTGCCGAAGATGTCAAAGAGCACAGCGGCATCGCCGACCTGCAACCAGCGGCGCAGAGTCTGGAGAAGGCCGTCGCCGATTTCCGGCTCTCCTTCGGTGTCGAGCCGCGCCGTGATCCCTGGAAAAAGCTTGAAGGTGCCAAGACGTTTCATGGCGCCCTGACAGAACTTAAGTCACGGCTGGCAGTGCTTGGTACTGTGTTGGATGTCGCCGCCGGGAAGGGGCAGGGTCTGGCAAATTGCGCTCATCGTGCCTCGGGACTGCTGGACCGGTTGCTGCTGATCGGCGAGAACCCGCCGCCGGAATATGTGGCGTGGTTCGAAACGACCATGCGCACGTTTACGTTGTATCTCACGCCGCTCGATATCGCCGCCTCCTTCCGCCAATACGCGAGCGCGGGCAAGAAAGCCTGGATCTTTACCTCCGCGACGCTCGCCATCAATAAGAGCTTCGCCCACTTTCAGACGCGGCTCGGTCTCGAAGAGGCCGAGACCGGCCTGTGGGACAGCCCTTTCGATTACGCACGCCAGACGCTGTTGTTTATCCCGCCCGGGTTGCCAGAGCCGTCGGCGCCGGATTACACGGACCGTGTGATTGAAATGGCGTTGCCGATCCTCAAGGCGAGTCGGGGCCGGGCATTTTTGCTGTTCACTAGCCACCGCGCACTAAAAGTGGCCGCCGCGCGGCTGCGCGATGAATTGGATTATCCCTTGCTGGTGCAGGGTGACGCACCACGCTCGGAGCTGTTGCGGCGTTTCCGCGCCGCCGGCAACGCCGTGTTGCTTGGCACTGGCAGTTTCTGGGAAGGCGTTGATGTGCGCGGCGAGGCGCTGTCCTGTGTCATCATCGACAAGCTGCCGTTTGCCTCGCCGGACGATCCCGTGTTGCAGGCGCGCGCCGCCGCGATGGAGCAGGCCGGTCGCAAACCATTTATGGAATACCAGCTGCCCGAAGCTGTGATCGCGCTCAAGCAGGGCGTGGGTCGTTTGATTCGCGATGAAAACGACCGCGGCGTGCTGGTGCTGTGTGACCCGCGCTTGCTCAGCAAAGGATATGGCCGGATTTTCCTGACGAGTCTGCCGCCGATGCCGCAGACGCGTCGCCTCGACGACGTGCAGCGGTTCTTCGCGCCGGCTGATAAAGCCGTTGCTGTCGAGTGCACCTCGTGAAATCGCGTTCAGCTATTCCCGCCAACCTTTCGGGCAACAGGCTGGTGCATTACCTCGCCTTCGGTTTTGGTGCGGGCTATGCGCCGGTAGCGCCGGGCACCTTTGGCACCTTAGTTGCGATCCCGATCTATCTGCTCCTGATGGATACGTCAGCGTATGTGTATTTGCTTACCGTGGCCGGGATGTTTGGCTTGGGCATCTGGCTGTGCGCGCTGACGGAACGCGATCTGGGTGTGCACGACCATTCCGGCATCGTCTGGGACGAGATCGTGGGATACCTTATTACTATGTTTATGGCCCCAGCCGGTTGGGAATGGGTCGTGGTCGGATTTCTCCTGTTTCGTCTGTTTGATATCTGGAAACCCTTTCCCATTCGTGTCTTGGAGCGCCAGATTCAAGGTGGCTTCGGCAACATGTTCGATGACGCGCTGGCTGGTTTTTATTCTCTGGTGGTTTTACAGGGGCTGTCCCGTTACAACGAGGAATTTTTGCGTTGGCTACACCGCTAGCGTGGCGGTGACGTGTTATAGCGTTCGCGCAGGACGTTCTTCTGCACTTTTCCCATGGTGTTGCGCGGCAGTTCTTGCACGAAGAATACGGCTTTGGGAACCTTGAAGCCCGCGATCGCACCCTTGAGCGCATCGAGGATGTGGCGTTCGGTCAGGTCGTCGCGCCCCGGTTTGCGCACCACCACCGCCATAACGGCCTCGCCGAAATCCGGATGCGGCAGGCCGATAATGGCACACTCGGCCACGCCATCGAGACGGTCGATATAGCCCTCGATTTCCTTTGGATAGACGTTGAGCCCGCCGCTGATGATGAGGTCTTTAGCGCGCCCGACAATGGCGACATACCCGTCGGCATCCATCCGCGTCAGATCGCCGGTATGGAAATAGCCGTCGGCGGTGAACTCTGCCTGTGTTTTGTCCGGTTGGTGCCAATAGCCTTTGCAGACGTTGTCGCCTTTAATCAGCAGTTCGCCGACTTCGCCGGCGGCGACCTCGTGCCCCTGCGCATCCACGATCCGTAGCGAGACGCCGGGCAATGCCGGCCCCACCGTGCCGGCGCGGCGTGCGCCATTCAGAGGATTGGAGGTGTTCATGCCGGTTTCGGTCATGCCGTAACGTTCAAGAATGGTGTGGCCCGTACGCCGTTGAAATTCCTCAAAGGTTTGTGCCAGCAAGGGCGCTGAGCCACAGGTGAACAGGCGCATATGACGGCAGCTGTCGGGGCCGAAATCGGCCAGCGCAAGCAACCGCGTGTAATAGGTGGGCACGCCCATGAACACGGTGGCGCGCGGGAGTTGGCACGCGATTTCGGCCGCATCGAACTTCGGCAGAAATATCATCTTGCCGCCGCTGAGCAGAACACAATGGCAGGAGACGAACAGCCCGTGAATATGAAAGATGGGCAGGGCATGGAGCAGCACATCGTCCGGACGGAAGCCCCAGGCGCGATGCAGAGCCAGTCCGTTGGCCGCAAGATTGCGGTGCGTGATCATGGCGCCCTTGGGACGGCCGGTGGTGCCGGAGGTGTAAAGAATCACCGCCGTGTCGTCCTTCGCGACGGGACAGATGTCGTGCGTGGCCGGTGTACCGGCCACCGCCGCCGACAGTGTGCCGTGGCCATCGGCATCGAGTGTGTAGACATGGGCGATCCCGCGGCGCGTGGCGGCAGGTAGTGTCAGGCCGAGCAGGGAGGGCGCACACAGCACGAACCGCGGTTTGGCGTCGTCCAGAAAAAATTCGATTTCCGTCAGGCGGTATGAGGGGTTGAGCGGAACATAGATGAAACCAGCGCGCAGACAGGCGAGATAAAAAAACAGCGCCTGCGGTGATTTGTCCACCTGTATCGTCACCCGGTCACCCGGTGACACACCCAGGCCGGACAGGAAGCGGGCGTAGCGGGCGCTTTCTGCCTCCAGATCGGCATATCGGAAGCAGCGGCCATCCGCCATCTCGATGAATGATGCCCCCCGATCGGATGGAAAACGCTTAGCGAAAAGTGTGTAGATGTTTTCGTTCATGGTAATCGATTGTGCTTGACGGGCCTTTGCATGCCAAGAATAATCGCTGGCATCTGTCCATGTATACCCTGATTCGGCCTGGGACAGGCGTTTTATCTGTAGGCCGCGCTGCACGCTCGCGTCTTCCACGAGACCACTGAACTTCTCGGTGGAAGCCGTCCGATTAATCCATCAAAGATGGAGGCTGGTCATGAGAATAAAATTTCCCTTGTTAGCTATCGTCCCGGCCGTTGCCGGTCTGCTGTGGTGTGTGGCGTCGCCCGCGATTCAGGCGGCGGATGTCAAGGTCATCAAGATTTCTCACCAGTTTCCGGCCTCCAGCGGCGACGCCGGCGATTTCCGCGACCAGCTGGCGCGCAAGTTCGCAGATGAGGTCGGGAAGCGCACCAAGGGCGAGATCAAGATCGAGATCTTCCCGAGCGGCTCGCTGGTCAAGACCACGGCCCAGTTCTCGGCGCTGCGTACGGGCACGCTCGACATGAGCGTGCTGCCGCTCGCCTACGGCGGCGGCGAGGTGCCGGAAGTGAACCTCACGCTCATGCCGGCGACCATCACCAGCTACGAGCAGGCCTACCGCTGGAAGACTGCGCCGATCGGCAAGGAACTGGAAAAGATTCTCGATGCCAAGGGCATCAAGATCATCACTTGGGTGTGGCAGGCTGGCGGCATGGCCAGCGCTTCGAAGTCGGTAGTGACACCCGAGGATGCCAAGGGACTCAAGATTCGCGGCGGCGACCGCACCATGGAGCTGGTGCTGAAAGAGGCCGGCGCCTCGGTGGTGAGCCTGCCGTCGAGCGAAATCTACACCGCCATGTCCTCCGGTGTGCTCGACGCCGCGATGACCTCGAGCACCTCGCTCATCAGCTACCGCCTGTACGAGCTGTCCAAGTATGTGACCAGCGCGCGCAACCGCACCATCTGGTTCATGTTCGAGCCGTTGCTGATCTCGAAGGAGACCTGGAACAAGCTCACCCCGGCGCAGCAGAAGATCTTCACCGAGGTCGGCGCCTCGCTGGAGAAATTCGCCATCGAGGCCGCCAAGGCCGACGACCAGAAGATGGCGGAGGTCTACACCAAAGCTGGCGTGAAAGTGGTCGACATGGACGAGGCCACGTTCAACCGTTGGCGCGAGATCGCGAAGAAGAGTTCCTACAAGGATTTCGTCGAGAAGGCCCCGAACGGACAGGCGTTGCTCGACATGGCGCTGTCGGTCAAGTAATCCGGCATGTCGCTCAACCGCCTGGGCACCGCGCTCGCCGCGCTCAACACCGGGCTCGGCTATGTTGCGGCGCTGCTGGTGGTGCTGGCCGCCACCGGCATCACCGCTGGCATTGTGATCCGCACCACCACCGGCATCCCGACCGACTGGGAGATTCCACTGTCGGTGCTGGCGCTGATCGCGGCGACCTTCCTGAGCGCCGGTTATACCCAGCTGAAGCGTGGGCATGTATCGATCGAGGTGTTGGAGCATGTGTTGCCGGCGCGCGTCAATCACTGGCGCTTTCTGCTTGGCGACTTGTTGTCGTTGGTGTTCTGCGGTTTCGTGTCGTGGAACGCCTGGCAGCTCACGCATCACGCCTGGATTGAGGGCCACCGGCTGGATGGCGCGTTCGATCCGAAGCTGTGGCCGGTGTACGCGCTCATGGCGTTCGGCATGACCACGCTGTCGCTGCAACTGCTCGTCCAGTTGCTGACCAACCTGCATAATCCCAAGGCCACCGGCATCGCCGATCAGGAACCGGAGATCGCTAAATGGAGCGAATAAGGGCTTCTTCTTATGTCAGGACGAACGAGGGCCGCTCCTCGGCAACTGCTCCCTGCGTTGCTCTACCTCCTGCATCCATGCAGTCGTGCGCATCCTGCGCTCGCGGCATTCGTACGTCCCTGTACAGCATAGGGCTTCATTAATATGGATAGTGCCACGATCGGCATCCTGTTCGCGGTGGTGACATTCGCGCTATTGTTCTCCGGCATGTCGATCGCCTTTGCGCTCGGCCTGTCGTCGTTAGCGTTCATGGTGATGTTCATGCCGGCCGCCAATCTCGGCGAGGTGGCGTACAAGCTCTTCACGGGTCTGGATGACTTCACGCTGCTGACCATTCCGCTGTTCGTGCTCATGGGCGCGGCAGTTGGCAAGACCCGTGCCGGCGCCGATGTGTACGGCTCGCTCAACGCCTGGCTGCATCGCGTTCCCGGCGGACTCGGTATCGCCAACGTGTTCGCCTGTTCGGTGTTCGCGGCCATGTGCGGATCGAGTCCGGCCACCTGTTCGGCGATCGGCAGCACCGGCATCCCGCAGTTGCGCGCGCGTGGATATTCGGACGGGCTGGCCGTCGGGCTGATTGCGGCCGGTGGCACACTTGGCATCCTGATTCCGCCCAGCCTCACCTTTATTCTGTATGGCCTCGTCACCGAGCAGTCGATCAACAAGCTGTTCCTGGCCGGCGTCGGGCCGGGCATCCTGCTCACGGTGTTGTTCGCCACGTGGGTGGTGATCAAGTTCCGCATCGAACGCCAGCAGGCACGCGCCGCGCTGGGTGCGGGCGGGCGTGCCGCGATCCTCGAAGATGAGCACTACAGCTGGCGCGAGCGGTTCGCTGCCCTGCCGCGGCTGCTGCCGTTCCTGCTGCTGATTGCGATCGTGATGGTGGCGATGTACACCGGCTGGGGCACGCCCTCCGAGGTTGCGGCAATCGGCGCGCTCGGCTCGCTGATTCTGGTGATGACCGTCTACGGCTGCTGGCGCCTGAGCGACCTCAAGGCGATCCTGTCCGGCACCATGCGCGAGAGCACCATGATCATGATGATCATCGCGACCTCGTTCCTGTTCAGCTATGTGATGAGCGACCTCGGCGTGATGCAGAAGACCGCCGGCTGGCTGGTGTCGCTTGGCCTTGGCCAGTGGGAGTTCTTGCTGTGGAGCTGCGTGTTCATGGTAGTGCTCGGTTTCTTCCTGCCGCCAGTCGCGATCATTCTCATGGTCATGCCCATCATCCTGCCGTCACTCAAGGCGTTGCACATCGACCTCATCTGGTATGGTGTGATCGTCACCATCCTCATGGAGATGGGTCTCATCCACCCGCCGGTCGGGCTGAATCTCTTCGTGATCCAGGGCATCGCGCCCGATATCAAGATGCGCAGCATCTTCTGGGGCACGTTGCCGTTTATTTTCATCATGGTGCTCGGGATTGCGCTGCTGTCCTGGTTTCCGGAAATCGCCCTGTGGCTGCCCGGCCGGATGATGGCGTCGGGGCGTTGATGGAATCCGAACGCGCTATCGGCGTTTGGCAAACTGCCCGCAGCGCTGATGCACGACGATGGATGTCCTGATGCTGATCGTGATGGGCGGCTTGGCCGGGGTCATGGCCGGGCTGCTCGGTATCGGCGGCGGCGCCTTGATCGTGCCGGTACTGGTGATCGTGTTCGAGGGTCAGGGAGTAAACCCGGACATCATCATGCAGGCGGCGCTGGGTACCTCACTCGCAACCATCGTGTTCACGGCCATCTCCTCAATCCTGGCGCATCAACGCCGTGGCGCCGTGGGCTGGAAAATCTTTTGGCGTATTGCGCCCGGCATTGTCGTTGGCGGCCTGCTCGGCGCGGGCATCGCCAAGGGGCTTTCAAGCCGCGCCCTGCATATCATGTTTGTCGTGTTCATGTTTTCGGTGGCGGTGCAATTCGCCCGTGGCACCATGGCGGCCGCGGCACACCGGCGTTTGCCGGGTAAGGTGGGCATGGCGGTGGCCGGTATGGTGATCGGCATCGCCTCGGCGCTTTTCGGTATCGGCGGCGGCTCGCTCTCGGTACCGTTCATGACCTGGTGCAGCGTTCCGGTGCGCCAGGCCATTGCGACCTCGTCTGCTATCGGTTTGCCGATCGCCGTGAGCGCAACGGCAGGATATATTGTCGCCGGGTTTGGCGATCCGCGGTTGCCGCCGTACAGTGTCGGCTATGTGGTCTTGCCCGCGTTCATAGGGATCGTGGTAGCGAGCACGCTGGCAGCACCCTTCGGGGCAAAACTGGCGCACCGTTTGTCGGAGATCACCCTGCGGCGTATTTTCGCGCTGTTCGTGACAGTTCTCGGTGTACGCATGTTATGGGCGTTATTATAGGTATGCGTTGTGTCTCTCTCAGGCTATAACCATGATCTCTGAAGACCTTAATACCTTGGCGCAAGAAGTAGGGCGAGCCCTGAAGCAGCACGGTCTCATGCTCTCCACGGCCGAGTCCTGCACCGGCGGTTGGGCGGCACAGATGATCACGTCGGTAGCGGGCAGTTCCGAATGGTTTGAGCGCGGATTTGTTTCCTACACCAATCTTGCCAAGCGCGAGATGCTGGGGGTGAAGACCACGATCCTGTCGCGCTACGGCGCCGTCAGCGAGCAGACCGCACGCGCCATGGCCGAGGGTGCGTTGGCCTATTCCCACGCGCAGGTGGCGTTTGCCATTACCGGTATCGCCGGCCCGAGCGGCGGCACGCCGGAAAAACCGGTCGGCACGGTTTGTTTCGCCTGGGCCGGAAAGAAACGCGATAGTAACAGCGCGAAGCACCTCTTCACCGGCGACCGCGAGGCTGTGCGGCGGCTCTCGGTGGTGACGGCGCTTCAGGGGTTGCTTGAGTTTTTGAATGCCTAGAATAAATAAACGTGGTCCTCGGTAGGCTACATCGCTTCGCGGCTTACCCGCCGTGTGAATGATTTATCGAAAATACCCTTGATTTCTCTATGATAGATATACCGTGGCGAAGGACTAGGCCGTTTCGGGGTAGTTGTGAAATAATCCTTTGCCATAAACATGTATAGTGGTGTACAGAATTTAACTCGTTGGCCGTTACCGCAGGAGAAAAGGCATGGATACGAACAAGGTCAAGGCGCTCAGCGCTGCCCTCGGACAGATTGAAAAGCAGTTCGGCAAGGGTGCGGTCATGCGCCTGGGCGATGCCGGGGTGGTACAGCAGGTGGAGGCCATTCCCACGGGTTCGCTCGGTCTCGACATAGCGCTGGGTATCGGTGGGGTGCCGCGGGGTCGGGTGATCGAGATATATGGCCCGGAATCCTCCGGTAAAACCACGTTGTCACTGCAAATCGTGTCTGAAGCGCAGAAACTTGGCGGCGCCGCGGCGTTTATAGACGCCGAACATGCTCTCGACCCCCTGTATGCCCGGAAGCTGGGTGTGAATATCGACGACCTGCTGGTGTCCCAGCCGGATTCCGGCGAGCAGGCCCTCGAAATCGCCGATATGCTGGTGCGTTCCGGCGGTGTGGACGTGGTGGTCATCGATTCGGTGGCGGCGCTTACGCCCAAGGCCGAAATCGAAGGCGAGATGGGTGACTCACACATGGGTCTCCAGGCGCGCCTGATGTCGCAGGCGTTGCGCAAGCTCACTGCCAACATCAAGCGCTCGAACACGCTTGTCATCTTCATCAACCAGATTCGCATGAAGATCGGCGTCATGTTCGGCAACCCTGAAACCACCACAGGCGGCAATGCACTTAAGTTCTATGCCTCAGTGCGTCTCGACATCCGCCGCATCGGTGCGATCAAGAAAGGCGAGGAAGTCATCGGCAACCAGACGCGCGTGAAGGTGGTCAAGAACAAGCTCGCGCCGCCGTTCCGGCAGTGCGAGTTCGACATCATTTATAACGAAGGCATCTCGAAAGAGGGCGAGCTCATCGATATCGGCTCCGAGAACGGTATCGTCGAGAAGTCCGGTGCTTGGTACAGTTTCAAGAAAGAGCGCATCGGCCAAGGCAAGGACAACGCCCGCCAATTCCTTAAAGACAACCCCGACGTGGCACGCGAGATCGAAAAGCTCATTCGTGACAAGGCGATGGTCGTCGCCGGCCGTGAAGGCGCCAGCGAAGCCGAGGCCGAAGTTCTGGCAGAGGAAGAGGCCTGAGAATCGCTCGCGGCGTCCCGTCTAGCGCAACACCCGTGCCTCCATGCACATCGCCGATGAGACGCCCGACGTTGATCCGAAACAGGCGCGGCAGCTGGCGCTGAAGTGGCTCGCACGGCGCGAGCACAGCCGCAACGAACTGTACATAAAGTTACAGCGGAAGGGCTGCGGTGAGCCCGTGGCGGAACAGGTTCTCGATCAGCTCGAGCGTGAACGGCTGCTCTCCGATGACCGGTTTATCGAAAGCCTGATGCAGGCGCGCCGCCGCCGGGGATATGGGCCACTGCGTATCCGGCAAGAATTGCAGGAGAAGGGTGTGGCGCCGGAAGCGATCGAGCGTTGGCTGGATATCGGAAGCCGCGACTGGATTGAGGACTTGAAGCGGGTACGGCGCAAGAAGTTTGGGGGCAGATTACCGAAGGGTTACGCCGAACGCGCCACGCAGGCGCGTTTTTTACAATACCGCGGTTTTACGTTTGAGCAGATACAGCAGGTTTTGAATACACGCGAAGTCGATTGACGTGGTACCCATGAAAAGCACTGAAATTCGCAGTCGTTTCCTCGACTACTTTAAACGCCACGGACATACGTCCGTGGCGTCGAGCCCGCTGGTGCCCGCCAACGATGCGACCCTGCTTTTCACCAACGCCGGCATGGTGCAGTTCAAGGAAACATTTTTGGGCTTGGAAAAGCGTCCCTATGTGCGCGCCGCGAGTTCGCAGCGCTGTGTGCGCGCCGGTGGTAAGCACAATGATCTCGAGAATGTTGGTTACACCGCGCGCCACCACACCTTCTTCGAGATGCTCGGTAACTTCAGTTTCGGCGACTATTTCAAGCGTGAAGCCATTCAGTTTGCGTGGGAGTTCCTGACCCAGGACATGAAACTGCCGCCGGAACGGCTCTGGGTCACCATATATAAGGATGACGAAGAGGCAGCGGATATCTGGCTGAAAGAGATCAAGGTAAACCCGAAGCATTTTACGCGCCTTGGCGACGATTCCAATTTCTGGTCGATGGGCGATACCGGCCCCTGTGGGCCCTGCTCCGAAATCTTTTACGACCACGGTGCGCAGATTCCTGGCGGGCCGCCGGGCAGCCCGGATGAAGACGGTGACCGTTATGTTGAAATCTGGAACCTCGTGTTCATGCAGTACAATCGCGATGCGGACGGAAAGCTGACGCCATTGCCCAAGCCTTCAGTGGATACGGGCATGGGGCTTGAGCGCATCGCCGCCGTGATGCAGGGTGTGCACAGCAACTACCAGATCGATATTTTCCAGAAACTGATTCATGCCGCGGCAGAGATTACCGGCGCCAGTGACCGCCAGAGCCATTCGCTCAACGTGGTGGCCGATCACATCCGTGCGGCGGCCTTTCTCATCACGGACGGCGTGCTGCCGTCGAACGAGGGGCGCGGCTATGTCTTGCGGCGCATCATTCGCCGTGCCATTCGCCACGGCCATCGGCTCGGCGCGCGCGAGACGTTTTTCTACCAGCTCGTCGGGCCTCTGTGCGAGCAGATGGGCGGGGCCTATTCGGAACTCAATAGCGCCCGCTCACAGGTGGAGCGTGTGCTCAAGCAGGAAGAGGAACGTTTCAATGAAACTCTGGAGCAGGGCCTCAAGATTCTCGAAGACGGCATCGGCGCGATCGAAGGCGCCACCATTCCCGGCGATCTGATCTTCCGGTTGTACGATACCTATGGTTTCCCGGTGGACCTCACACGCGACGTGGCCATGGAGCGCAATTTAAAAATCGACATGGCTGGTTTCGAGCGCGAGATGGAAGCCCAGCGCGAACGGGCGCGGGCGGCCTCGACGTTCAAATCAGCGGTGGTAGTGAGTCTTGATGCCCACCGCGACACCACAACGGCTTTCACCGGCTATGAGAAGATGCGTGACGAGGCCAAGGTGGTTGGCATCCGCGTGGGCGATACGGATGTGGCGTCCATCAAGGCCGGACAGGAAGGAGTGATTTATCTTGACCGTTCTCCGTTTTACGCGGAATCCGGTGGACAGGTCGGTGATCAGGGACGGCTCAGGTCGGCGGCTGCGGCGTTTTTCGTTCTGGATACGCAGAAGGGACATGCCCATATCGGCCGGGTTGAGAGCGGTGAAATCCGCGTGGGCGAGAAGGTGGCCTGTGAAGTGGATGAGGCCATGCGTTACGCGACAGCCTATAACCATTCCGCGACACATCTCCTGCATGCGGCGCTGAAGAAAGTGCTCGGTGCGCATGTGCAGCAGAAAGGTTCGCTCGTGGAGCCGGCGCGGTTGCGTTTCGACTTCGTGCATTTTGAGCCAATAGGCCGTGCGCAGCTCGATGAGATCGAACGGCTGGTCAATGCCGAAATTCGCACCAACGATGCCGTCGAAACCCGCGTCATGCCGGTGGCTGATGCCATGGCCTCGGGCGCCATGGCCCTGTTCGGCGAGAAGTATGGTGATGAGGTGCGCGTGGTCGGCATGGGCGGTTTTTCCAGGGAGCTTTGTGGTGGCACCCATGTGCGCCGTACGGGCGACATCGGTCTTTTCAAGATCGTTGCCGAGGGCGGCGTTGCTGCCGGGGTTCGCCGCATCGAGGGCGTGACCGGTGAGGGGGCGCTGGCTTATGTGCGTGCGACCGAAGAACATCTGGCGCAGATTGCGGAACTCGTCCGGGGTAACCGCGACGACGCAGGGCGTAAGGTTGAGCAAATGCAGGCTCGTCTTAAGGGGCTGGAGAAGGAACTGGAACAGCTGCGCTCCAAGCTGGCGGGCGGGCAGGGGGCGGATTTGGTTACACAAGCCAAGGAAGTGAGGGGGGTAAAGGTGTTAGCGGCGAGGATCGACGGCGTGGACGCCAAGGGTCTGCGCGAGGCCATGGACCGCTTGAAAGACAAGCTGGCCACGGCGGCTATCGTCCTGGCCTCGGTAGCAGACAGCAAGGTAACCCTGATTGCGGGCGTTACCAAGGATCTGACCGGCCGCCTGCACGCCGGCGAGATGGTGAATCAGGTGGCCGTGGCGGTCGGCGGCAAGGGCGGCGGCCGTCCGGACATGGCCCAGGCTGGTGGCAACGACCCTTCCGGCCTTGAGGCCGCGCTGGTGGCGGTCGCCGGGTGGGTTGAGCAGAATCTTAAATAGGTCTAACGGTAATCCCCCATGGGGATGTTTACTCCCACGGCAAAAGCGGGTTTAATCTGCGCCTTTTGACCGACCCCATAGCCGTTAAGACCAATATCATGGCTTTGATCGTACAGAAATACGGCGGCACGTCCGTCGGTACCCCCGAGCGCGTACAGGCCGTGGCCGAGCGCGTGAAGCGTTTTCGGCAACAGGGTGACGATGTCGTTGTCGTTGTCTCCGCCATGAGCGGAGTCACTGATTCGCTTATCAAGCTCGCTAAGAGTGTCCATGCGGAACCGCCGGCGCGTGAGCTCGATGTGTTGCTGGCCACGGGTGAGCAGCAGACTATCGCGTTGCTTTCCATGGTGCTCGAAAGAATCGGTTGCCCGGCGCGCTCTTACACCGGCTACCAGGTTCATATCCTCACCGACAGCGCCTTCGGCAAGGCGCGCATCCTGAAAATCGATGAGCAGCGTATACGCAACGACCTGAAGATGGGCCGGGTGGTGGTGGTCGCCGGTTTCCAGGGGGTGGACGAAGACGGCAATATCACAACTCTTGGGCGTGGCGGCTCGGATACCACGGGTGTTGCGCTCGCGGCCGCGCTCAAGGCTGATGAGTGCCAGATATATACCGATGTGGACGGCGTCTACACCACCGATCCGCGGATTGTGTCGCAGGCACGACGTCTTGATCGCATCACCTTCGAGGAGATGCTCGAGATGGCGAGTCTCGGCTCCAAAGTGTTGCAGATCCGCTCGGTCGAGTTTGCCGGCAAGTACAAGGTTCCGCTGCGCGTGCTTTCCTCTTTCGAGGAAGGCCCGGGCACGCTCATTACTTATGAGGAAAACGAGATGGAAGCGCCATTAATTTCAGGCATTGCCTTTAACCGCGATGAAGCCAAGCTCACGATCCGTGGCGTACCGGACAAGCCCGGCATCGCGGCGCAGATCCTGGGCGAAATCGGCAAGGCCAACGTCAACGTCGATATGATCGTGCAGAATGTCGGCGCTGACGGCTCGACGGATTTCACGTTTACCGTGCACCGCGGCGATTACAAGAAGGCGATGGACATCCTGAAGAAGGTTGCACAGGAAATGAAAGCACGCGAAGTCACCGGCGACGACAAGATTGCCAAGATTTCCGTGGTTGGTGTCGGCATGCGCTCGCATGCCGGGATTGCCAGCCAGATGTTCAAGACCCTCGCCGACGAGGGCATCAATATCCAGATGATTTCGACGTCGGAGATAAAAATCTCCGTGGTAGTGGACGAAAAATATCTGGAACTCGGTGTGCGCGCCCTGCACAACACCTTTGGCCTGGAGAAATCCGGCAGACCTGCGGCCTGAATATTGCGGCTTGGCTTGGCATAGAAGCTGCATAGATATGGGGGAGGCAGGCAGGGAATCGTTGGGGTGGCGGATTTTGTAATAAATATCCGTAACTTAGACGATTCACGGTGTGATACCACGCCGCATTTTGCCGGTTAATTCGCCGTAATTAACCTGGGAAACCCGCTTATAGCCAATGGAAGGCTGCCAAAAACTGTCAGTAAATGGACAAAACGTGGGGGCAGTATTGTTGAGGAGCCGGTCGGCCAGGGTGGACGTCGGGTCACGGGATAAGGAATCGATGGACTGTTGTGTAAGACCAATAAGGAGTATAGAACAATGCTGATATTAACCAGACGCATTGGTGAAACCCTCAACATCGGCGATGATGTTCAGGTGACGGTATTAGGGATCAAGGGGAATCAGGTGAGGATCGGTGTGAACGCCCCGAAGGAAATCCCCGTGCACCGCGAAGAAATCTACGAGCGTATCAAAAAAGAGAAAGAAGCCGGTGTGGCGCCTCCAATGGCGCACGCGGTGGGCGGCAGCAAAGGGTAATCAACTCGCTTTACGTCACACGAACCAACGGGTATCCTTCGGGCGTTCCGCGCCCGGAGAGATGGCCGAGCGGTCGAAGGCGCACCCCTGCTAAGGGTGTATATGCCAAAAGCG
The DNA here is from genome assembly GCA_041481225.1 of Sulfurifustaceae bacterium. Lineage (GTDB taxonomy): Bacteria > Pseudomonadota > Gammaproteobacteria > Acidiferrobacterales > Sulfurifustaceae > Sulfuricaulis. The sequence continues at coordinate 354 of JBGPBL010000053.1, read as the reverse complement.
TATCGAGGGTTCGAATCCCTCTCTCTCCGCCATGTTCTTTATATGCAGGATTGCGGGCATTAAGATGCTCATCAGGGAGTATGGCCCGGAGGCAAACCCGCTTCTTCCGTACCGAGAAAAAAATAGAACAACCTGTCATTTCAACGCGTTTTCTCTCGTTCCTCTGTCGAGTATAATCGCCGCACAATGCGCCCGTAGCTCAGCTGGATAGAGTACCTGGCTACGAACCAGGTGGTCAGAGGTTCAAGTCCTCTCCAGTGCATTTCTTCCTCCTGGGAGTTTCTATTCATGTTTTTGTATAAATTTCCATTCGGACCTTTAGAGACAAATACAATCCTTTTAGGATGCTCAAAG
>JBGPBL010000052.1:0-19949 GCA_041481225.1 Sulfurifustaceae bacterium | reverse complement strand
TCTTCGCCAGCTAGCCGGTGGTGAGCACCGGGACCTGCGCGTGGAGGCGGCTGTCGTAAACGCCGCCGGTGAAGCGCGAACCGGGCAAATGGCGAAGGCGTGTCAGGAACAGGCGTGAGCTGTTTAGCGGTGGATTCAAGTTTATGGTTGTCGGCATCGCGCATCTGGCGCGTGTGGTTTTTCAGTGGCCGGTTCTGATGAATGGCTGGGATGTGCCGATGTGGGTATCGGTCGGTGGTGTAGTGGTGCCGCTGGCGCTCAGCGTTTACGGCTTTATCCAGTGGCGCAGACTGTAGACCTGCACTTCACTCTGCGGCTCGCGCGGGCGGCGAGACAGGCCCCGACCACAGTCAACACGCCCCCTGCCTGTCCAGCCCCGACACCACTTCACACTTCATTAAGATTGCCTGTTATTGCGGCGGCAAGGCGGCTTAGGGTCAAGGCCGCGATTCTGGTTCCAGGGGTCTGTACTTCAAACGGGTTCAGGCCACCGCAATAACTTAGGCTCCGTGTGCTCCTCGTGCCACCGGAACACGGCATTACTTCATGGTGCCGCGCGCGTCCCGCTTGGCCCGCTTGGCCGCACGTTTTTCTTTCATGGTTTTCTCCGGTTCCTTCTTGCCTTGCTTCTTACTGTCCATGCCCTTGCTCATCATTGTGCTCCTGGATAGTTGAAATCGTGATTTTGCGCGTAAAGAAGATAAATCACCAGAGGTTCGGTGGTCATTTCGCTGACGCCCTGGCTGCCAGGTAGGCCCCTACCACAATCAAGACACCCCCAATCCACTCCCTCCCTGTCACCACTTCATTCGTTAATAGCTGCTGCGAAATCGCCCCGGCGACGAGTTCAATCAGTGCAATCACCGCCGAGCGGTGCACGGGCATGTGCGTCACGCCGTATTGCACGAGCATGGTCATGAGCAGGATGCCAAAAAGACCGAGTGCCACCGCACCGCTGAAGATGGAAACAGACGGATGTGGAGCGGGCAAGGCAAGGCTCGTGATCATGACAAGCGCGACAACGACGACCCCCGCCCAGACGGCCAGTGCCTTGGCCGCGATGGAGATGTCCTGCATTTTGCGCACGATGACATTTGACAGCGCAAAGGAAAAACCGGCGGTGAGCGCCATCCAGTCCGGCTTGCCTTGCGGCCACGGCGTGCCGAGGATGGGGTTCCAGAGCATCACCAGCGCGCCGCCCATCGCGATCACCAGGCTCGCCAACGCCATGCGCGTAATGCACTCGCGCAGGAACAGCCAACCCATGAGCGTTGCCCACAACGGTGAGAGGTAGAAGAGCAGCAGCACACGCAGGATGTTGCCTTCGAGCACCGCCTCGACAAAGGCGATGTTGGTCCAGCCGGCGGCGATCATGAGAAGCACAAGCAGCGCCGGGCGCCGGGCGAATTCGGGGACGGCCCGGGCCGTGTGTGGGAGACTCGCTATCAGTGCCGCGCCATAGAGCGTGAGCGTAAGCCAGACACCACCCAGACCTCCACCTTCGAGCAGGCGCATGGGATACCAGATCACGCCCCATAGGCTCGCGCCAACCAGCATGGCGGCAACAGGGTAAAGGCGCGTATCGTTGGATGGCATCAAGTCGTTACCGTATAATTATTTTTTTCCAAAAATCTCAACACCATGAACTCCAGGCTCGCGAGCTTACAGCCCTACCCGTTCCAGAAGCTCACCCAGCTTATCCACGGTATTACCCCACCCCTGGACAAGACCGCGATCCGGATGTCCATGGGCGAGCCGCAGCATGCCGCACCGGCGTTTGTTTTGGAAGCCCTGACGGCGAACCTGAATGGCCTTTCGAATTATCCGGTGACCAAGGGCTCGTCCGCATTGCGCCAGAGCATCGCTAACTGGGCCACACGTCGGTTTCATCTGAACAAGATCGCGCTCGATGCCGAGCGGCATGTACTGCCGGTAGCGGGTACGCGCGAGGCGCTCTTTTCCATCGCCCAGGCCGTGATCGACCGCCAGAGTCACACGCAACAGCCGGTCGTAATCATGCCCAATCCGTTTTATCAAATCTACGAAGGCGCCGCGCTGCTCGCCGGCGCGCGACCATACTTCCTGAACACGACGGAGGAAAACGGCTACCGCATGGATTTCGCACGCGTACCGGAGGAAATCTGGGAACAAACACAACTCGTGTACATCTGCTCGCCTGGTAATCCTACCGGTGCTGTGATGGAGCACGGCGACCTGGCGCGTCTCGTGGCGCTGGCGCAGAAACACGACTTTCTCATCGCCTCGGACGAATGTTATTCCGAAATCTATTTCGATGAACTCAAACCGCCGGTGGGACTGTTGCAAGTAGCGAATGACCTTGGCATAGCGGATTACCGCCGCTGCCTTGTGTTCCACAGCCTCTCGAAGCGCTCGAACCTGCCGGGCTTGCGCTCGGGCTTTGTCGCCGGCGATAGTACGGTGATGGAGCTGTACCATCAGTATCGCACCTACCAAGGCTGCGCCCTGCCGCCACCGACCCAGGCCGCGAGTATAAAAGCCTGGGACGACGAGGCCCATGTGCGCGCCAACCGCGACCAGTATCGCGCCAAGTTCGACGCGGTGCTGAAAATCCTGCAACCGGTACTGGATGTGCAGAAACCCGAGGCGGGTTTCTATCTCTGGCCAAGCCTGCCGCAGGACGACGAAACCTTCACGCGCGAGCTGTATGCCCGCGAAAACGTGCTGACGTTGCCAGGGAGTTACCTTTCACGTCACGCGCAGGGGGGAAACCCTGGGAAAAACCGTGTGCGCCTGGCACTGGTGGCGCCGCTGGCCGAGTGCATGGAAGCCGCACAACGCATCCGAAATTATGTAGAATCGCTGAAATAATACCTAGGGAACCTTGGAGTAATACCATGAGCGACATTCAGTCCATCATCACCGAAGCCTTCGAGCGCCGCGCACAGATCACGCCGCGCAACGTGGACACGCACGTAAAAGACGCCGTGCTCGAGGCCATTAACCTGCTCGACTGCGGCAAAGCGCGCGTGGCGGAAAAGAAAAACGGCCAGTGGGTGGTGAACGAATGGCTGAAAAAGGCCGTGCTGCTGTTCTTTCGCATCGAGGATAACCAGTTCATTAAGGGCGGTTACACCAATTACTACGACAAGGTGCCGTCAAAGTTTGGCGACTACAACTCCAAGGGTTTCCGTGACGGCGGTTTTCGTGTGGTGCCGCCTGCGGCGGTGCGCAAGGGTGCGTACATCGCGCCGAGCGTGGTGCTTATGCCCTCCTATGTAAACATCGGTGGTTACGTCGATGAAGGCACGATGGTCGACACCTGGTCCACAGTCGGCTCCTGTGCGCAGATCGGCAAGAACGTGCACCTCTCCGGCGGAGTCGGCATCGGCGGCGTGCTCGAACCGGTGCAGGCTGCACCTACCATCATTGAAGACAACTGTTTTATCGGCGCTCGTTCCGAGGTCGTTGAGGGCGTAATCGTTGAAGAAGGTTCGGTCATCTCGATGGGCGTGTATATCGGCCAGAGCACCAAGATTTACAACCGCATGACAGGCGAAGTCACTTACGGTCGTATACCCGCGGGTTCGGTGGTTGTCTCCGGCAACATGCCCTCCTCCGACGGTAAATACAGTCTCTACTGCGCCGTGATCGTAAAACAGGTGGACGAAAAGACCCGCGGTAAGGTCGGCATTAACGAGCTGCTGCGCGATATTTGATGACGAACAAGACACTCGAATTCGCCAAGCAGCTCATAGAGCGCCCGTCGCAGACACCGCGCGATGAAGGCTGTCAGGAGCTGATGCTATCGCGCCTGGCGCCGCTTGGCTTCAAGGCCGAGCGGCTGCGCTTCGGTGACGTGGACAATCTCTGGGCCACGCGCGGCGAGGCCAAACCCCTCGTTGTCTTCGCCGGGCATACCGATGTCGTGCCCTCCGGGCCGATCGAGACCTGGGCCAGCCACCCGTATAAGCCGGAAGTACGCAACGGCTATCTCTACGGCCGTGGCGCTTCGGATATGAAAGGTTCGCTTGCCGCATTTGTTACCGCCATTGAAGATTTTCTGGCCGCGCATCCGAAGCACAAGGGTTCTATCGGCCTTTTGATCACCTCCGATGAAGAAGGACCGTCGATCAATGGCACGGTGAAGGTCATGGAATGGCTGAAGCAACAGGGAAAGAAGATCGACTATTGCATCGTCGGCGAGCCCTCCTCCGTGAAGACACTGGGCGATACCATCAAGAAAGGGCGCCGCGGTTCCTTAAGCGGTCGGCTCAAAGTCAAAGGCAAGCAGGGCCATGTCGCCTACCCGCATCTTGCCAATAATCCGATCCACGCCTTGGCGCCGGTCCTGGCGGAGCTGACCACCATCGAATGGGATCAGGGCAATGCCGATTTCCCCAAAACCAGTTTCCAGGTATCGAACATCCTCGCCGGCACCGGCGCGGAGAATGTCATCCCCGGCACGCTCGAAATTTTGTTCAACTTCCGGTTTTCCACCGCCGTGACTGACGCCGAGCTGCGCCGGCGCGTCGAAGGCATTCTGCACAAGCACGGGACTGACTATGAAATCACCTGGACCCTGTCTGGGCACCCGTTCCTGACCCAGGGCACGGTCCTGATCGGTGCCATCACCGGAGCCATACGGGATGTGCTGGGAATCGAAACCGAGGCCTCCACCAGCGGCGGGACCTCCGACGGACGTTTCATTGCCCCCACCGGAGCCGAGGTGGTGGAGCTTGGGCCGCTCAATCGCACGATTCACCAAATCGATGAATGTGTCGCGGCTGATGACCTCGCTGCGTTGTCGCGCGTTTATTGTCGTGCCCTTGAAAAACTACTCCTGTGAAATTGTAAATTATTATCCTTTATATACATAAAGTTACAAATATTCTCTAGTGTGAATTCTAGTGATGGATTGGCCGCAGAATAATCCGCGCTGCGGCCAAATGGGTAGTGCAACACGCTCTATACTTTAAAAACAAAAGCATAAATAGCGGCGATGAAAAAAGTCGGTTTCTACAAACAGGATTGGTTTGTTGCACTACTCATAGGGATAGCGTTCTCGGCCGCTCTTCTGAGCGGTGTCCCATTCTTCGAAAAACTCGAAAACCTGGCCTACGACACGGGCGTGAGGATGACCCCCCGCAGCAGCGGGGCAACGGAAAATATCGTCATCGTTGCCATCGACGACAATAGCATTGCAAAAATCGGCCGCTGGCCCTGGCCGCGCAATGTCATCGCGGGCATGCTCGAGCGCCTCTCCCGCGCCGAAGCAAGAGTCATCGGCCTTCTGGTTTTTTTCACGGAACCCCAAGACGACCCGGGACTGGCCTATGTCCGCAAGCTCAAGGACTATGTGGCCAGCACGCCATTCCCCAGGAACGCACAAAATCAGGCGGGAGAAATCGTGCGCTTTCTGGCACAGGCGGAAACCGATCTGGATGCCGACGGAACGCTCGCGAAAACCTTGCCCACCACACATAACCTCTTCATGCCGATGTTTTTCCAGGTCGGTACGCCACTCGGCAAGCCTGACAAGATGCCGCCCGATTTTGTGCGCAACAACCGCCTGACCAAAATCATCAGCCGTCCCGACAGTCCGGGCGGCCCCTCCGCCACCGAGGCGGTGCACTTTCCGCTCGAACGCTTCGGCTCATTGGCCGCCGGCATTGGTCACCTCAACCTGTCGCGCGACTCCTCCGGCGGCGTGCGCGCGGAAACACTGGTGCTCGAACACTACGGCGAATATTACCCCTCGCTAGCATTGCTCATGGCCGCGCGCAGCCTCAACCTCGGCCCGCAAGACATTGAGGTCAATCTTGGCGAAGGGTTGAAGGTGGAGCGACTATACATTCAGACAAACCCGAATATGCAGATGCTGACGGGATTTTATCCGTGGCGTAATGGCGAATCGCCGTTCGCGACCTATTCTTTTGCCGATGTCCAGAGCGGTAACGTGCCGGAGTCCGTGTTTCGCAACAAGATTGTCCTGATCGGATCCACCGCCGTCGGTATCGGCACCACCTACGCCACACCGGTCAATCCCGACATGAATGGGCCGGAACTGACCGCCAACATGGTGGCAAGCATCCTGAACCAGGATTTCTACACCCGTCCCACATGGATGACGTGGGTTGAATTGGTTCTGTTCGTCGCCATCGTCGCCTACCTGATGTTCGCGTTGCCGCGAATGGGTGCCGGCATTGCCGCGGGCGTGTCGTTGGTGCTCCTGCTCGCGCTATTGGGGGGTGAACACTTCATGCTGGTGAATAATAAACTCTGGATACGTACCGTGTCGCCTGCACTGCTGCTGCTCGTCGGCCACCTACTGCTTACTACGAAACGTTTTTTTACCACCGAACATCAGAAGCAGGAAGTGGAGCTGGATTCGGTGCAGACGAACCGCATGCTCGGGCTTGCCTTCCAGGGCCAGGGGCAGCTCGACATGGCCATGGACAAGTTCCGGCGCCTGCCGGTGGATGAGTCAGTGCTCGACCTTATCTACAATCTTGCGCTCGATTTCGAACGCAAACGCCAGTTCAACAAGGCCACCTCAGCCTACGATTATATCCTGAGCCACGATGCCAAGTTCCGTGACACTGCCACGCGCAAGCAGCGCGCGCAAGCAGCGGAGAACACCATCGCCGTGGGTTCGCGCGGCGTCACGGCCGGCGGCACCATGGTGTTGAATGGCGTCGACGAGAAACCGACGTTGGGCCGGTATCAAGTGGAGAAGGAACTTGGCCATGGCGCGATGGGCACCGTGTACCTTGGGCGCGACCCGAAGATCAACCGCGTGGTGGCGATCAAGACATTGTCGCTACAGGAATTTGAGGCCTCGGAAGTGCCGCAGGTGAAGGAACGCTTTTTCCGCGAGGCCGAAACCGCCGGCCGCCTGAACCATCCGAACATCGTCACTATCTACGACGCTGGCGACGAGCACGACCTCGCCTACATCGCCATGGAATTCCTGCAAGGAAAAGACCTGTCCCACTACATAAAACCGGACAAGCCCTTGCCCATGCCCTGGGTGGTGTCCGTCGTGGGCAAAGTGGCAGACGCGCTGGCCTACGCCCACGTGCACGATGTGGTCCACCGGGACATCAAGCCCGCCAATATCATGTACAACGAAGTGGACAAAAGCATCAAAGTGACCGACTTCGGCATTGCGCGCATCACCGCGTCGAGCCGCACCAAAACTGGCGTCATTCTCGGCAGCCCCTCCTACATGTCACCGGAGCAACTGGCCGGAAAACACGTCGATGGGCGCTCTGACCTGTTCTCGCTGGGCGTGATGCTCTTCGAGATGCTCACCGGCAAACAACCTTTTACCGGCGATTCCATGGCCACGCTTATGTTCCAGATCGCCAATGAAAAGCATCCAGTCATCACCAGTCTGCGCGCGGAGATTCCAGCCAGCCTCGTCGCCCTCGTGGACAAGGCGCTGCAGAAAGATCCGACACAGCGCTATCAGACGGGAGCCGAGATGAATCAGGACCTGCGCGAATGCCTGCGTGATCTGGCGCAACCGGGAGCAAAAGCCGGATGAACCAACTGATGATGACCGGCATTACGGACATAGGCCGGGTCCGTCAGGAAAATGAGGACTGCATCGCCCTCGAACCCGAGGTTGGGCTGGTGGTGCTTGCCGATGGCATGGGCGGGCATCAGGCCGGTGAGGTCGCCAGCCGTATGGCCGTGGACGTGATCACGCGCCATGTCGTAGAGGCTTTCACGGATGCCAAGGACGGGGGCGACGATTCTTTCGCGACCAAAACCGTGCTCGAGGCAATCCAGATCGCCAATGGCGCCATTCATGAACTCGCCAGCACCAAAACGGAATGCGCCGGCATGGGCTCAACCGTCGTGGTCACCCTCTTTTACGGAAACAAGATGTGTGTCGCGCATGTGGGCGATTCCCGCCTGTATCGGTTTCGCGATGGGGCGTTGGAGCAGCTGACGCAAGACCACTCCGTCATCCAGGAACTCGTCAGCCGCGGCCTGATGACGATGGAAGAGGCACGGAAATCCATCGGCAAGAACCTGGTCACCCGGGCGCTGGGGGTGGATGCCACCGTCAAGCCGGATATCAGCGAACAACCATTTCAGAACGAAGACATTTATCTTCTCTGTTCGGACGGCCTGAACGATGTGGTGCCGGACGGGGATATCGAGATGATGTTGATGGAATATGGGCGCAATCTGGACGCCGCGGCCCAGCGCATGGTCGACACCGCCAATGACCGCGGTGGTCCGGACAACGTGTCCGTGATTCTTGTGTGCGCCAGCGGCCTGTTTGTGCGCAATAAGGAAGCCTTGCATAAACTGCAGCAGCTGAAAAATCAGGTCTAAACTATGGATACCGGGCCATCGTAAGGCCCGTGTGGAATTGGGGTTACTAGAATCGGGGAAAGTAAAATGGCAAAACTTATCATAAAATTCAATGACGAAGTCATCGACCATGTCGACCTGAAACAGGGCGACATGAAGATCGGCCGCAAGCCGGGGTGCGAGATCCACATCGATAACCTTGCAATCAGCGGCGAGCACGCCAACATCTACACCGTCGGCGATGATTCGTTCATTCAGGACCTGAACAGCACCAATGGGACTTTCATTAACAATAAAAAAATCGCCAAACATCACCTGAAAAATGGCGATGCTGTCATCATCGGCAAACATACCTTTGTTTATTTCAGCGAGGCATCCAAAAAACAGCCGGAAGACTTTGCCAAAACCGTCATCATCAACCCGGGGGCACGCGCCCCAACAGTGGAGTCGCCCAAACCACCTGTACCAAAACCGGCACCAGTGACTGATTCAGAGCCCCCCTCCACCACCGTGGAAACAACATCCAAGGATCACGCACCCAAAACCGGGCGCCAAGGTGCAGTTTTTGTGCTGAGCGGTGTGAATAGCGGCAAGCGTATCGACCTGACCAAGAAAGTGACCAATCTCGGGAAGATCGGCAAGCGCGCCGGTGCCATTACCCAGACGGCGGACGGCTATATTCTGTCTCCGGGCGAGGATGAAATACCGAAATTGAACGGACGGCAGATTACGACGAGCGGAAACAAATTGAAAAACGGCGATATTATTGAAGTCGGTGGTACACGTCTGCAATTCTATTTAAAATAAACAACATTCACAGGCTTGAGCAGGGTAATTCTGTCTCTTTTTCTATTTCAGCATCTCCAACGCTTCGCCCAGACGCCGCACAGGAAGCAGCTCGATTTCTTCGCTCGGTTTCTTGGGCATGTTGGCCACCGGGATCAAAACCCGCTTAAACCCGAGCTTCGCGGCTTCACGTATACGCTCCTGTCCCCGCTGAACCGGCCTTACCTCTCCCGCCAGCCCTACTTCGCCGAACGCCACCAGGTCCTTGCCCAGCGGGCGGTTGCGCAGACTGGATAACGTGGCCACGAGAATAGCGAGATCCGCCGCAGTCTCGGTGATGCGCACGCCACCGACCACGTTCACAAACACGTCCTGATCGTACGTCGCCACCCCGGCATGGCGGTGCAAGACCGCGAGCAGCATGGCAAGCCGATTCTGATCGAGTCCCACGCACACACGCCGCGGATTGCTAAGGTGGCTTTGGTCCACTAATGCCTGAACTTCGACCAGCAGCGGTCGCGTTCCTTCCTGGGTGGCGAGCACGATGCTGCCGGGCACGTCATCGCCCTGGCGACTGAGAAACATCGAAGAAGGATTGCCCACCTCACGCAGACCTGACTCCGTCATTGCGAATACGCCGATTTCGTTAACCGCGCCGAAACGGTTCTTGATGGCGCGAATGATGCGGAACTGGCTACCGGTGTCGCCTTCAAAATAAAGTACCGTATCCACCATGTGCTCCAGTACGCGCGGGCCGGCCAGCGTTCCTTCTTTGGTTACGTGCCCCACCAGAAACAGGGCCGTGCCGGTCTGCTTGGCATAGCGCACAAGATGCGCTGCGGATTCACGCACCTGGGCGACGCTGCCCGGCGCCGACTGCAGGATTTCCGTAAACATCGTCTGGATGGAATCCACAACAATGACCTGCGGGCGCTCGGTCTGGGCGGCACTGATGATGGCCTCGACCTGATTTTCCGTCAGCAGGCGCAGATGTTTTCCCTTGAGCCCCAGACGTTGCGCGCGCAAGGCGATCTGGTCGGACGATTCCTCGCCGCTGACATAGAGTACGGTCATCGTCTCGCTGACACCCGCGAGCGCCTGTATCAGCAGCGTGGATTTTCCAATGCCGGGATCGCCGCCGATCAGCACCACCGAACCGACGACGAGGCCGCCTCCCAACACGCGATCGAGCTCGGTAATGCCAGTGGTCAGACGCGCGATCTTTTCCGGCGCAAGCTCGATGAGATTGCGCGCACTGGCCGGCGTGCCAAACTGGCGTCCGCCGCGGGCCATCGTGGCCGTTACCACGGCAGCCTCATGCAGGCTGTTCCAGGCGCCGCAGGACGGGCACTGTCCCACCCATTTCGGCGATTGCGCACCGCATTCGTTACAGCTGAAAACCGATTTGACCTTGGCCATATGTCGAATAGACAGGATTAACAGGATTCCGCAGGATTAACACGATGCAACAGTACCGGCAGGATTTTGAAAAATTGCTTCACGTATTAATCCTGTACACCCCGTTGCTCCTGTGAATTTTTATTGATTAATCGCGACCCGCGGAATGCGGTCGGCCACGTGACACAATAATTCGTAGGAAATGGTCCCGGCGGACTGCGCCACCTCATCCACCGACAAGCCCTCGCCCCACAACACCACGGGATCGCCAACGCTGGCTTGTGCCTGGGTCCGCAGATCCAGCGTGATCATGTCCATCGACACGCGGCCAATCAAGGGCACGCGTTTACCATTGACCAATACCGGCGTGCCGGGAGGGGCATGCCGCGGATAGCCGTCACCGTAGCCGACCGCAGCCACGCCGACGGGCATGTCTTCCGGGCAGTGCCAGTCACCACCATAACCAATCGCCTCGCCCTTGTGACGGCGCTGCACCGCGATCAACGCTGTCTGCAATGTCATCACGGGCTTGAGTTTGAGCTGCACCGCGCTTTTACCCGCGACCGGCGAGGAACCATAGAGCATGATGCCAGGGCGGACCCAGTCGAGATGGCTCTCGGGCCAGGCCAGAATGCCAGCGGAATTGGCGAGACTCATTTCGAGCCCCAAGCCCTTGGCCTGCGACAGGAAACAATCAATCTGCGTTTTCGTAGTGTCATCGGTCGTGACATCGGCCGTGGCGAAGTGCGACATGACGCGAATTTCGCCGACGACGGCGCATTGGCGTAATCGTTGGAGGACATCTGGCAGTGCCGGCGGTGCAAAGCCCAGACGGTGCATTCCGGTATCGACTTTGATCCATACAGACAATTTTGGTCCGGACAGCGTCTGCGCCAGTATGGTTATCTGGTTTTCATGGTGAACAGTTGGGTTCAGATGAAATTCCGCGAGTTGCGGCAGTTCGTCCGCCGTGAAAAATCCCTCCAACAGGCATACCGGCTTGGCGACCCCAGCCTTGCGCAACTGAATACCCTCATCAATGCTGGATACACCAAAGGCGTCCGCCTCGCCGAGCATCCGGGAAACCCACGACAACCCATGCCCGTAGGCATTGGCCTTGACCACGGCCATGACTTTGGCGCGCGGCGCGTGTTTTCTGACCTGCAGGAGATTATGGCGAAGCGCTTCGGCGTCCACCAGCGCACGCGCCGGCCTGCTCATTCCCGGTAAGCCCCGTCGAATCCGGCGCTGGTGTAGTTTTCAAAGCGCGTGTATTCGCCGAGGAAAGTCAGGCGCACATCGCCGATGGGGCCGTTACGCTGTTTGCCGATGATGATGTCGGCCGTGCCCTTGACCGGGCTATCCTTGTTGTACACCTCATCGCGGTAAATGAAGAGAATCACGTCAGCGTCCTGCTCAATGGCGCCGGATTCGCGCAGGTCGGACATGACCGGCCGCTTGTCGGTGCGACTTTCCACGCTGCGGTTAAGCTGCGACATGGCGATCACGGGTACTTCGAGTTCCTTGGCCAGTCCTTTCAACGCGCGCGTGATGTTGGAGATTTCCGTGGCCCGGTTTTCCTCCTTCCTGTCGGTCGACTGCATGAGTTGGAGGTAGTCGACGATGATGAGGCCCAGACCGTGTTCGCGCTTCAGACGACGTGCACGCGAACGCAACTCGATCGGCGTCAATGCCGGCGTATCGTCAATGAATATCGGAGCTTCATTCAGCAGACTCACCGCCGATGTCAGGCGCGGCCAATCGTCATCGTCCAGCTTTCCCGTACGCACCCGATGGGCGTTGATGCGTCCGAGCGAGGCCATCATACGCAACGCCAGCTGTGTGCCGGGCATTTCCATACTGAACACCGCCACGGGAATTTTGTGGCCCACGGCTGCATTTTCCGCAATATTCATGCCGAGGCTGGTTTTTCCCATGGACGGTCTCCCGGCAATAATAACGAGATCCGAGGATTGCAGCCCCGAGGTCATTTCGTCGAGATCGGTAAAACCAGTCGGCACACCGGTGATGGAGGATTTGGAGCGGAACAGCTCGTCGATGCGGTCCACGGCCTTGCCGAGCAACACGTTCAGCGGCTGGAATTCACCACGCCGGTGGCCCTTCTCGCTGATGTCGAGAATGCGTTTCTCGGCGAAATCGAGCATTTCGGAGGCCGTGCGGCCTTCCGGGGTATAGGCCACACCGCTGATGTCGCTCGCGGCGCGCACCAGCTCGCGCATGATCGAATTCTCACGCACGATGGCCGCATACGCGACAATGTTGGCAGCACTGGGGGTATTGTTGGCAAGCGATCCGAGGTAGGCAAGCCCACCGGCGGCATCGAGCTCGCCGCTGCGCTCAAGCCACTCGGAGGCGGTTACGACATCCGCGGGGCTGCTTTCCGCGCACAGCGCGGAAATGGAGTTGAAAATAAGACGGTGTTCGCGCCGGTAGAAATCGTCGGCCGTGATGATGTCGGCAATGCGATCCCAGCTCTGGTTATCGAGCAAGAGACCGCCAAGCACGGATTGCTCGGCCTCAATAGACTGGGGCGGAATCTTGAGTGCGTCGGCCACCGACTCCATTCCCCGTCTGGAAAAGGTTCGTTCTTCCACCGACCCCCCTGATGCTGGACTGACTATCCTGTCCGAATAACGGACATTATATCGACGCTCACCGGAATTGACAGATGAGCCCTCGCCCGTCGCCGGGCGCAGCCTACGGATGGTTACTTTTCGCCGACAACCGACACGATGATCTTGAAATTGACTTCCGGATGCAACGACACGGAGATTTCGTGATCGCCGATTTCCTTGAGTGAGCCGTGATCCAGATGAATCTCGGACTTGGCAAGCTCAAAACCGGCCTGCTTCATGGCATCACAGATATCGCGCGTGGTCACGGAACCGAAGAGTTTCCCTTCATCGCCCACTTTGCACAGAATCTGCACCGTCGCACCGCTCATCTTCTCGGCGCGGGCGCGGGCCTTGCCCAAGGCATCGGCCTGGGTTTTTTCGAGCTCGGCGCGTTGGGTCTCGAACTTCGCGCGGTTTTCCTCATTGGCAGACACGGCCTTGCCGTAAGGGATAAGAAAGTTGCGCGCGAAACCGGATTTCACCTTGACCTGATCGCCAAGATTTCCCAGGTTACGCACTTTTTCAAGCAGAATGATTTCCATCGTTCAATCCTCGCGGCAAGCGTTAGTGGCTATCGCAATAGGGCAACAGCGCCAGATAGCGCGCGTAGTTGATCGCGCGCGTCAGCTGCCGTTGATAGCGGGCCTTGGTGCCTGTGTTGCGGCAGGGCATGATACGGCCTGTTTCCGTGATGTACTGGCTCAGTACGCCGAGATCCTTGTAGTCGATCTCTTCCACATCTTCGGCCGTGAAACGGCAGAACTTTTTACGTCGAAAAAAACGTGCCATGTCTTATATTCCTCGAATCTGTTCTGGGCTGTGGTCGATCAGGAAGCGCTGGCTTCCACACCGCCGTCGATAGCTTCCACCTCGGGCATTGCCGGAGCGGTGGTTTTCTCTTCGTTCTCTTTGATGAGCGGCGAAGGAGCAGTGATGGCCTGTTTGCGCTTGATTACAAGGGAGCGCAGCACGGCGTCGTTGAACCGGAACGCCGATTCCAGCTCACGCAGCGTCTCAAGCTCACACTCGATGTTCATGAGCACGTAGTGGGCTTTGTGTACCTTGTTGATGGGATAAGTGAGTTGACGGCGGCCCCAGTCCTCGAGGCGATGAATCGCACCCTTGGCGGATTCGATCATCGAACGGTAGCGTTCGATCATCGCCGGAACCTGCTCACTCTGATCCGGATGAACCATAAATACGACTTCGTAATGACGCATGCAACACTCCTTATGGATAAACATCAGCCTTCCGCTGCCGTTTTGTAGTTGTTATACTGGCGGTAAGGCAAGGGAAACCCCCAACGGGGCCTGACTGCCTGACAAAAGAGCGGCGAATTCTACTGGAACCACCCTCCCCCGGCAAGGCCGGAGAACGATCAGCGCCGGCCACGATACGCGCGGGCGGGACCCAGGATATGGGCTTCTGACCCTGAATTTCAGGCATTTTCCGACAGCGGGCGGCACGCCGTCCAGCCACCGTCTGCACCCATTTCGCACCAGCACCTGGCCGCTCGTCATGGGGTTTCACCGCCTGGTCGGGCGCACAAAAATACTCCGAAACTAAGCCGGCATTCGCTGGTCAATAGTGAAAACGCCGCCTATGCTTCCCAGGAACTGCCCGCAAGGGTTTGCGTGCAGCCACAAGGAAGAACGCAGCCTCTCATGGTGAGGCTGCCATCAATAATAAAGGAGTATGTTGTGTTAAATGAAGGATATAACGACCCCGGCATTCCCGGAATCGCCTTTGCCATCTTGCCCGATACGGGCGAAACCATCGCCATTCGCTACAGCGAACGCATTTACTACCGCGTAGGCACTACCAAAACAGCGGAAGAACTCAACGCGATCTACGGCGTCACCCCGGCCCAGGCAAAAACGATGCTGACAAGCATGCTCGCCGGCTGGAAAACACCGTCTGCGAACGAGGAACATCACAACCCTCTCGGCAGTTCAAACTAACTCGCACCCGCCCAGCGGCTACGACCCCAGCCAGACCTGTTTCACCTGGTGACCGAGCAGCGTGAGATGGCCGTAGTAGCGGCGCTCGTGACCGTCGGTAAACTCGAACCGGAATTGGCGCTCGAAACAGGCGTGCCCTTCGGCGTCGCGGCCTAGCCGCGATTGGCTAAGCACCACGGTATCATCAAGAAACTGTACCTGCGCTTCATGGCATGCCCGTGCTGCGGCCGTACGTGCCAGTTCTTTGCCCCGCATCGCGCTCAGCCAATATCCCACGCCGGCGACAAGGCCAAGTAGTCCAATGATCTCAGGGAGTGTAGGCACTAGGTTCGTGATGCAGCATCAAGGCTGCTGGCGTTGGCGCACAGCCTCGAACAGACAAATACCGGTCGCCACCGAGACATTCAGACTTTCCACGGTACCGGCCATGGGGATACACACCAACATGTCGCATTCCTCCTGCGTCAGCCGGCGCAGCCCCTTGCCCTCGCTGCCCAGCACCAAGGCGATCGGTCGGCGCAGGTCAGCATGAAAAATATCGGAATCGGCGTCCTGGCTCGCCGCCACCAGCCAGATACCCGCCTCTTTCAACTCGCGCAGGCAGCGTGCGAGGTTGACGACCTGGAATACCGGGATAGATTCGGCCGCACCACTGGCCGAGCGCCGTGCCACGGCGCTCAAAGGGGCCGTGTGGTCGCGGGGCACGATCACGGCATGTGCGCCCGCGGCATCTGCCGAGCGCAGGCAGGCACCGAGATTGTGCGGGTCCTGCACGCCATCAAGTACCAGCAGCAGTGGCAGCCCTGTTAGACCCACAAGAAATTCGGTGAGGTCTTTCTCATTGCGTGCCGGCACACCCCGCATCCGCGCCACCACGCCCTGATGGCGTATGCCTTCGGCCATCCGGTCGAGCGCTGAGGGTGGAACCTTGTGCACTTTTACCTTGGCTTCGTGTGCGGCCTTGAGTATCGCGCCCATGCGCGCATCATCGCGTCCCGCATTCAACCAGACACCGTCAATGCGGTCTGGATGTTTTTCGAGCGCCGCCAGCACGGCGTGCAGGCCACAGACGAGATCGTCTTCCTCCATGATCAGCGTTTTTGCTTGCGCGACTTCTTGCCCTTGTGTTTGCCGTCATGGCTCTTGCGCGGACCTTTGTGAGATACCGCGCGTTCCATTTTCCGTGCGGGACCTGCGGCCTGGCCGGCGAGCTCGAAATCGATCTTGGTTTCGTCCAGATCGACGCGGACGACCCGTATGCGGACCTTGTCGCCGAGACGGTAAATCTTGCGTGTGCG
Source organism: Sulfurifustaceae bacterium (assembly GCA_041481225.1). GTDB lineage: Bacteria > Pseudomonadota > Gammaproteobacteria > Acidiferrobacterales > Sulfurifustaceae > Sulfuricaulis. The sequence continues at coordinate 3,557 of JBGPBL010000052.1, read as the reverse complement.
TTCGCCCATCAGCCGATGCTTGGCGGAATCGAAATGGTAGTAGTCATTGCCGAGCGCCGTAACGTGCACGAGGCCGTCCACATACACTTCGACCAACTCGACGAATATACCGAAACCGGTCACGCCGCTGATATAACCGTCGAACTCCTCGCCGATCCTGTCCATCATGAACTCGGTTTTGAGCCAGCGCGTCACTTCGCGCGTGGCCTCATCGGCGCGCCGTTCGGTCAGAGAACAATGTTCGCCATGCTGTTTGGCCAGCTCCGGTGAAATCTCGGCCGGGCGTTGCAAGAGGATATTTTTAATAGCGCGATGCACCAGCAGGTCCGGATAGCGGCGGATCGGCGAGGTGAAATGGGCGTAGTGCGGGTAGCCGAGAGCGAAATGGCCGATATTGTCCGGGCTGTAGACTGCCTGACTCAGCGAGCGCAGGAGCACGGTCTGGATCAGGCGCGAGTCGGGCCGCTTCTCGACGGATTTGATCAGTTTGGAGTAATGCTGCGCTTCGGGAGAGTCGCCACCACCCAGCGACAGACCGATCTCCACCAGGAACTCGCGCAACTGAGTAAGTTTCTCATGCGTCGGTCCCTGATGAATGCGATACGGGGCCGGCACCTTGTGTTTCTTCAATATTTCGGCGGCGCAGACGTTCGCCGCGAGCATGCATTCCTCGATCAACCGGTGGGCATCGTTACGTTGCAGTGGCAGGATCTGCTTGATCTTGCGCTGTTCGTCGAAAACAATGCGCGTCTCTGGCAATTCAAAATCCACGGCACCACGATGCATGCGGGCCGTGTGCAGGGTTTTGAAGAGGTCATACAGCGACTCAAGATGCGGAACCACATTACCATGCTCACGCCGCAGCATTTCGTCGCGATCCACCAGCATCGCCGCCACCTGGGTGTACGTCAGGCGCGCGTGCGAGCGCATGACCGCATCGTAAAACTGGTATTTGCTGATCTTGCCGCCTTCGGCGACCTGCATGTCGCAGACCATGCACAGGCGGTCGACATGCGGGTTGATCGAGCACAGGCCATTCGATAAGGCCTCGGGCAACATCGGAATAACATGTTGCGGAAAATAAACGGAGTTGCCACGGGCATAGGCCTCACGGTCGAGCGCCGTATTGGGCTTTACATAATGCGACACATCGGCGATGGCGACGATCAACCGCCAGCCTTTGCCATGCGGTTCGCAATACACGGCATCGTCAAAATCACGCGCGTCCTCGCCGTCGATGGTCACGAGCGGTGTTTGGCGCAGATCCGTACGACCGCGCGCCACATCCGTCGGAACTTCGGGCGTAAACAGGGCGGCTTCCTGCATCACGGCATCCGGCCAGACATGTGGAATATCGTGGGCACGGATGGCAACTTCAATCTCCATGCCCGGCGCCATGTGGTCACCGAGCACCTCAATCACACGCCCTACCGGGCCCGCACGGTGCGTTGGCGGCGTCGTAATTTCTGCAACAACGATCTGTCCTTCCCCAGCGCTGCCTTCATCGCCTCGAGGGATAACCACATCCTGGGCGATACGCTTATCGGCCGGCACCACGAAGCCCATGCGGTCCGCGGTGACGTAACGACCGGCAATGGTTTTGTGCGCGCGTTCGAGCACCTCGACCACGGCGCCTTCCTTGCGGCCGCGCTGATCGATGCCGGTGACCCGCGCCATGACGCGGTCGCCATGCAGTACCTGGCGCATTTCCCTCGGCGACAGAAACAGGTCTTCGCCCTTCTCGTCCGGAATCAGAAACCCGAAACCATCCGGGTGGCCCGTCACGCGCCCACTGACCATGTCCATCTTGCTGGCCAGCCCGTAGAGCCCACGGCGATTTTTCAGTATCTGGCCGTCACGCTCCATGGCCCGCAGGCGTCGCGAAAAGGCGTCCTCGTCGCGCTCGCCATGCACACCGAGGGTGTCCGTCAATATTTTGAACTCGAGCGGTTCATTGCGGTCTGTGAGCAACTTGAGAATGGCCTCACGGCTGGGCACGGGAAACTCATACTTCTGTTTTTCCCGATCCGCCATGGGGTCCTTGGCTGATTTTCCCTGCTTTTGCGTTGACATAAAATTTATCTCTCGGTAAAGTGCGCCGTCCTGCCGGGTCTCGTATAATTCACGGACTCCATGCCGAGGTGGCGAAATTGGTAGACGCACTAGCTTCAGGTGCTAGCGGGCGCAAGCTCGTGGAGGTTCAAGTCCTCTCCTCGGTACCACAATTATTTCGGCTCTGAAAACCGATACCAGCGAGCCGTAGTATACCGGGATAATTCCCGGTTAGCTCGGCTTCCAAATAGCCGTCCCTCGGGCGCAACGGAACTTCGCCGATGAGCCGACGGAGTTGGGCCCGCGCTCGGGTCACGTCACGAAGTGTCACCGTTTCGAGGCTACCGACCATATCGCGGAACCGCTCGACGGCCCCCGGAAGGATGTGCCCAACCTTCTCCAGCTTGCGGGTCTCGGCATTGAGCGAGGCGAATAGCCTGTCCTGCTCGACTTCGAGCCGCTCCATCTCCTCCTTGGTCGTAGCTGTCAGCACGCCCGCCTTGATCGCGGCGAGCAGGTTATCGATCTCCTGCCTGACCTTCGCGAGCCTCTCACGCGTGGCCTCGGCGTCCTTGGGGCTGCGCCGCTCGGCGAGCTGCCTGGACGTTTCGCGGGTGAACAGCCGGATCGTCTCATCGGTGAATAGATCGCGCTTCACCGACTCCAGCAGCAGCGTCTCAACCAAGCGTCGCGCGACCTTCAGGCTATTGCCGCAGACGTGCGGGCCACGGTCCTTGTGCGCGGCGCAGCCGTAGGAGTGTTCGTTGACGATAACGAAGTTCCCGCCGCACTCGGCGCACTTGAGCAGCCCGGAAAACAGGTACTTCGGCCCTCGGCCGGTGGGTGCGTGCTTGCCTGGAAGCGTCTTGCTGCGCGCGCGCTGAGCCTGCATGCGGGCCTGAGCTGCCTCCCAAAGCTCCTGCGGCACGATCCGCAGCTCGGGCACCTCCTGGATCACCCATTCGTCGCGCGGACGCGGCGCATGTCGGCGGGCCTTGGTGTCAGGGTCGATCTGCCGTCGGGTCCGGTTCCAGATGTACATCCCCGAATAGAGCGGGTTGCACAAAATCCCGAATCCGCGTTTCAGGTCGCCGTATATCGCAGAGCCGGACCAGCCGCGGCACTGCCGTGTGCGACGGTTCCACGTCGCGCCCGGCGGCGGGACATCGAGCGTGTTCAGCTTGTCAGCAATCACGCGCGGCGAGTAGCCCTCGGCGAACAGCTTGAAAATGCGCCGGACAACCTTTGCCTGCTCCAGGTCGATCTCGCGCCGGACAGCGACGATAATGGGTCGGCCGAGGTGGTCCTTGCGGCTCGGGTCCTCAATCGGCACATGACGGTAGCCGTAGGACCGACCGCCGGCGTTATAACCGGCGAGCGCCTGTCCTGCGAGGCCGCGGTGCGTGCGCGCCCTGCAGCCTCGTACCGCATCCTCGCGCCCGGGTGGTCAACGCGGCGGCTGTCGTGTCCGCCAGTCGTCGAGCAGGATGGCCATCGCAACCAGG